>JBIQLO010000164.1:0-9282 GCA_044464175.1 Planctomycetaceae bacterium | reverse complement strand
AGTCGAGCTTCTGGCCGCGGGGCGGGTCGTCGCGCAACTGGTTTTCATGGATGTTGAGATACCCTTTTTCCAGGGCCATTTCGCCGAAGGTGAAATTGCGATGGATGTCCCCCCGGAAACGGACGAGGGCGGTGAAGTCCCACGCCCAGTGGCGGTAGGAAATGCCCGAGGTCGTGAGCAGCGTCATAACCAGCAGGAGCAGCGTGACGGCGCCGGCCTGCCAGGCCCATCGGGCGCGGGCGGCGAGGGGGAGGGTCGTGCGCTGGGGTTCGGAAAGGGCAATTTCGTCTGTGTATTGTTCCACGTGTGGGGTCATATTGACAGGCAAAGCGACCGGACGTCAAGGGCGGGTCGTTAAACCGGGGGGGCAGGGAGATTGGAAATGATCTCCTTTTCGGCGTTCCCTGGGTGTGGGAGTAAACTGGCGGAATGCTCTTCCTGGCATTCCTGGTGCTGGCAAGCCTGTTGGCGTATGCAGGATTCCAAGCCTCACAGCTCTGGATATCAATTTTGTTGTACTACGCCGCGCTGAGTATGTTCGCGGTCGGCTTGATCTATCTTTTGGGGCGGCCCACATGGCTGCTCAAGCGGCCGGAGGGCTCGAGGTATTGGCTGGCATGGCCGCTGTTCGCGCCATTCTTCATGGCCAATAGCCTGACTTTTCACCTGCACCGGCTAACATCGCGGCAGCCGCCTTTGACCGAGATCGTGCCTGGACTCTTCCTTGGACGGCGATTGACGGCAAGAGAAGCGGCGGGCTTTCAGCCGACTCCGGCCGCTGTCGTGGATCTCGCCAATGAGTTTGCCGAAGCGCCCGCCTTCCGCCGGTGCGCGGGTTACCTCTGTTTGCCCACATTGGATGGGACCACGCCTTCAGAGCAACAATTGCTTACAGGCGTCAGCCACATTTCCCGGCATCTGGGGGACGGTTCTGTCTATGTCCACTGTGCTCTGGGCCACGGCCGCAGCGCAACGCTGGTTGCGGCATTTCTCCTCTTGAAGAACCATGCTGAGACAGTTGACGATGCGATTGCAATGATTCGTGCGAAACGGCCGCGCATCGGCTTGAAGCCAACACAAATGGCTATGCTCCGCACGATCATCGAGAGCGAGGCCTAGCCATTGGGACGAAAGCTGGTTGTATGTGGTGCAATGAATTGCACCCTGAGAGTACGTAGGCAACGGGCTGGTAGCCCGTGTCAGGCCATTTTTTGCATGATATGTGCCAGGAGCTGGTCGGTGGGGATGCGTTGTTGTTGCATGGAGTCGCGGTCGCGGAGGGTGACGGTGTTGTCCTGGGCGGTTTGGCCGTCGACGGTGATGCAGAAGGGGGTGCCGGCCTCATCCTGGCGGCGGTAGCGGCGGCCGACGGCGCCTTTTTCATCGTACATCGTCGGAAAGTGCTTTTGCAGCTGCTTGTGGATGGCCATGGCGCGCTCGGGCATGCCATCTTTCTTGACCAGGGGGAAGATGGCGGCCTTGATGGGGGCCAGGCGCGGGTGGAGTTTTAAGACGGTGCGGGTTTCCATTTGCCCCTTTTCGTTCGGGGCCTGGTCCTCGGTGAAGGCTTCGCAGAGGAAGGCGAGCAGGGAGCGGGTTGCGCCGGCCGAGGGTTCGATGACGTGGGGGAGAAACCGCTGCTTGGTCTCGTCGTCGAAGTAGGTCAGGTCCTTGCCGGAATGCTCCATGTGCTGTTTGAGGTCGTAGTCGCCGCGATGGGCGATCCCCTCCAATTCGCCCCAGCCCCAGGGGAAGAGGTATTCCACGTCGCTGGTGCCGGTGGAGTAGTGGGAGAGTTCATCCTTGTCGTGTTCGCGCAGGCGGAGGTTGTCGCTTTTAAGTCCCAGTTTCTGGTACCAGGCGAAACGCTCATCGCGCCATTTTTCATACCATTGCTGGGAGGAGTCGGGGTGGCAGAAGAATTCGATCTCCATCTGCTCGAATTCGCGGCTGCGGAAGATGAACTGCTTGGGGGTGATTTCGTTGCGGAAGCTCTTGCCGATCTGGGCGATGCCGAAGGGGAGCTTGATGCGAGTGGAGTCGCAGACGTTTTTGAAGTTGACGAAGATGCCCTGGGCGGTTTCGGGGCGGAGGTAGACCATCGTGGCGTTTTCTTCGACCGGGCCGACGAAGGTCTTGAACATCAGGTTGAACTGGCGGGGTTCGGTCAGTTCGCAGTCGGTGAATTCGCCGGGGTGCTTGGAGGGTTTGCGCGGGCAGGCGCTTTCGGGAATCTGGTCGAGGCGGAAGCGGGCCTTGCAGGCGCGGCAGTCCACCAAGGGGTCGGTGAAGGCGTTTTCGTGGCCGGAGGCCTGCCAGACCTTGCGGTTCATAAGGATGGCCGAGTCCAGGCCGACGACATCCTCGCGGGAGGCGACGTTGTCGTGCCACCAGGCGTGTTTGATATTGCGGAGGAACTCGACGCCGAGGGGGCCGTAATCCCAGGTGCCGTTGAGGCCGCCATAGATCTCCGAACCGGGGTAGATGAAACCCCGGCGTTTGCAGAGGGAGACGAGCTTGTCCATCACGGTGGCGTCGGGCATGGGCAGAGAATGCTGAGCGCTGCGTGCCGGCTGCCGAGTGCCTTTTACTCAGCACTCAGTCCTTGGAACCCAGCACTATTTTTAGGCGGCCTTCTTGGCGGCGTTGAGCTTCTTGGTCAGGCGGCTGCGTTTGCGGGCGGCGGCGTTCTTGTGGATGGTGCCTTTGGCCGCGGTGCGGTCCAGACGCTGGACGGCGGTGTTGAGGGCCTGGGCGGCCTGATCCAGATTGCCGCCGGTGAGGGCGGTGTTGAAGGCCTTGACGGTCTGCTTGATCTGGTCCTTGCGGGCGCGGTTGCGGGCGCGGCGCTTGACGGCCTGGCGAAGGCGTTTTTTTGCGGATAACGAGTGTGCCACTGGCTATATCTCCTGAAATTCACGCGCCCGGGGCAAACGATAGCGCCGGGCGGATCGCTATTGATACGCGGTTTTGAGGGAAAAAGCAAATGGAAGGGAGGCGGGATTTGGGGTTCCGGGGGTATGGGCGCGCCTGGCGGAATGGCCCGCAGGGGAGAAGACGGGGGACAGGAGGCGAAAGACAGCATGCAGAACCGGGTCGGGCCGCTGTTTTGCCTCCTCCGCCTTTATGTCCGCCTTTATGGGGGAGCTGCGCGATTTGGCGACAAAGGGCGCGGCGGGGGGTGTTCTGCGCGGGACATTTTGAGGGAGGGGTGGGGGGATCGGCTTGACGGCGGGGGGGCGATGCTCAACAATCAGCCGACTTATGGCACAGACGATCGATCATCCGGCTTTGGCGCCGTTGAAGGCGAAATTTCCCGGCGTCAAGTTCCTGGTCAAGGAATTCCGCGGCATGGTGACGGTGGTGGTGCCGCGCGAGCAGTTGCCGGAGGTGGCGCGGTTCCTGCGGGATGATCCGAATCTGCGTTTTGACCTGCTGGCGGAGATCAATGGGGTGGACTACCTGAATTATCCCGGCGCCACGCACCGGTTTGGCGTCAATTACGGTCTGGTGAGCATTCCCCACAACGTGCGGCTGTGGCTGAAGGTGTTCCTGGATCCGGAGCGGGACACCGCGCCGGGGCAGGATGTGCGGGATGAGGTGGCGGAGGCGGAAGGGGACCCGGGGCTGAAGGTGGCTTCGGTGACGGGGATCTGGCCGGGAGCCGAGTGGATGGAGCGCGAGGTCTATGACATGTTCGGGATCATCTTCATGGGGCACCCGGACCTGCGGCGCATCCTGACCTGGAACGGGTATGGGAGCTATCCACTGCGGAAGGATTACCCGCTGCGCGGGATCGGGGAGCGTGAGAAGTATAAAATTGTGACCAGAGAAGGCGCGTAGCGGAAAAGCCGGAAATACGAGATGAACGGCCGCAAGCCGCTGCAATAAGCGCTGGCTGGATCGCGCAACCCGCGTTTTTCAGAGTTCGTCGCGTTGGTGGAGGCCTTCGGGTTTCATCGGTCGCGGACCTCGAGCAGCCATCCAATTTTTGCGCGTCTGGGTATTCCTGAATTGATCTACCTGCAGAATGTCCGCGGTAAAGCCCTATCAGGTTCATCAATTCCTGAAGCTTGTCGAACGCTATAATCTGATGTTGGAAGAAGACGGATGAAGGCTTACCACATCGATATTTTCTACAGCGACGAGGATGGGGGATGCATCGCCGATATTCCCGATCTGGAGGCGTGTTCGGCCTTTGGCGAAACGCCTCAGGCGGCTTTGAAGGAAGTGCAGCGGGCAAAATCGGCATGGCTGAAGGCCGTTCGAAGTGAGAACAAGCCCCTTTTGTGACAGAGATATCGTCCCGTGATCTATCAAATGGCCTCATAGGTTTTCCATGCTTGAACCCTTTTCCAACCGCCGCTATCTGATTCCGTTCAAGGCCGCCCGGCTGCCGCAGCGGTTTACGGATGTGCTGGTGATCGGGGGGGGCGTGGCGGGGTTGCGCGCGGCGATCGGGGCGGCGGATGAGGGGGCGGATGTGATCGTCCTGACTAAGGACACGATCGACGAATCCAACACGTGGTATGCACAAGGGGGGATCGCGGCGGTTTTGCAGCCGACAGACAGTTTTGAGTCGCACGAGGAGGACACGCGGGTGGCCGGGGCGGGACTGTGCGATCAGAGCGCAGTGCGGATCGTCATTGAGGAGGGGCCGCAGCGCGTGCTGGAGCTGCTGGGCTGGGGGGCGCATTTCGATAAGAAGCAGGGGAACCCGTACAACCTGGCCTTTACGCGGGAGGGGGGCCACAGCTTTCCCCGCATCGTGCATGCGTTTGGGGATGCGACGGGGCGGGATGTGGCCGACACGCTGATCCGCACCGCGCGGGGGCGCGAGACGATCACGATCTCGGAAAACAGCTTCGTGATCGACCTGGTGAGCGACCAGGGGCGGTGCCTGGGGGCGCTGGCCATGATTGAAGGGGACATTCAGCTCATCTGGGCCAAGCGGACAATTCTGGCCAGCGGGGGGACGGGGCAGCTTTACCGGGAATCGACCAATCCGTCGATTGCCACGGCGGATGGGCACGCGATGGCGTATCGGGCCGGGGCGAGCCTGCGGGACATGGAGATGGTGCAGTTTCACCCGACCACGCTGTACGTGGCGGGAGCGAGCCGTGCACTGATCACCGAGGCGGTGCGGGGGGAGGGGGCATACCTGGTGGACCGGACGGGCAAGCGGTTCATGCAGGATTACCACCCGCTGGCGGAGCTGGCGCCGCGCGATGTGGTGAGCCGGGCGATCATCGAGCAGATTCGCAAGACCAATTTCACGCACGTCTACCTGGACGTGCGGCACCTGCCGACGGGGGCGTTTCGGGAGCGGTTTCCGCAACTGGCGAAGCTGGCGGATGAATTCGGGATCGACCTGGCGAAGGATTTGATTCCGGTGCATCCGGCGGCCCATTACATGATCGGGGGCATTTACGCCGATGAGCAGGGGCGGACGACGCTGGAGGGGCTGTACGCGGTGGGGGAGGCGGCCAGCACGGGGCTGCACGGGGCCAACCGGCTGGGGAGCAATTCGCTGCTGGAGGGGCTGGCGTTCGGAGCCCGGGCGGGGATCGACGCAGCACGGCAGGCGAAAGGGACGGAGATTCGCTTTCCGCTTCAGCTGGAGCATCAGATTCCGGCCTCGACGCGCACGGAGCTGGACATCACCGACATCAAGAGCAGCTTGCGCAGCGTCATGTGGCGCAACGCGGGAATCGAGCGGACGGGGGAGCGGCTGAATGAGACGCGGGAGATCATCGCGTTCTGGAGCCGGTATGTGATCGACAAGATTTTCCTTCCCGGCAAGTCGACGATCGTGCCGACGGCGGGTTGGGAATTGCAGAACATGCTCACCGTTTGCGCGCTGATCGCCAACGCGGCGTACTGGCGGACCGAATCGCGGGGGGCGCATTACCGCATCGACCATCCGGAGCGGGATGACGAGCACTGGCGGCTGCATCTGCTGTGGAAACGGCCGATGGAGACGGCGATTCCGCAGCCGGTGGAGGAGAAGGGGTGATTGGACAGGTCTGCGTGAATCACATATGATTCACATCATGAAAACCGCCACCGTTCGGGAACTGCGCACGCAATTTCCGCGCATCGAGAGTTGGCTCGCGGAGGGGCATCGTGTCGGCATCACCAAGCGGGGCAAACTGATTGCAACGTTGAATGCCCCGCCGGCGAAGAAGCATCCGGATTTCGCCCGGCGATTCGGGCGGCGGCGCGGCAAAGACGTACGCGTGCTTCCGCCGGGTGAAGGGGCCGTGGATCTGCTCATCGAGGAGCGGGGGGCATGATTTATTGCGACACGAGCTTTCTGCTGGCACTGTATGTAGAAGCGGATGGATTTTACGAATTGGCCGGGCGAATCGCCGCCGGATTCAAAGATTCCATTCCCTACACCTATCTCGGGGAACTTGAATTGCTTAATGGCATCAGGCGTCTCAAGGGGCGCCGCGGCCTCAGCGTCAGGCAAGAGCGGGAGATTCTTGAACAGGTTGAGGCGGATGAGGCGGATGGATTTCTGATCCGTCAGCCGCTGAATTAGGCAGAGCATTATCGGCAGGCGCTTGAATTGTCACGGACACACACGCCGCAACTTCTGTCGCGTAGTCTGGATATTCTTCATGTCGCCGCCGCAAGGGTTCTTGAGGCGACCGAATTGACGAGTTTTGACCGTCGCCAGCGCGAATTGGCCCGCGCGGCCGGACTGGCAGTGCTTCCGGCTTTGATGGAGGGCGACTGATTCCATTATTGTGCCGGGGATGCGATCCCATCAGGCGATGGTGCGCACCACGCGGCAGGGGTTGCCGACGGCCAGGACGCCCGGGGGGATGTCTTTGGTGACGACGCTGCCGGCGCCGATGACGGTGTTGTCGCCGATGGTGACGCCGGGGCAGAGGATGGTGCCGCCGCCGATCCAGACGCGGTGGCCGATGGTCACGGGGGAGGCGAGTTCCTCGCCGGGGGAGAAGTCGGGGCGGATGCGGAGGGAGGGGTCCAGGGGGTGATGGGCGGTGTAGATGTGGACGCCGGGGGCGAGCAGGACGCCGTTGCCGATGCGCACCGGGGCGCAGTCGAGGATGACGCAGCCGAAGTTGGCGTAAAAGCCTTCGCCGACGTGGATGTGGCGGCCGTAGTCCACCTGGAAGGGAGGCTCAATTTCAAAGCGCCGGCCGGTGGCGCCCAGGAGCTGGCGGATGAGTTCCTGGCGGCGGGGGATTTCGGCTTCCGTGGTGGCGTTGTAAAGGCGGGTGAGGCGGCGCGCCTGCCGGCGCATCGCCACCAATTCAGGATCGCCCGGATCGTAGAGCGAGCCCGCGAGCATTTTTTCGCGGTGGGTCAAGGGTGTTTCCCGGTGGCGGGTTTCTTCCCGGGCGGCGGCGCGGAGAGGACCAGGTTGTCGATGATCATGTCGGTGCCGTAGGTGCTCAGGCCGATCATGCGATCCGGATCCAGGTCCACGGGCTGGTGGTCCCAGGCGTCCAGAATGATTTTGTCATCGACCCAGAGGCGCAAGTGTCCCTCGCGGCGGGTTTTGGACATGGAGACAATGTTGAACTCCAGGGCGACGTGGTATTTCTTTCCGGGCTCGACGCTGAAGCATTCGGTCCGGGCGATGGGCTGGCTGAGGCGGTAGCAGACGGTGGCCTGGTTGAAATATTGGGCCGCGATCGTGGTGTAGCCCTTGGAGAAGCTGCCGGTGACGGGGTCGGCGCTGAGGCGGATGCCGATGTCGCCGACGTGGTTTTGGGCATTGGGCTTGAGCGTCACGTCGAAGGCCACGCGGACGGCCGGCCATTGGCAGGGGGCGATGAGAATGCTCCGGTCCTCCTCGCCGCCGACGGCCTGCAACTGGCCATCCTTGATGACCCACCGGCCCTTGATGACCTTGAAGGCGTCGAGGGTTTTGGGATCGTCGAAGTCGAACCGGCGGACGGGTTGCCAGTCGAGGGGGCGGGCGTGTTCGCGGCGGCTGGCTTCGAGAAACCGGCGCATCTGGTCATCCTGCTGCCGGGCGGCGGGGGGATCGGCCGCCTGGGCAAGGAGCGGGAGGAGCAGTAGGGGGACGGCGATCAGTGCGAATTTCGATGAGAGGCGCGGCACGAGTGACTCCTTAAAGTGGAGGCGCGGGATGGCACGCCTCTAGGATTTGATCTTCTTTTGGGTTCCCCATTCTTTCAAGGCTTTGATTTCGCGCGGGGTGAGCAGGCGGGATTGACCGGGGGCCAGGCCTTTAAGGAGGAGGGGGCCGATCTGGATGCGGGTCAGGTCTCGGACCTTGTGGCCCAGCTGGGCGAGCATGCGGCGAATCTGGCGGTTGCGCCCCTCGCGGAGGCGGATTTCCAGGATGCTCTTGGCCTTGGAGCGGCGGACGATGTGCACCTGGGCGGCGGCGGCCTTGAAGCCCTGGCCGGTTCGGGTGTCGGCCAGCCAGACCCCCTTTTCCAAGGCGACCAGGGTTTGCGGCTCGACAAAGCCGTCCACCACAGCGCGATAGGTCTTGGTGACGCCGTAGCTGGGGTGGGTGAGGCGCTGGGTCAGGTCGCCGTCGTTGGTCAGCAGCAGCAGCCCTTTGGACTCGGCGTCCAGTCGTCCGACGGGGTAGACGCGGCCGGGGAGATCGGGGGGGAGCAGGTCAATGGCGCGGGTCTGGACGCCCTGGGCCACGTTGGTGGAATAGACCCCCTTGGGTTTGTTGAGCAGGATGTAGAGCTTTGGGGCCGTCTTGGGGGGCTTGAAGCGCACCGGCGCGCCGTCCACCTCGACACGGTCGGTGGCGGGATCGATCAGGATGGGCAGGTCGCGCTGGATGGTCCCGTTCACGGCGATGCGGCCCTGGCGGACCATCTCCTCGACATGCCGGCGGGAATCGACGCCGGCGGCGGCGAGCACTTTTTGGATGCGTTCTTTCATGGTGCGTTGCGGAATTGTACCGCCGGAGGGGGGATGACGCCAAAAGCGGGAGTTTGCGGGCGAGGGGCGCAATGAAAAGGCCCGCCCCGGAGGGGGCGGGCCTGAGATTGTCAGGCAGTCAATTCCTTAGGCCGCCAGCTTAGGGGGCCGGAACGAGGGTGCCGTTGGCATTGGCCGGCAGCAGGATGCTGTCGGTGTTGCTGATCGGCGTGACGGTGTCATCGTCAGGCGCCTGGCCCGGGCCGTCAACAGCCGCGGCACCGGAACCGTCGGCAGTGTCGCGGGCGGTGTAGATGTTGTCGCGCTGGGTGCCGACGAAGGGGTTGCTGGTCCACTCGACGTGGCCGTCTCCGTACAGCACGTTCT
>JBIQLO010000163.1:0-9284 GCA_044464175.1 Planctomycetaceae bacterium | reverse complement strand
TCCAATGGTTCATCATTTCGTACATAACGCACCTCCTTGCCCGGGATGTACGATTCATCCGCGGGGCGGGCAAGTGGAAAATCACTTATTTTTTCATCCTTTCCCCCACCCCCGCGGCCTTCTCATACATTTGACTGTTGTCGAGATTCTCCTGGATCACCTTGTGAAGGTCCTCGGAGGAGTGAATCGTCTGATTTTTGAAGAAATCCTCGTTCAACTGCCGCACCTGGAGCTTGCCGTCCTGAAGGTCCACGCGGGCAATGAGCCACTGGTTGTCCAGCGAGCCGTCATCATTCAGTTTCCGCAGTTGCGCGAAATCGGCATTCTTCACCCGCGTCACAAAGCCGGCCAACCGGACGGCATCCTTGCCCTGCTGATCCCATTCCACGTAATACTGCCGCCCGTCGATGTTGCGTACCACCAGCGTTCCGGCCTCCCCCCCGTCCGGCTTGAATCGCCAATCGCCCACGTATTGCTTGTTCATGACCCCCTGCTCCACCGGCCCCAGCGTATACTGGCTCACATAACAGCCGCTCACGAGCACCAACGCCATCGCCAGAACCCCCAGCAATCCGCCACGAAGGCAGCCCGGTTTCATATCAGCCTCCTTAAGTGAAAAATGGCGCAATTCCGCCTATACTCCAATCACCTACGACCGGTAATAAAAAATAACGAAAGACAATGAAGCTGTACATGGAAACATTTGGCTGCCAGATGAACGTGCTGGATTCCCAGCTGGTTCTCTCGCAGCTGCACGCCCAGGGGTATGCCTCGGTGGCCGACCGCGACCAGGCGGACGTCATTCTCTACAACACCTGCTCCGTGCGGGAGCATGCCGAGCAGAAAGTCTGGTCGCGCCTGGGGGAGTTGCGCAACGCCAAGCAGGAGCGCCCGCATCTGGTCATCGGCGTCATCGGCTGCATGGCCGAGCGGGATGGCAAAAACCTCTTTGCCCGCTACCCGCACGTGGACCTTCTCTGCGGGCCGGCGGAGCTGGACAAGCTGCCGGCGCTGGTTCACAACGCGGTGGTGACCGCCGACCCGACCCGCCGCCCGCGCCAGGCCGCCCTCATGGGGGCCAATGTGCGCCGCTCCTCCACGCTGGCGGCGGCGCAGGATACGCTGGAAAACCTGGATCTGTCGCGCTCGATCAGCCCGGCCGACGACCTGACGCAGGCGTATGTCCGCATCACCCGCGGCTGCAACAAGTTCTGCGCCTACTGCGTCGTCCCCCACACGCGCGGGCCGGAGGTTCACCGCCCGCCGCAGAACGTCATTGACGAGGTGAGGAAACTGGCCGATGCCGGGGCCAGGGAAGTCACCCTGCTGGGGCAGACCGTCAATCATTACAATTATGCCCATGGCGACGGGCGGACGACCACCTTCGCCGAACTGCTCTATCAGATCCATGAGGCGACGCCCCACCTGCCCCGGCTGCGGTTCGTGACCAGCTTTCCGCGCGACTTCACGGATGAGGCGCTGGCGGCGATGCGCGACTGCGCCCGCATCTGCCGTTATCTGCATGCCCCGGCGCAGCACGGGTCGGACCGGGTTTTGAAGCTCATGAACCGCGGGTACACGGCCGGCCAGTACCGCGATTTCGCCGCCCGCGCGCGGGAGATGATGCCGGACATCTGCATCGCCTCGGACTTCATCGTTGGCTTTCCCACCGAAACCGAGGAAGAATTCCAACAGACGGTGGATCTGCTGCGCGAATGCCGCTTCAAAAACTCCTTTATCTTCAAATACTCCCCCCGCCCCGGGACGGTGGCCATCAACCGCTTCAGCGACGATATTCCCGAGGAGGCGAAGCGCCGGCGGAACAACGAACTGCTGGCCGCCCAGGGGGAGGTGTGCGCGGCCAACAATGCCCAGATGGTCGGGCAGACGGTGGAGGTTCTGGTGGAAGGGGTTTCCAAGCTCGTTTCCCGCCGCAACGCCCCGCCGGCTCCGGGAAGCGTGGAACTGGGGTGGGAGAAGCGCAAGGCCGCCCTGGTGGCGCCGGCGGCCCCCTCCACGCAGTTGGTGGGCCGGACGCGCGGCGACCAGATCGTCGTCTTTGACGGCGATGAATCGCTCAAAGGGGAACTTCTGGCGGTTGAGATCACCCACGCGAGCCAGATGACGCTGTTTGGGCGGGCGGTGTAGGGGGGGCATTGTCCCCCTTGTGCGGAGTGGTGGGCAGTGCCCACCCTACTCTCCTGCCCTTGGCACCAATTCGCCGGGATATGGGGTGTTTATCCTTGTACCGTCGCAGACGCAGCACCAATTGAGGTCATAGCTGCCGGCGTTTACCCAATGCCGGAACGAGGAATGTGGCCAGGCGTGGGGACAATTCACGAGCCCGTGCTTGACAGGATTGTAGTGGATGTAATCGATGTGGTGCCGCAGGTCGGCCTCGTCGCGTATCGTGTGTTTCCAGAATCGACGCTGCCAGATGTCCGATTCCCGATGCTTCCGTCGCGACGGCGTAGGGTGGGCACTGCCCACCTCAGTCGCGGAGGTGGGCAGTGCCCACCCTACACCCGTGGGCGACGGCCGCCTTACGGATTTGGTGAACAAGGCCTTGATGCGTCCGACGCGCCAGGAGAAGTCACTGTCTCCTTCCGGCAGTGTCCAGAGGAAGTGCAAATGATCCGGCAGGATCACGGCCGCGATGATTTCGAAGGGTCGCTCCCGCCTGACTGCACGTAGGATTTGCCGCAATTGGTCGATGTTCTCGGTCTTGGCGAAAACAGGGCTGCGCTGGTGCGGGACCCATGTGAGAAAGAACGTGCCTCCCGGGCCATAGGTGCGGCGATATTCCGGCATTGCGGTAGCGTACCCCCCTCAGTGGGATATTGCCCACGTTTAGAAAAGATGAGCGGCTATCTCGCGGAGGTGGTGGGCGGTGCCCACCCTACTGTCTTTCCAAACCCGCCTTCCCCCCTGTGGCGGTCCGCGGTAAATTAGGCCCATGCTCAAACCTGAACTTTGCCGTGAACGTCAGAAGCGACTGGCCAAGGTGCTGGCCGAGATGAAGCTGGAGGCGGCCGTCATCGGCAATCCGTCGCAGGTCTATTATTTCACGGGGCATCTGGCCCATTTTCTGCATCAGTCGGGATTTGTGCTGTTTGCCTCGGGGGAGACGATCGCCTGGACGGCCAACAAGCCGCAGGAGGCGGCGGCCGATCGGGTGGAGCCGTACGAGGCCAACCGGTTCTCCACGCTTCGGCTGGACCAGCCGGCGGAGGTGGCGACGAAGATGTTGGCGGAATTGCGCGGGCGCAACATCAAGTGCGTGGGGGTGGACATCTCGCCGGTCACCGCGCAGATCGCCCTGCGCTTCGACGGGCAGCGTCAGAGCCTGGAAGGGCCGATCTGGCAGATGCGGCGACCCAAGGACCCGGATGAACTGGAGTTGATCCAGAAGGCGATCCGCTGCTCGGAGAAGATGTATGCCCGGGCCAAGGAGATCATCGAGCCGGGGATTCCCGAGCTGCGCGTCTACAATGAGCTGCACGCGGCGGCCGTCAACGAGGCGGGGGAGCCGATGAGCGCCCGCCTGGGCAACGACTATACCTGCGGGGGCGGCGGCGGGGCGCCGCGCAACGGACGGCTGGCGCAGGATGGGGAGATTTACATTCTGGACCTGGGGCCGGCCTACCGGGGATATTTCGCCGACAACTGCCGGGCTTTCGCCGTCAACCGCAAGCCGACGGATGAGCAGCTCAAGGCGCAGCAGGCGATTGCCGGGGCGCTGGGGGTGGTGGAAAAGATGGCAAAGCCGGGCGTCAAGTGCCGGGACCTCTTCGATGCGGTGGATGCCCATCTCAAGGCGGTCATGGGGCGCGGGCTGACGCACCACCTGGGGCACGGCATCGGGCTGAATCCGCACGAATTTCCGCACCTGAATCCCAAGTGGGATGACACGCTGATCGAAGGGGAGGTCTTCGCGGCCGAGCCGGGGCTGTACGGACCGGAACTGGGGACGGGCATCCGGCTGGAAAACAACTACCTGGTGACGAAGGACGGGGTTAAGAATCTGCTGAATTTTCCGCTGGAGCTGGCGTGAATCAATCCGATCCCATTCCCTATGCCACCTCGACCCCGAACCGTGCCCGGGTCTGGGCCGCATCGGCGGTTCTTTTTGCGGGGCTGGCGCTGATCTTCCTGGGGGGATGCTTCCTGATCGGCGTGCTGGACCTGACCGTCTACCGATCCAACCTGTTCAGCCCCACGTTCGCCCCGACGATGCAGTTCCAGTTTCAGGTGATCCTGCTTTACACCCTGGCCGGGGCCTGCTTTGTGGGGGCGGTGATCCTGCTGGTGCTGGGATTGCGGGGGCTGTTCAAAATTATGGGGAGCTAGGCAGGCCTGTAGGCGGCCTCGTTGGGGCCGCAGCGGGGTCAACGACCCCGCCTACAGAGGCGGTCCGTTTTCCATTTTTCCTTTTCCATTTACCATGCCCTCATGCCGACGACGCCCTGGGACACCTTTGAGCGGTATAAGCAGCGCGGGCTGGATGCGCGACGGGCGGGGCAGTGGGATTCAGCGCGGATTTACCTGCTGGAAGCGGCCCGGGCGATGGCGCAGTTAAGCAAGCAGGCGGCCTCCGCGCAGCTTCAGCAGGGGCGGCGGGAGATGGCCCAGCGCCTGCTGGAATTGGCGCGGGACTGTGAGAAGGCCAAGGGGGAGAACCGCCACCGCCCCACCGGTCCGGCGGCGGCGGCCGAATCGTCGGAGTCCAGCCCGGCTTCGGGCGGGCAATGGATGGTGCGGGAGAAGCCGGGGCTGCGCTTTGAGGATGTGGCGGGGCTGGAGGAGGTGAAGGAGGAGATCCGGCTGAAGATGCTCTATCCCTTCGCCCATCCGGAGCTGGCGCAGAAGTTCGGCATTCAGGGGGGCGGGGGCGTGCTGCTTTTTGGGCCGCCGGGGACGGGCAAGACGATGCTGGCGCGGGCGACGGCGGGGGAGATCGACGCGGCGTTTTTCCGGATTTCGCCGGCCGACATCCTGAGCAAATGGGTGGGGGAGGCGGAGCAGAACATCCAGAAGCTCTTTGGGGCGGCGCGCAACGAGGCACGGTCGATCATCTTCATTGACGAGATCGAGGCGCTGATTCCGGCCCGGCGGGATGAGGGGTCCAGCGTGATGCAGCGGCTGGTGCCGCAGATTCTGCAGGAGATGGAGGGGTTCGACAAAGGGAACCGGCCGATTCTGTTCATGGGGGCGACCAATGTGCCCTGGCAGCTCGATCCGGCCGTGCTGCGTCCCGGGCGGTTTGATGAAAAAATCTATATTCCCCTGCCGGATTTGCCGGCGCGGCGGGCGATGCTGGACCTTTATTTGAAGAACCGGCCGCTGAGCGACGACCTGGATCTGGACGAACTGGCCCGGCGACTCGAAGGGTACAGCGGGGCGGACATCAAGCACCTGTGCGACCGGGCGGCGGTCATCCCGTTTCTACGGGCAGTGGGCGGATCGACGGATGCTGAAATCACCCCGGCCATACTGACCGACGCCCTGGGGGACATCCGACCCTCGGTGTCCGGGGAGATGGTCCGGCGGTTTCAGAAGTGGCAAGGCGACATGGCGACACAGTGATGAAGAGAGGGCACCTCTCCTTCGTCTTTCCCCCTCACTTCCCCAGCTTCAGCGTCACGCCTTCATGTTCCCACTGCTCGGCGATGCGCTGGAGGTCGCGGACGGTGAGGTTGAGGTTGCGGACTGTGTCGACCAGGGCCGAGTAGAGCTTGGGGTCGTTGACCAGCAGCCCGGCCGTGCCCTGGCCGCGGTCGATCTTGGCGGAGATGGACTGGAAGTTCTCCAGGATTTTGGAGGCCTGCTCCAACCGTCCGGTCATCTGTTTGGCCAGATCGTCGATGTGCTGGTGGGTGGCCTGGACGGTGGCGTTGGCCGACTTCACCGTGTCGGAGGCCTGATCGGCCACGGTTTCCAGCTTGTGGCTGAGGCGGTTGGCCGATTCGGTGGTCTGGCGGATATTGTCCAGCGACTGGTGGAGGTCGGAGCGCAGCTTGGGATCGCCGACCAGGGACTGGAGATCGTCAAAGAGTTTTCCGGCCTTTTCCACCTGCAGGCGCGTGGTGTTGATGGTCTTGTCCAAGTCCGCGATCACGTTGGACTCGCGGAGTTGCTTGGCCGTTTTGCTCACCTCGTTCGCCAGTTCGGCGAATTCCGGCGGCAGGAGGTCGAGCCCGACGAAGCGGGCGGTCAGTTGCTGGTTGGGCTCCAGATGCCCCTGAGGGGAGGGGCCGTTCACCACCAGGTCAATGGCCGCCCCGCCGCCGACCAGGCCGACGGAGCGGATTTCGCCGGTGACGTTGCCGGGCAGGGGCGGGTCGCGGTCCACCTGGGCGTCGATCCAGATATGGACCTCGTCGGGCGCCCGGCGCACGGAGGTGACGGAGCCGACGCTGACGCCGCGGTAGAGGACGACGGAGCCTTCGTCGATGCCGTTGGCCTGCTGCGCGACGAAGCGCACGGGCATGCGCGGCTTGGCAAAAAGGGCGGCCGGGGCCGCGCCGAACTGGAGGATCATCCATCCCAGAATGATCAGCCCGCCCAGGACCGTGATCCCCACCATGATGTTTTTACGATACGATGCCATAGTTGTCGGGTCCGTCTCGCGGACCGAAGTTCATGGAAGGTCCGCGGTGCGGACCCTACTCTACTCACGCCAGGTTCGCCAGTTCCTCCTCCGACGCCTCGCCCAGCACGAATCGGCGCACGACCGGGTTGTCGCTGTTGCGGATCGCCTCCGGTGGCCCGTCGATGACGATTTTGCCCTCGTAGAGCATGACGATGCGGTCGGCGATCTTGAAGGCGCTTTGCATGTCGTGGGTGACGACGATGGAGGTCACGTTCAGCTCGCGTTTGAGCTTGATGATCAGCTGGTTGATGACATCCGACCGGATCGGGTCCAGGCCGGTGGTCGGCTCATCGTATAGGATGACCTCCGGTTCCAGGGCGATGGCGCGGGCCAGGCCGACGCGCTTTCTCTGGCCGCCGGAGAGCTCGGCGGGCATCTTCCGCTCGATCCCCTTGAGCCCCACGCGGGCCAGGTTGCGCGAGACGATGGCGGCGATCTCCTCCCTGGTTTTGTGCGTGTGCTGGACCAGGGGAAAGGCGATGTTGTCGGCGACGCTGAGGGAGTCGAACAGGGCACCCATCTGGAAGAGGAAGCCGAAGCGCGTTCGCACGGACATGAGTTTGCGCTCGGGCAGCAGGTCGATGCGGTGGCCGTCGAACCAGACCTCACCGATGTCGGGGGTGAGGAGGCCGACGATGTGCTTGAGGAGCACGCTCTTGCCGGTGCCGCTGGCGCCGATGACGACCAGGCTCTGGCCGGCGGGGATGGAGAGGGTGACCCCGTCCAGCACGACCAGGCGGCCGAAGCGCTTGTGGAGGTTTTTCAGTTCGATGAGCGACATCCGTGGTCCGTGGTCCGTGGTCCGCTGTTTGAGTTCGGATCACGGACCACGATCATCCAAATATCCCCTTGATGCCATAGAGCGCCACGTACCAGTCCTTGAGCAGTTCGGCAAAGAAGAAGTTCAGGACGATGATGGCGATGAAGCTGATGACGAAGCTTTCGGTGCAGGCGCGGCCGACGCCGCTGGCGCCGCTGCCGCAGTTGAAGCCTTTGTAGCAGCTGACGGCCCCGATCGCGCCGCCGAAGAAGATGCTCTTGATGATCCCTTCCATGACCTGGTAGGTGCCGATCCCCTGGGCGGAGTAGAACCAATAGGGGCCGTTGGGGACGCCCAGGGAGTGGACGGCGACGAGCCAGCCGCCGCCGATGCCCAGCAGGTCGCTGTAGATGGTGAGGATGGGGGTGAGCAGGACGCAGGCGACGAAGCGGGGGACGACCAGGTATTGAATCGGGTCAGCCCCCATGACGCGCATGGCGTCGAGCTGCTCGGTGACGTTCATGGTGCCCAGCTCGGCCGTCAGGGCGCCGCCGACGCGGCCGGCGAGCATGACGGCGGCCAAGACGGGGCCGATCTGCTTGACGACTGAGAGGTTGATGACGCCGCCGAGGCGGTTTTGCAGGCCGATGGTCTTGAACTGGGTGTAGGTTTCGACGGCCAGGACCATGCCGATGAAGGCGCCGGTGATGGCGATGACGGGGACGGATCGGACGCCGACCTCGTACATCTGGGGCGGGAGCAGCTTCCAGCGCTTCCAGCGGGGCAGGCTCCAGAAGAGCCAGAGGAAGGTGCGTCCCAGGAACCGCCAGAAGTCCCCGAACATTTCGAGGCTGTCGTTGACCCCGCGTCCCAATTGCTCAATCATCGCCACCGGCATGGAGGGCGATCATACGAGGCGAAGGGCCGGGTGCAAAGTGCCGGGCGCCGGGCGCTGAACGAGATGTCGCTCCGCACTCAGCGCCCAGCACTCCCCGGGATCCGGCGCCCTCAATACACGACCGCCATGGCGTCTTCGACGGCCTCGATGACCTGGCGCATGTTGAAGGGTTTGCGGAGGCAGCCGTCGAAGCCCGTGGACAGAAGGCCTTTGAGCTCCGAATCGGCCATTTTGCCGCTCATGGCAATGACCTTGGTCAGCTGCAGGTCGGGGTTGGCCTTGACCTGGCGCTCGACCTCGCGTCCGTCGATGTCGCTCAGGTGCATGTCCAGGAGGATGACGTGGGGGCGGAAGCGTTCGGCGATGACGCCGGCGGCAAAACCGCTGCGGGCGATTTCGACCTCGTATTTGGCCTCATCCTCGAGGACTTTTTCCAGGACCTCGACGATTTCGGGCTCGGAATCGACGATCATGACGCGGGTGCAGCCGCTCATCAGGCCGTTGAGGGGCATGTTGTGCTGCTTCATGAAGCGGATCAACTGGTTGAGGGGGATGCGGCGGTCCTTGCTGCCGGGGATGCGGTAGCCGGTGAGGGCGCCCGAATCGAACCACTTGCTGACGGTTCGCGGGGCGACGTTGCAGATTTTGGCCACCTCTCCGGTGGTCAGGACGTCTTTGGCCTTGGTCGCGGTCATCATTTTCTCCTGTGGGCGGTCTCCAGCCGCCGGAAAGCCCCCTGGCCGCCATACTCATGCGGCCGACATCTTCTATATCGTCTGGGCGGGTCGATCCTTTAAGCCAGATGCGCAGAATTTGCCGATGGGGCGGAATACGCCTGGGATTTGGGCATTATCGGACGGGCGGGATTCGGGGGGTGGGTTGGGTTCGTTGGGAAATAGCGGGTGTTGGGTTCGGGGGAGAAATCGTGGATTCTGGAGCGCCAGAGGGGATTTGGGTTTGGTTCGTTTGGGTTC
>JBIQLO010000162.1:0-9355 GCA_044464175.1 Planctomycetaceae bacterium | reverse complement strand
CGAACCCACCCGCCGTCTCCCGAAACCCGAATCCCGCCCCCCTTGGGCCAACCCACCCCCCTCGCATAGAATAACCCCCCAATGCGCCGCTACCTCTTCGTCATCCTCTTCGCCCTGGTCCTGGCCCTCCCCTTCGCCCTGCGCGCGGTCATCCGCGCCCCCGAAGTCGCCCTCCCGGCCGACAGCGGCGCCGACCGCCTCGTCATCGTCACCCCACACAACCAGGACATCCGCCGCGAATTCGCCCAGGCCTTCGACCAGTGGCACCGCCGCCACTACGGCGCCTCCGTCACCATCGACTACCGCACCCCCGGCGGAGCCAACGACATCATCCGACTGGTCCAGACCCTCTACGACGGCCAGCGCAAACCGGGCGGCGCCCTCCCTCCGCCCGATCAGGTCAAGGGCGTGGACATCGATCTGGTCTGGGGCGGCGGCGACTTCATGTTCAACAACGAACTCAAACCCCTGGGCGTCCTTCAACCCATCCCCCTCCCCCCCGACATCCTCACCGCCGCCTTCCCCCAGAAAACCCTCGGCGGCATCAAACTCTACGACCAGACCGCCAGCGCCTCCGGCGAACTCCTCCCCCCCAAATGGGTCGGCATCTGCCTCTCCAGCTTCGGCATCGTCTACAACCCCACCATGTACCAGGTCCTCAACCTCCCGCCCCCGGGCACCTGGAGCGACCTGGCCAATCCCCGCCTGGCCGGCTGGGTCGCCCTGGCCGACCCCACCCACAGCGGATCGGTCGCCGTCGCCTACATGATGGTCCTCCAACGCGCCATGGCCGACGCCGAGACGGCCTTCCTGACCCACCATCCCCAACTCAAAGACCTCCCCCCCGCCAAACTCCAGCAGCGCCCCGACTACCAGAACGCCATCGACCGCGGCTGGCACACCGGCATGGGCACCCTCCTGCTCATGGCCGCCAATGCCCGCTACTTCACCGACTCGGCCACCATGCCCCCCATGGATGTCGCCAACGGCGACGCCGCCGCCGGCGTCGCCATCGACTTCTACGCCAACACCTACGAAGAGGTCATGGGACGCGACCGCGTCCGCTACGTCGCCCCCCACGCCGCCACCGCCATCACCCCCGACCCCATCGCCATCCTCTACGGCGTGCGCGGCCGCCGCCTCACCCTCGCCACCCACTTCATCGAGTTCCTCCTCTCCCCCGAGGGCCAGCGCCTCTGGATTCTCAAGCCCGGCGCCCCCGGCGGCCCCCTCCAGCGCAGCCTCCGCCGCTCCCCCATCCGCCGCGATGTCTACCAGAACCAGCAGGGCTGGGCCGACGATTTCAACCCCTTCACCGCCTCCGGCGGCTTCAACCAGCGCGGCCAATGGATGGTCCTCTTCTCCGACATCCGCCCCCTCTGGGCCGCCGCCTGGATCGACAGCCGCGACTCCCTCAAGCAGGCCTACGCCGCGATCCTCGCCGTCCAGGACCCCCAGCGCCGCCGCGACCTGATCGCCGAACTGGCCGACCTCCCCATCACCCGCGCCGATGTGCGAAACCTCCAGAAAGAGCGCAAGCAGCACCGCAACGCCCCCAACGCCAGCGAATGGACCGCCCGCCAGCGCATCGACTGGGCCAAAAAGTTCCGCGCCCACTACGCCAAAACCGCCGCCCAGGCCGCCCGCTGACCCCTCATCGCCGCACCTCCAGCACCACGATCGCCGCCGTCCGCAATTCCGGAACCACCGCCCCTCCCCCTTTCACCGACAGCGCCTCCGCATGGGGCCGGGGCTCCGGCAGCAGCACCGCCGCCCGCGCCACCCGCTCCCCCGATTGCAGCTTCAACCGCACCCCGATGTCATGCTGAACCGCCGGCCGGCTGTGATGCATGATGATGAAATCCTCCTTCGGCAGGTTCAGCAGATGCACCACCACATCCCGCCCCCCCGGCCGGGGACGCTCATAGACAAACTGCTTCCAGAAGACCCGCGCATTCCCCTCCACCGTCACATTCTTTTCCGCTTCATCCATCAGCTTGAACGCCGGATCGTAATAGTACTCCGCATACCGCAGCGCAAAGGCAAACCGCTTCCAACTGTCATCCAGCGAATAGCGCGGCCCCGCATCCGCCCCCCAGTGCACCCCCGAGGCGAAGATCAGATACTGGCTCATCGCCAGCGACACGCCCCCGGGCAGATACCCGCGCATCGTCCCCACCGACGGCTGCCCCCCGTTGGCCCGCACCCGCTGCGCCGCATCCGTCAGGTTCTTCGCCCAAGCCTGCCACGTGTGATTCGGCGGCTTGGAAGAATTGAGCAGGTACTCCATCAGGATCAGCGAATGGCTCGTCGCCTCCTTGAAGTACATCGGAAATGCCTTGACCATCTCCTCCGACGAACGCAGGTTCGCCCCATAGATGAAATCAGGATGCCGCCGGCTCACCGTCTGCCGCCACAGGCGCAGCAACCGGGCCCCCGTGCGGTCCGGGTCGGGATACAGCGCGGTCGACGCCTTGCCGCTGGGGTCATGCCAGGTCTTGTCCTCCTCCGGCCGCTCCGCCTGCAGATGCAGCGGGTCCGACATCGCCGTCGGCAGAAACGAACAGTCCCATCGGCACCCGCCCCACCCAAACATGTCAATCGAGTCTCCCGTCTCCTCCGCCCACTGCCGCACCCGATCGGCATTGAAGAAGTTCGCCGGCCCCACGGCATACCGGCGCTTCTGGTCGTAAATCCGCCCGTTATAGAGATACGGCTGACCGTCGCTCGTGTACTGCGCCAATTCCGGGTGCCGCAGAATGTTCGGCAAGCTCAGAAAATCCGACAACATCGAATAGGTTGCGATCCCCCGCGTTTTCAACTCCCGCACCAACGTCTGAACAAACGCCTTTCCCAGCGTCACCTCATACGCCCCCTGCGATTCGGTGTGCGGATGCCACTGCTCGCCCTTGGGCGCCAGCCCCAGAATCTCATCCGGCATCCAGCAGTAATACTCGATGATCCCGTAATAGTTCTCCCGGAACATCTCCGCCCGACCCGCCTCCGACCCCACCTCCCGGCTGTCCCCCGGATTCAAAATCCCCACCTGCGAGACGCTGGGCGCAAAATCCGTCACCCCCGCGTACTCCTGCGCTTCATCCACCTCTTTTCCCTCCACCAGCAGCCGCGCCCGAAACGCCATCCCCCACTGCCGCTGCCCCGTATTCCACGGAATCTCCAGCGTCAGTCGCTGGTGTGGCTTCAGCGTCACTTCCCGCTCATCCAGCCGCCGCACCTCATCCAGCCCCGTCACCGCCTCACAGATCAGTTGCCCCGTCCGAACGGCATCGCTCGGGTTGCGCAGCGTCACCGCCGCCGTCGCCTCCTCTTCGGGCCGATAGACCACCTTGTTCGGCCACACCTTCTCAATCACCAGGGGCTTGTCCGTCGGCGGAAGGAGCGTCTCCAGCCACGCTTGCGCCGCCGCGGGCGTCCCCCCCGCCAGCAGCGTCAGATTAAACTGAATCCGCCCGCTCCTCGCCGCCTCCTGCTGATGGTCGCGCGAATAGACCGACAGCCGGGTCATGTCGTTGGAATACCCCTCTTTCCTCCCATACATCAGAAACTGAATGTACGCGGTTCCTTCCCCATCCCGCGTCCCCAGCCCGAACCCCGCCCGCCGCAGCGGGTTCCAGGCGAACTTGCCCCCCGGCGACGGCAGGCAAAACCCCCGCCGCCCGATCCCCACCGCCCGCTGTTCACCGGGATAAAACACCCCCTCCGATTTTTCGGAACTGAAACTCTGCGACTCCAGAAAAAACCCCGCATGGATCACCGGCTTGACGTAATCCACCCGGCACTCCACGTTGATCTGCCGGGAATCGTCCGCAAACTTCAGCGTCTGCCGCACCTTCCCCACCCCCGTGCTCCATTCCAGCACAACCTCCGCGCCCGCCGACGTCGCATCGCCCACCGTGCAACTCACCTGCGCCTCGGCCTGCGCATAGCGCCGCGGCACGGCAAACCAGCTCCTGGGAATGAACTTCGGATTCTGCCCCCCCTCCACCACATCCAGCCCCCCATGGCTGAACAGGGTCTGCCCCCCCGAGCGGTTGTCCCGCAGCGACTGCGGCACATACCCCCGCGCCTTGTCCAGCACGAGCGTATACAGCGGCGTGCGCACCTCTAGGCTTTTTTCATCCTGCGTCACCCGCACCTCGGCTTTGGCGTGCAGGGCGAGCATTGGCAGAAATAGGAACAAAAAGGCGTATGCTTTCATGGTGATTTCCCGAGTCTTGTCCCCTCTCCCGGTACGCCGGGAGAGGGTTAGGGCGAGGGCCTTTCCCGTGTGGAAGGACCGCTTTGGTCTTGGGAGAGGGGCGATTTGACGACAGCCTCGGCAATAAAGGCCGGCCAATCCTTCCAGTCAAAAAACAAGGGATGATCAGCCATCGATTCTCCGGCGGCCGGCGCGCACCAGACGGTCACAGTTCCCTTCCCATACCGCCCCCGCACCAGCACCGGCCGCCCGCCCACCTGTGCCAGCACCTCCGCCCCCGCCTTCGGCGTCACCGGCGCGTTGTACGCCACCGCCGGATGCCCCACCTCCAACATCTTTCTCAGCCCCGACCGCTGGGACTGCACCGCCGCCGGTGGGTCAAACCGCTCCATCTCCCAAGGCCCTCCCAGCGTCACCGGCAACAGTTCCTCCAGCCCGCTGCCGATGAACCGCCCTTTGTTCAGCGTGAACAGCCCCCCGAGGATCACCAGATCGCTCCCCGCCTTCACGTCCGCCAGAATCTTCTGCCGCAGGTATGGCGGAAACGCCTCATCCGGCCCCACCGGCATGTCAGCCAGCACAATCATCGCCGGCCGCGCCGGCGACAGGATGCTCGGCAGCCGCTCCAGCGAAAAGTGATTCGGCGGAGAAATCGATAGATTCACCAGCAGGTCATACCGGCTCACCGGCTCCACCCCCAGCGCCGCCGCGATGGCATCCACCCGCAGCCGCTGGAACGACACCCCCCGATATACTTGCAGCCCCGATGCCTCTCCCGTGCTGTGCTCCTCGGCCAGCGGGCCAAAGCGGATGTGGTCAATCTGGTTGACCTGCATCCCGTGCGCCAGCCCGTAATTGCCCAGCACCAGCTCCAGGTGATCCCGCTTGAACCCCGGCCCCACGGTCACGCCGCTGTCGATGCGCACCGGATTCTCCAGATCCCCGCAGTAATACTCCACGATCTGCCGGGCGTTGTCGTACCGGATTTTGAGATGCAGCCACTGCCCCTGCGGCACATGCGCCACGATGCGCTGCGTATCCTTGTTGTAATACCGGTCCCAGTATTGCGTCGACCCATATCGGCGGAAGCTGGTCGCCAAATTTCCAAGGTTCACCTGCAGGCTGTAATAGTCATACCCGGCCATCGTCGAGAGATTCACATCCAACGTCAGTTCCCCGCTCGGCAAGTCGGGCAGGGGATGCGAAATGAACCCGCCGTTGTACGGCTTGTAGTAGCCGGTCATCTCCAGCGCGCCCCCTTTGATCTGCCACAAGCTCTGATCCGGCTTGGCATGAAGAACCCAGCCGCGCTGCTCAAGCATGGCCGGCCCGTCGAAGTTCTCCGCAAAGGTCGCCGCCCCCTGCGCTGCCGCCACACCGGCCAAACCCAAAACCAGCAGCGGAACCATCCATGGAAACCTCTGTTGCATGTCACTCCTCAAGCGCACAACGCTGCCCGGCCTAATAACCCCCGCTTCCTGTGCCTAGTGCGTCTCCAGGTAAATCCAAGGCGCGTACGTCATGCTCCCGGCCCCGTTGGGCCGCCCCAGCCCATCGCACCCCTGCATGACGTCCGGGTCCTTCCCCCCGTCGCTGACGAATTTTACATGCCCGTCGGTGTACAGGCAGTTGTACCCGTTCCTGTGCGACCGCACCCGCGGCACATTCCACGTGCCGTAGCGCATGTCAAAGTAGTCGCACATGTAGGCGTACGGCGCCTGGCGCGAGGCGTCATCCGGCTTTCGCCCCAGCCGGGTCACCGCCGGCGGACGCGGCGGGTAGACCGAATAGGGCGTGGTCGCCTTGTTGATGTTCCAGGAGGTCGGCTGCATGGTGTAGCTGGAAAAGACCGCGCTGCCGCTGTCGAAGATCGTCTGGTCCGTGATGTTCTTGAGCCCCTCCCACCCCCGCGCCCGATCCTCCGGGCACAACAGCACCTTGGCGGTCTTGAGATAGTGCTGCCAGATCAGCGCCCCCTGTCCCAGGTAGAGTTCCTTGTCCGGATAGGCCCCGAAGCAGACCACCGAGTAATAAAACTCCTGCGGCACCAGCCAGCCATGGTTGCTCTGGGCGTACATGAAGACCGCCAGTCCCACCTGCCGCAGGTTATTCTGGCAGACCGTGACGTTGGCCGCCTGCCGCGCTTTGTTCAGCGCCGGCATCAACATCGCGATCAGGATCGCTATGATCCCGATGACCACCAGCAGTTCCACCAGCGTAAACCCTCGCCCGCCTCCGGGCCGCGCCGTCAGCCTGTTTGAATTCCGCATGGTCCGACCCTCTAAAAAGTGCTCCCCGCCGCCCCGCACGATCGCCGCACCACCAGCGCCGGCCGAATCACCTCATGCACCGGCGTCCGATTCCCCGTTTCGATCTGCCGGTGCAGCATCTCCATCGCCCGCCGTCCCATCTCGATCCCATCCTGCCGCACCGTCGTCAGCGCCGGCGTCGCCAGTGCCGCCAACGGATGGTCGTCATACCCCACCACCGCCACCGTCTCCGGCACACGCCGGCCATGTTCGGCCAGCGTCTGCATCACCGCCATCGCCGTCTCATCACACACGCACACCAGGGCATCAAAATCAATTCCCTGCTCGATCAGTCGCCGCACCCCCCTCCGACCCGCCTCGGCGAACCCACCCGGCCGTAGCGGCTCGCTCAACGCCGGATCGATCTCCACCCCCGCCGCCCGGCAGGCCGCCTGATACCCCTCATACCGCTGGCGATACGGAATCCCCCGCTGGTCATGTCCGATGAACCCAATCCGCCGCCGCCCCAGCCGGATCAGGTGGCCGGTCGCCTCCCCGGCCCCATGGAGGTTGTCGAAATTGATGCAGCACGATCCCGGCGTCGTCTTCTCCAGCACCACGAACGGGATCTCCAGCCCGGAGAAAATCCGCTCCCGCTCATCGTCCATGTCGCTTTGCTGATCCCCATAGAACAGCACCCCGTCAAACCGCCCCTCCCGCAGCAGCTTCCGGAACGTGCTCCGCAGGTCCGACCGCTCCTCATACCCGCTGAGCGTCAAGGCATACCCGAGCTTCTGTGCCTGCTCCCCGATCCCCTGCAAGTTGGCGATCTGGATCGGCCCCCGTACCGCGCTGAAATTCGGAACCGTCAGCGCCACCGCGTGCGTGCGCCCGCTCCGCAGCGACCGGGCGGCTGAGTTGGGGCGGTAATTCAGCCGTCTGGCCGCCTCCATCACCCGCTGCCGCGTCTCCGGCGAGAAGGAATTGTTGCGCGGATGCGACCGTAAAATCGCCGCCACCGTCGAACGCGATACCTTCGACAGCCGCGCCACATCGGATTGGGTGGAAAACGTGCCGCTCACTGGATGAACTCCCAACTGAATTGACTAACACGTGATAGTTTAAACTCTTTTTCCTCCATGTCAATAAAAATTTCCGACACCCCAACCCCGCTCCTTCCCGACCCATCAACTTCGATCCCCCAACCTCACCATCCCCTTGCTCTCTCCTCCATAATGGGTACAATGCCCGGCCTTAAATTTACGGAGTACCATTATGCCCCCACCGCGAGGCGGCCGCGAACGCCGCGAAAAACAGGAAAAGTTTCAGACGTTCAGTCGTCCGAAGATCAAGGTGACCCGAACCAGTGCTTCGGGAACCGTCTACATTGATTACAAGGACACCGAATCGCTCAAAAAGATGATCAGCCCCAACGGCAAGATCCTCTCCCGCCGGCGCACCAGCGCTGACGCCATGGAGCAGCGCATGCTCGCCCGGGCGATCAAGCAGGCCCGGTTCATGGCCCTGCTCCCCTACGTCACCACCGCCGGCTGAGCCTCGCCCGGCATCTGGAGTAAAACCCGCGGAGCCGCAAGCCGCCCATCGGCGACTCGCGGCTCCGCTTATTTTTCGCCGCAATTCCGCTAATAAAAAAAGCCGCGGGAAACCCGCGGCTGCAAAGCCTCTGCTCACGTGGCGCAACTTACTTCTTGCTGCCCAGGATCGCATCCTTGGCCGCCTTGGCGACCCGGAACTTCAGCACCTTCTTCTTGGGCACCTTCACCGTCTGTCCCGCCTTCGGGCCAAAACGCATGACCATCTCACGCGGCCCGCGCTCCGACAGGACCAGCTTCCCGATCCCCGGCAGCACGAAGCTGTTCTTCGCCTGCTTGTAGGCCAGCTCGGCCTGGGCCTGCAGGAACTGCGTCGCCTGCTTCTTGGTGATCCCCACTTTGTCGGCCAGCGTGGCGGCGACTTCCGATTTGGTCATCGTCTTGCCGGCGGTTGCTGACTTGGCCATGAACATTCTCCTTCGTCTGGATTTGGAGCCTTGGTGGAGGCAAACGACCTGTTCGTCCGGCCTCCGGTCGCCGCGCCCCTGGGCGGCGCCCCTTCCCGCAAGCCTGGCCAAACTCCCTGCTCGCGTGGTCCAAAAAGTACAATAAAATCAGGCCTTTTCAAGAGGAACCTTCCAAAAATCACGAAATTTCCGCAGTTTTCCACCCCTTCCTCCCCCGCCGATCCCCAAGGGCCCCTCTCCCTCTGCCTCAAACGCCCCCGTGCCTCAGACCCTGTTTTTGGCTGAAATTCCCTCCAAAATGCAATGATCACGGAATTGGAGCGACACCCCGCCTTACTTTCCTCAGTTGCAAAATCCCCACCCCCGCCCGATGATGCCCCCTCATTCATGCCGAGCTGGATTGAATTGGTTGTGCTGGGGTTTTATGTGCTGCTGGGACCGGGCGCCTGGGCCCTGATTGCGCTGGCTTCGGTCATGGGCATGCAACGCATGGCCCAGCTCGCCCCAAAACGCCGCCGCGCCCTCAAAGCCCCCGCCCCGCGCGTCTCCATCCTCATTCCGGCCAAGGATGAACAGCAGCGCATCGCCGACTGCCTGCGCTCGGCCCTGGCGCAGGATTACCCCGACGTTGAAGTCATCGCCGTCAACGACCGCAGCACGGACGCCACCGGGCAGGTGATGGACCAACTCGCCGCCGCCGACCCCCGGCTCAAGGTCCTCCATCTTCAGCAGGGCGATCTGCCTCAGGGGTGGACCGGCAAGTGCAACGCCCTGCGCCACGCCGCCCAAATCGCCCGGAGCCCCTGGCTGCTGCTGGTCGATTCCGATGTCATCCTGGCCCCCAACGCCCTCACGACCGCCATGGGT
>JBIQLO010000161.1:0-9454 GCA_044464175.1 Planctomycetaceae bacterium | reverse complement strand
CCCGCCTGACCGACCTGCGCGCCGGATATCTCGACAAGCTCGACGTTCCCGGCACACTGGCCAACACCGCCAACGCAGACACCTTCAAGGCCGATGTGTCCGGACTGGCCACCGGCGCGGCGCTGACCGCCTTGCAGGCCCACGGCGACACGGCATGGCTGACCGCCGACGTAAGCGGGCTGGCGACGGGGGCGAGCATCACCAGCCTCCAAAGCTACGGAGATACCCATTGGGCCACGGCGACCGGGTTCAGCACGCCCGCCGACCTCTCGGCCTTGCAAGCTTATGGCGACAGCCATTGGGCGACGGCCTCGGGATTTGCCACGCCGGAGGATGTGTCGCTTAACGGCGGTTTCGGGGACGAGGACCGGACAAAACTCACCACGATCGCCACTAACGCCGACGCCAGGATCAGCGAGGCCGTCGAGGCCGCCAACGCGGCCAGGCAGAGCGTCGAGGGCATCCAGGTGGCCGATATTCGCGGGCCCGGCTCCGATTCCGTGACGATTGAAGTCCTCGGGGACGATGGATATCCTATCGCCGACGCCGACGTGTGGATCACTTCGACGCCCAATATCACTACCGTCGTTGCCGGCACGCTCCAGAGCGATTCCAACGGCAAGGTGAAATTCCTGCTGGATGGCGGGAACACATATTATCTTTGGGCGCAAAAAGACGGAAAACAGGCGATTTCCGGTCAGCAGTTCATTGCCGTGAAGGATTAAAATATGGGTAATACATTTATCATGTCCGACGCCAGCGCACCGGCCGCTGATTCCGGCGACCTGATGACGGTGGACGAGGCGCGTACCTACGTTCGACAATTCGCCCAGAATGCCGGGGACTCCTCCGTCTATTCTGTGGCCGACATTGACCGCGCCATCCTGACCGTGGGCGAGGACTTCGTGCGCATCACCCGCTGCATCCCGGCCACGGCGACGGTCGCGCTGGCCGAGGGTTCGGCGGATGTGGACTTGTCGGACATCGACAACTTCCGACCCACCCGCCTGTCCCGCGCGTGGATCGGCGACTATCCCGCCCTGTCCATCCAAGACATTCAGACCGTTCGCTACCGACGCAACTGTTCCGACGCCAGCGGCCGGCCGACGACCATCGGCTTCTCAAGCTGGACGGCGGGGCAGGTGTGGCCGACGCCGGACGCGGATTACACCCTCAATCTGGCGTGGTTCGCCCCGTTCACCACCTGGACGCCCGGAATTTCACAATCCGTCGCACAGGAGACGACGATCAACCTGCCCGCCGACTGGCTGCGGCAAGTCCTGGCCACCGGCGTTCCGGCCATGCTCCAGATGCACGAGAACGAACACCCCTACACCGGGCCCGCGTGGCAGCAATACCTGCAACTGCGTTCGGAAGTGCGCGGCATGGGGTCGCTGGGGGCCAAGGTGGTCTACCGGATGCTGGACCGCTGAGCATCGAATAAGGGGGCATGAATCAGATCGGCCGCAATGGCGGCGTGACCGGCCTTGTTGACATCACCGGCACGCCCAAATTCACCGCGCGTATCTACCGTTGGCGTCAGGCGCTGGACGCCCTGGAACGCGACCGATCCGGCCGTGGCGATGACGCCTGGGGGAGCCAACTCACCTACAAAACCGGCGGCAACCTGGCGCTGGCGGGAAAGGTCCGGCTCGACGGCTATCCCCTGCCCGACAAGTTCAAGGGGCAGGCCGGGACGATCCAACTCCAACTGCATACCGGCGTTACCGACACGCTCTCCGTCATCGTCACTGCCGCCAGCCTGTCACTGGACGAAAAGACCGAGGGCTTTTGGGACATCGCCCTCACCTGCCGGATCACCGCCGATCCCGCCTTGGCCGGATTCGCCGGCACACAGCCGACCGCCGACGCGCCTGGCGCCGGCGACAAGCAGACATGGGAAGGTCTGACCAAAACCATCGACCCCCAGAGCCTGGCCGATGGCGCTACACAGCGCTATGACATAGAAGGGCTGGCGGACACCGACGAGGCCGAAGTCGCCAAGATCGGGGCATTGATCGCCGCCGCAACGTCGCCCGTCAACGGGTTGAAGCTGCGCCCCGCAGGCTTTCAGCGGCTGGGGGCGACCAGCGGCGTTATCACGCTGCAATGGGGGCGCACCAGCACGGCGGACGATGTGACGATGCCGCAGACGCGGACGATCATCGACCCGCAGGGCCTGGCGTCCGAGGCGACCAGCGCCGCGATCAACGCCACGCCGCCGACGCCCACCGGGGACTCCTTCGTCAAGCGCACCAGCGCCACCAGCAAGCTGCATGACACGGCCACGCTGACCATCGACACTTATGGGCTTCGATCCACAAAAGACGACGTAGAGATGGACGGCACGCAGATCGACGCCGACCCCAAGGGACTGGGAAGCACGGCGACGATCACGAAGGAGACGACCAGCGAAACGCCGCCCGCCCCGCCGACGCTGGCCGGCTACGTCTATCGCACCGCCTCCAAGCGGCAACTGAATCCCGGTCACTGGGCGCACACCTTCCACTACGGCCTCCGCACCACGCAGGAGGACGTGGAGATGGAGGGGACCACGCAGGAGGATGACCCGCAGGACATCGCCGACTCGGGGACGATCCGGCTGGTGACGGACTCGGCCACGCCGCCCGACGCGCCGGCCGCGATGCTGGGGACCAAGCTGGTGAGCAGCACCAGGCTGCAACTGAATCAGGGCAAGTGGGCCCACACCTTCATCTACCGCCGGCGGGATTCCAAGGATGACATCGAGATGCCGGGGACGGAAACGACCGTGGACCCGGCCGACCTGGAGTCGCGGGGGCGGCAGACGCTGGTTTATGACACGGGGGAGACGGCTCCGGCCGCGACGGTGCCCACGGGGTTGCAGGTGGTGGGGACAACCACGCAACAGGTGCATGATGGCAAGGCCAAAGTGGTCTATGCGCTGGCCAAGGACACCAGCCAGCAAAAGGAGGAACAGGCGGCTACGCGCACCGTGACCGATCCCGGCGGCCTCGCCTCGCGCGCGACGGTGGCCAAAATGGACGCGACGCCCACGCTGCCGGATGGCATGGTGGAGCGGGAGACGATCCACAAGCCGATCACCCACGACCACAACCTGAATGTCGTGGAAGGGGGATTGCGCTCCACCACGGACGATATTGAGATGCCGGGGACGGAGAACCGGATTGACCCGCTGGGCATCGAAAGCACGGGGCGCAAAACCAAGGTCTATGACACGGCCACAGGGGCGGGAACCGACCCAACGCCACCCGGCGGAATGCAGATCGTGGCGGCTGAGTCCCAGGAGGTCAATCGAACCAAGAGCAAAACCACCTGGTTGTTTGATGTCCTCAACTCCGAGCAAAAGATCGAGTTTCGCCACCAGCGGGAAACCATCGACCCCAACGACCTGACCAGCGAGAAGTTTGACGCGGATGTTTTCACCGTCGGTTCGCCACCCAGCACGCCGGCTGCGCCGGACGGGGAGAAGATCGTCGATTACGTCGATATTCCCGTGACGCCCACCAAGAGCGTTCGGGTCTGGCGCTATGCCAAGAACGACTCAAAGGATGCCCTTGAGCAACGGCACACCTTCACCGAAACCGACCCCCAGGGCCTAGCCAGCCGGGCGGCGGCGGCCAAGCTGGACGCCACCCCGTCGCTGCCCGCCGGGTTTGTCGAGCGGGCCTCGCGCAGCGTGCCCGTAACGCCGGATCACGACCTGAACATCGTCGAGGGGGGCTTGCGCTCGACGAAGGATGACCGGGAGATGCCTGGCACGTTCACCGTACTGGACCCGGAAGGACTGGAATCGACGGGGCGGAAAACGACCGTCTACAGCGGAAGCGAACCGGCCGACCCGACCCCGCCGGCGGGGTTGCAGATCGTGGACAGCCGGGTTGAGCAGATCAATTCCACCCACAGCGAGAAGGTGTGGCGCTATGACGTGCTGACCAGCAAGCAGCGCCGGGAGTTTGCCCATCAGCGGATCGTGACCGATCCGGCCGACCTGGATTCCGAGGAGATCGAGGCGGCAGTCTTCACGACGGCATCGCCGCCGGCGGACCCGGCAGCGCCCAGCGGTTTGAAGCTGGACCGCAAATGGGATGTGCCGCTGACGCCGGCCAAGAGCCTGCGGGTGTACGAGTACCGCAAGACGACCAGCCAGGACCGGATCGAGTTGCCGGGCACGTTCACCGTGACCGATCCCAAGGGGCTGCGGAGCCATGGACGGCAGACGAGCGTTTATGACACCGACACGCCGCCGACAGACCCGACGCCGCCGGACGGCCAGAAGATCACCGGCGCGACGGTGAAGGCGCTGGACGGCGCCAAGAGCGTGAAGGTGTGGGAGTTTGGGACGGCCACCAGCCAGGATGAGTTGGAGTGGGGCAACAGCCTTGTCCGGACCGACCCTGTGGCGCTGGGGGATGAGCGGACCATCGCCCAGGTGCAGGACAGCGCCACGCCGACCGCGCCGACGCTGCCGACCGGCATGAAGCTGGTGGACACCATCAGCAAGCAGCAGACGGATGGGAAATGGCTCCATCGCTTCAATTACGGCCTAATGGACCGGCAGGATGCGGCGGTCATCGAGCAGGCGCGGGCCGAGTATTCATCGGTGAACCGGGGCGGGTACGCCACGGCGCAGGTGGTGGACTGGTCAGCCGACCCCAAGACGCTGGCCGAAACCTGGCACAACGCGCTGCGGGGGAACGTGGACTATGAGGCGGTGGACGTTCGGCGGTTGAATCTCAACAAGGCGCTGGTGATTCAGCGGTATCGCCAGCCGTCGATTCTGGTGACGGCGCAAATGGGCACTGCCTACCATCGCCACGTCCGATGCAAGCTGGATGGGGCGACCAAGAAGGTGTTCGTGGTGCAGGCGGTGACGCGCGGAACGGCGGGAAAGTGGGTGCAGTTGTCGGCTCAGCCGGTCCTGGCCAAGACGCTGCGGTTTTCGATCACCGTGCGGGTGTCGGCCACGACGCTACCGCTGCACAACGACCTGATCGACACGGTGAGCAGCGGCACGTTCCTGGGGCTGCCCGCCAAGAAGGTGACGTATCTGGGCGCTGAGGTGCGGGGCAATCTGGCCGACACCGCACCACAGGTGTGGGAGATTCAATACTGGTTCCTCTACAGCAGCATCGGTTTCATTGACGACCAGACCATCCCGACAGGCGGCCTGGCGCTGGCGGCCAGCGCCACGATCACCAGCAGCGACAAGGGATGGGTGGACATCGCCAAGACGGGCCTGAGCGTGACCGACCTGACGACGGGGGATTACTCGGTGTTTCTGTCATGAATGACGCATTGATCCAACAACTGCTGGACCGCATCGCCGACTTGGAAGGTCGAATCGCGGCGATGGAGTCGCAGCAGAACGCGGACCCGTTCCCCAAGGTCTTTCCAGCCGACGTGCAGAGCGATGGGACATGGACCGAGCAGATGGTGGACGGCAGCGACCTGGCCGACTGGCCGGACGGGCGCAAGTGCGACAGCGCCGCCGCGCCGTCCAAGGTGATCGACCCGGGGAGCAAGAGCATCCTTCTGGAAGTGGATGATGGGAGCGGAGATCGGCGGTATATGAAGGTGGGGGGGGCGTTGCCGCCCGGAGGGTTGAAAGGGCAGGTGCTTTCAATCATTGACGACGACGGCAACGTTGATTGGGAGTATCCGATTCTAACATGAGTACTATCTACCCATGGAATACTGACTGGGAATCCCTTCCCGAGCCCATCGGCTTCTGCGCCCTGGCCGACCCGAACGTATTTCGGATGTTCTGGGATGCAGCCGCGGAACGGACTCAACTCTTTAATGTGACCCGCAATGTCCCGACAGAGCCGGTCGCCGGGGATTATGCCTTTCACCAACGGGACAATATCAAGGGCTGGTGGCGCATCATCTGGGCTTGCCAGCACATGGGGCCCCATTCCCTGATGACGACGGATAATGGGGGTAGCTCTCCGATGTCTTGGACATTCGCCCCCCCCGACGCCTCCCCTGACGACGACCTGACTACCTGGCGTCCTCTCCCCGAGTGGCGGCGAAAATACCGCCGATCCATCTGGCGGATAGACTACCCCGGAGAAGCCGGGCAAAGAGCGATCTTCAAGGCGTGGGGCAAGAGCTTCCTCCCGCAGTTTTGGTATGCGGCTTCAAGCGGCCAGTACGATGGCTCTCCCGGGCCGGATTACGGGCAGTCTGTCTTCACTCCGAATGAGCAACGATGGCAGGGGGGGCTTTATTTCGACCATGACGGCACGGGATGGGTTTTAAGTGATGACCAGCTTACCCCGGCCGATCTGGTTGATGACTTCGGGGAACCGAAGGAGGGCGACATCTTCGGACCATGGCTCCTGAACGACATGAAAACCATCCTCAATGCCTGTACGACCAGTGTTCATACACTCGGCCTGGGTTCACATGGAACGGGATGGACGAACAACGGCGAGAATAACCAAATCTCAAGCAGCTACGGGCCGGGCCAATCTTTCGGTGGGGCCTACAAAAGCCGCAGTTCCTCTGGCTGGGAAGCCGCATACGGCTACCCCTACGTTTCCATCCTCAACAGCTTCGGCCTGACCTGCTCTCTGACGTTCTATCCGGGAATTAATGCGAACGGCGCCTTCAACGACTTCGGCGACTGGGGCCTTTCAGCCCCCGGCCATGGCAATGCCGGCACCATCACTTGCATTCCATCTTCCACCACCTCTCAAGGCTGGATGGTGCCGTTCAAGGTCGGCAACCTCAATGATCCCGGCGCCGGCCCCGATGGAGGGTATCGAAGCCAATACATTTCAGGGAACCCCTGGAACAAGTATTGCTTTTTCTTTTGCGATTGGGCGGTAGAAGGAGGATTCCAGTACACCGCCAGCACGTAAGGGCTACCCCCTCTAGCCGTCCCTCAAATCAATCCCCACCTGCTCAGCTAATTCGCAGGCGACCACATACAGATCGCCACCACGGACCTCGCGGTATTCCCGGCCCCGCGTGGCTCCAATCACGGCCCCATCTTTCAGGACGGCAGCGCGGACCGCCCAGCCATTGCGCTCCATTAAGTCGATCAGGTGCCGAACATTTCGCCCGTCTGAGGGGTCCATGCCCCCATCATACCCTGCATCGAATAACAGGGTATGCCATACGACCCCAACCAAAACCAACGTCGGCCGATCATGCCGGGCGTGCCCCGCGACGGCGACTACTCCGCCCTTGTCACCCCTACCCCCGGCCCGTTGGGGCTGGGGTCGCCGGGTTTGCAGCGCCAGCGGGCGGAAAAGGCCGCCTATCTGTCGTCGCTTACCCCCTCCCCCGACCCAAGCATCAACGCCGCCCGCGCCGGGCAGGTGGCCGGGTTGCGATTTGCCCTCATGCCCTCCCTCCCGGCGCAGGAGGCCAACGCGCGCGCCAACAGCCTCACCGGCGGGATCGTCAATCGGATGGGGAGCGAGACGAATTTGTTTGATTCGGCGGCGGGGGTAAACGACGCCAATGCGGCGGACATCCAGTACCAGATACCCCATGTGGCCGCGCTGACGGATTCCTATGGGGGGTTGAACAACGCCCTGGCCGCCCGGAACAACGCTGACGCCAATCAGATCAACACCATGCTGCCCCTGCAGGCCACGCAGTTGCAGCAGCAGAACGCGCTGGACTTGAAGATGCAGCCTTATCAGGTGGGGACGGCCGCGCAGGGGCTGCGCGGTGCAACCTTGAACAATGACATTCTAGGTATCCGCAAGGGCAATGAGGATGCCCGGCAGAAGGCCGACATCGCGGCGACAATGGCGGGGACGGCGTCCATGCCCGCGCTGCAGAAGGAGAATGAACGATATCGCCGGGAGAACGCCCGACTCCTCCAGCAGTTGGCGAGTAGGGCGGGGACGGGGGGGGGCGGCAAAACGCTCGACGTGAACGGTGCCCGTTTGTATCTGCAGCGCGCCGGGGGAGACAAAGAGTTGGCAAAGAGCATGGCCAAGGCAGACGGCTATCAGTGGGAGTGACATGGATATCTTCGATCAAGCCGCGCAACTCCCCTCACCCAAAGGGGATATTTGGGAACAAGCCGCGAAGTCGCCCGCACCGCCAACGCCCCAGGGCGGCGGCGATGTATTCGACTTGGCGGCATCCGCCCCCGCCGCACCCCGTCTTAACGACCGGGACGCCGCCGGGCGGCCTCTCTGGCAAAAGCGCGCCTTTGACCAGATCGCCGCCAACCCGAGCGCGACCAAGCAGCAGCGCCGGAACATCCTCGAATCCTGGCAAAGCGCGGCGGATCGGGAGGCGGAACGCGATTACCGGCAAACCCTTATCGCGCCGGGCGAGACGCAGACCGTGGCGCAGCAGACGCCGACCAGCCAGCTTGCGCCCTCGAATGTTCTCAACTCCGCTGAACAGGGCCTGAACCAATTTGCCACAAGCACGGTTGGCATCTTCGCCCCCCAGTACGCCGCTGACGCCAAGGCGGGAATCGGCCTGATTTCCCCCGTCAAGGAGGGAATCGTCACCGACGTGGTGCGGGGCGGGGCGGGGATGGTGCCAGGGCTGGTTGCCGCCGCGCCGACCGGCGGAGCCTCCCTGTTGCCGGCGCTGGCGCTGACCGGCGGGCTCGAAGGATTTGGCGAGGGCCGGATTCAAGCCGCCGAACGTCGGGCCCACGGGGAAAATGTCTCTTTGGCACAGGAAGCGGGCCTGGCGCTGGGCCATGGCGCGCTCAACGCCGCGGCGAACTACTACGGGGGCAAGCTGGCCGGCGAGATCATTCCCGGCGTGGTGGGGCGGATCGCCTCTCCATTGGCGCGATACCCCGTCGCCGTCGCGGCCGACGTTGGGGCCAATGCCGCGCTGGGGGCAGGGCAGCAGATCGGCAGCAATCTGGTGGACAGGGCGGCGGGGGTGGAACAGCAGCCGGATCAGCATTGGTATACCGGCGCCGGGCAGGCCGCGATTGCGGGCGCCGGGCAGGGCCTGGCGTTCGCCCCCCTCACCGCCCACGGCGTCTATGAGCGTGACATTGCCACGCAGAACGCCGCCCACGCCGCCAAGGTGGCCCAAATCATCGGCGTTGACCCTGAAACCGTCCAGATCGTGCCCAAGCCATCGGGCAAGGGCGGGCAGGCCGCCCGGTATCTGGCCGACATTGCCGACAAGCCAGTCGTCTTTTTCAACGCCGACACGCGCCACAACGGCATGAATACCCCCGACGCCATCTACATCAACGCGGCGAAGGGGGATGCCGTGCCGTCGATTCTCGCGCACGAAGTGTTGGGCCATTCCGATCAGACGCAGGTGGCCGAAGCGCTAGAGCATTTTGCCCTGACCAATCCCCACCTGCAAAGGCTGGGCGAGCGTGCCTACAGCGCCGAGGCGGCGGGATCGGGCAAGGAGCCATCGCCCCAGCGCCTGCCGGAGGAGGGGACGGCGCGGGTGCTGGAGGAGATTTTCAAGTCGCCCGACCTGCAACAAAAGC
>JBIQLO010000160.1:0-9513 GCA_044464175.1 Planctomycetaceae bacterium | reverse complement strand
GCTCTGAGCGCGGGCGTGTGTGCGGCGGTCTGTCTATTGGTGGTTCCAACAGCGCGGGGGGCGGCGGCGGGGGACAAGCCCTTCCAGCCGCCGGAAATCCGGCTGCCCCTGATGGACAAGCCGCCGGCGATCGATGGACAGGTGCAGCCGGGGGAATGGACCGGCGCCGACCGGATGGAGCGGTTCGGCCGCCCCGCCCCTCTGTCCCCTCAGCAGGCAAGCTTCTGGGTGGGCGCGGATGAAAAGAACCTCTACATCGCCGTGGTCAGCCAGACGCCGCCCGGCGGAAAGCTGCTGGCGCGGGCCAGCAAAATGCCCGGCGACAACGACGCCCCGGCCGCCCTGCTGGATGACACCATCGAACTGATTCTCGACCCCCATCACAGCGGCGCGGACAATCGCACCATCTACCACGCCATCTTCAACGCCAAAGGGGCGATCTGGGACCAGGCCTACAAACTCAGCGGCGGCGGCCAGGCGTGGCGCGGCCACTGGATCATCGGCACCAAGGTGAGCGGCGACCGCTGGACCATCGAGCTGGCCATTCCCTGGAGCGATATGGGGGTGAGCCGGACGGATTTGAATAAACCCATGGGCCTGCGCATCGGGCGCAACTGGCAGCAGAGCGTCGGGCCCAAGCAGACCGAATGGTCCCCCATGGGGGGGCCCTACACCACGCCCGAGACGATGCCGGTGGTGGTGTGGGATGCGGCCGCGCCCGTGGTGCAGACCCTCCAGCTCCAAAGCGGAGAAGGGAACCAGGGGCTGGACATCAAGGTTGCGGTCCGCAATCCCTCAAAAAAATCGATGCGGGTCCAGGCGATGGTGAGCAACCATCCCCAAAACAGCGCTCCCGCGCAGACGCAGGAGACATTGACGCTGGCGGCGGGTGAAACCAGGACCGTGGAGCTCAAAGGGGCGGTGCAGCCCACCGAACCGATGGCGAGCCACATCCTTGTCACCTCGGCCGACGGCAAGACGATCTACTACCGCCGGGGCTTTGAGTGGCAACTCCAGGCCCCCAGGGAGCTCTGGACGCTCAACGCCTCGGCCGCCAGCCAGATCGCCACCTCCTTCGCCTACTACCCCTACTACAACAAGATGAAGGTGCGTGTGAACGCCTCGGGCCTGAGCGATGCCGGAACCATCCGCACCATTCATCTGGCGCTTAATGCCAAGGGGCAGGACCAGACCCTGGCCCAGACCACCATGCCCGCGCTCAAGGAGGCCCAGACGCAGACCGTCTGGACGGTTCCGGAGCTGGCCGAGGGAACGTATCAGCTGGTGGTGACTTTCAACCCTGCAGGCGGGGGCGTTGGTGCCGCTGCGGGTTCAGCGACCCCGCCCACAACCGCCGGAACGATCAAACCCCAGGTCTTCGATTTCGTGCGCCATCACTTTGAATGGGAGCACAACAAGCTGGGCCAATCCGATGTGGTGATCCCTCCCTTCACGCCGATCGAGGTGGAGGGGCAGACGGTCGACACCATCCTGCGCAAGCACACGATGAGCGACTGCGGCCTGTGGGCGCAGGTCGTCGCCGACGGCCAGCCTCTGCTCAAAGGGCCGATGCGCCTGGAAGTGAGCGCCGGCGGCAAGACCTGGACCGCCAAGGGGACGGACCTGAAATTCACGCAGCACAAGCCCACCAGCGCCTCCGCCGAAGCGCCCTGGTCGGCCGGCCCGCTCAAGGGATCGACGCTCAGCCGGTGGGATTACGACGGAATGATGACCGCCACGCTCTCGCTGGCGCCGACGGATCAAAAGCTGGATTCGGTCCGTCTGGTGATTCCGCTGGACGATGCGCAGATGCCGCTGATGCACGCCTGCACCGACGGCCTGCGCTTCAACTACGCCGGCAAAACCCCCGAAGGGCAGGGACAGATCTGGAACGGCGCCAAGGCCGCCCGAAACGCCATCATCGGCTCCTACGTCCCCTACATCTGGGTGGGCGGGGCCGAACGCGGGCTGAGCGTGTTCGGCGAAAACGATGCCGGCTGGATCACCGACCCGAAAGTCCCCTGCCAGGAACTGGTGCGCACCAGGGAGGGGACGCTGGAGCTGATCCTGAACCTGGTCGCCAAACCGACAAAAATCGACGCCGAACGCACGATCCTGATCGGCTTCCAGGCCACTCCCATCAAGCCGATGGCGCCCGACTGGCGTGCCTGGACCGTCAATGGCGCCCCGCCCCAGAACATGCCGCCGCAGCATCTGAAGCAGGCCTTCCTCGGCTCCTGCTGGTACTGGGGCTCCCTCACGGCGGCGGCCGACCTCTACCCGCGCGGGCAGGATTTCTCCCTCTGGGAGGAATTTGCCAAGACCCGCAAGACCGGGCAGGTGGACAAGGATTTCATTAAGAAATGGCTGGCCGGTTACAAAGCCCCCGCCGGCACGTCGCCCCCCTACCCCGCCCACATCAACGCCGGTTTCCGCACCATGAGCGGCCGGCCGACAAATGTGCTGGTCTACACCAACGGGCGCGGCGTGCGCCTGGACACCCCCGAAGGCCAGACCTTCATCGACCCGTGGGAACGCCACGCCTTCACCAACCGGGACCGGGAATACGGCTCGGCCACCTACTACGACCTCAACCCCGTCGAGAGCTTCCGCGACTATGCCGAGTGGTACTACAAGAAGATGTACGACACCTTCGTCGATGCCATCTACTGGGATGACATCTTCATGCAGTCCACCTTCGACACCGTCGGGACGGCGGCCTACCAGCGCCCCGACGGCCTGATCCAGCCGGCCAGCGGCCTCTTCGCAATGCGCGACCTGATCCGCCGCACCGCCATCTTCGGCCACGAGGCGGGCAAGACCAACCGCAACATGGTCCACATGACCAACACCGCCATCGCCCCCATTCTCGCCTTCGCCGCCAGTGACCTGTGCTGGGAGGACCGCAGCGGGGCCGACCCGTTCCAGAAACGCTTCAGCCGCGACTACATCCTGGCCGAGAGCATCGGCCGCCAGTTCGGCAACACCCCCATCGCCCTGCTGCTGATTCGCGGCGGTGAAAAGGCACAGCGCGACTGGGCCTACCGCACGGCCGCCGGCGTGCTGCTGGCCTTTGAGATCAAGCCGTGGGATTCCTCGGCCAAGGATTACTGGAGCAACTACCAGCGCCTGATCGATTTCGGCTACGGCACGAAGGAGGTAAAAGTCCACAACTACTGGCAGAAGGATTACCCGCTGAAGGTCGGCGGCGATGAAACGGCATCCATCCTGCTGAGTAAGCCGGGGGCCGCGCTGGCCGTCGTCACCGACTACGGCAACGGCGGCGACATTCACCTTCAGCCCGACCTGTCCGCCCTGGGCCTCAGCGGCTCGCTCGTGGCCAAAGACGTGGAAAGTGGCCAGACCCTGCAGGTGGGGGCCGACGGACAAATCACCTTTCCGCTGAAAAAGGATGATTTCAAAGTGATCCTGATTCAAGGCGAAGGAGGCCGGTGATGCGCCTGCGACTCGCTTTTGGCGTGGCGATGGCGATGTCGGCGGCGGCTTGGGCCGCCCCGCCCGCCACGCGCCCCGGCCCGGCCAATCCGACCCTTGAGCGCTTCAACAGCGCCATCACGCTCTACGTCAGCTTCGACCAGCGCCCGCTCCAGGCGGACCTGGCCGCCGGCGATCCCCGCCCGCGCGATCCCAAGCTCAAGGTAGAGTTGAAGCCGGGATTGTTCGGGCAGGCCATGCTCAACACCGATCTAAGCTTCACTGCGGCCGGCAACCTGAACCTCTCCAAAACCGGCGCGGTGGCCCTCTGGATTGCGCCGTGGAACTGGGAGCCGCGCGGGCCCGATGAACCCTACCTGTTTCCCCTGCGCATCAACGACCGGGGCCGGACGCTCATGATCGGGCGCATGGGGCGGATGCAAAAGCCCAGGCGCGGCGACATGGTTTACGCCTACGCCCAGGCCGGCAAGGAGCACCTGAGCGTCCGTCAGGGCGGCTCGCTCGACTGGAAACCGGGGCAATGGCATCTGCTGGTGATGAACTGGCGGCCGCAGTCGCTGGAATTTTCCCTCGATGGACGCCCGCCGGCCCGCGGCGACGATCCCTGGTTCGCCCAGGCCGATGGCAAACCGGGGCAGATTTTCATCGGCGACAAGGGAAAGATGCGCTATCTGCTGGATGAGTTGATGGTGCTGGACCGCCCCCTCAGCGTCGAGGAGATCCAGTGGATCTACCGGCAGGGCCGCTCCGCGAGCGCCACCCCCCCTTGATGATCGTTCCCGCCCTGCCTATCCTTGCCCATCCAACCCAAGGAGTCTCTCATGGAACAGCGAATTGACTATATGAAGGCCGCCCCCCACCTGCTCAAAGCCTTTGGCGGCGTGGAAGTGGCCGTGCGCAGCGGGCCGCTTGAGCATTCCCTGCTGGAACTGGTCAAGACCCGCGCCTCCCAGATCAACGGCTGCGCCTTCTGCCTGGACATGCACACCAAGGACGCCCGCAAGGCCGGCGAAACCGAGCAGCGGCTATACACCCTCTCCGCCTGGCGGGAGACCCCCTTCTTCAGCGACCGCGAACGCGCCGCCCTGGCCTGGTGCGAGGCGCTGACCCTGATCTCCCAGAACCACATCACCGATGAATTCTACGAAGAAACCCGCAAGCATTTCAGCGAAGAGGAGCTGACCTACCTGACCCTTGCCATCGTCATGATCAACGGCTGGAACCGCATCGCCATCCCCTTCCAGACCGTGCCGGGGAGCTATGAGCCGAAGTAGCTTTACGCCTCCACCACCTGCGCCGATTTCTTCTGTGCCCGCTTGCGCTCGTTCTCGTTGAGGATTTGTTTGCGCAGGCGGATGGCGCCGGGGGTCACTTCGACCAGCTCATCCTCCTCGATGTATTCCAAAGCCTGCTCGAGGGACATTTTCCGGGCCGGTTCGAGAATGATGTTCTCATCCCGGCTGGTGGTGCGCATGTTGCTGAGCTTCTTCAGCTTGGTGGAATTGACGACGATGTCGTCCTCGCGGCAGTGTTCGCCGACGAGCATGCCCTCATAGACCGGGTCGTTGTGCTCGACGAACATGACGCCCCGTTCCTGAAGCGTGTTCAGGGCGTAGTTGTTGGCCATCCCGGCCTCGTTCTGCACCATCACCCCGTTGGTCCGCGAGGGAATCTCCCCGCGCATGGGCGCATATTCGTGGAAATTGTGGTGCATGATCGCCTCGCCGGCCGTGGCGGTTAGGATGCGCGTGCGCAGGCCGATCAGGCCGCGGGCGGGGATGGTGAATTCCAGATGCACCTGCCCGTTGCGGTTGTCCATGCGGACCAGCTCGCCCCGGCGGTTGCCCACCAGTTCCATCACGCCGCCCATGTTCTTTTCCGGCACATCCACGACCAGGTATTCGATCGGCTCCAGCAGGTTGCCTTCGGCATCCTTGTGGTAGATGACGTGCGGCTTGCCGATGGACATTTCATACCCCTCGCGGCGCATGTTCTCGATCAAAATCCCCAGGTGCAGCAGCCCGCGCCCCGACACCTGGAACGTTCCCTTGTCCCCGCTCTCCTCCACCTTCAAGGCGACGTTCGACTCCAGTTCCTTCATCAGCCGCTCGCGCAGGTTGCGCGTCGTCAGGTATTTCCCATCCCGCCCGACAAACGGCGAGTCATTGACCGTGAACAGCATCGTCAGCGTCGGCGGCTCGATCTCCTGCGCTTCCAGCGGCTGGGGGTTCACCGGATCGCAGATGCTGTCCCCGATGTCCACCGTCTCCAGCCCCACCAGCGCCACGATGTCCCCGGCCGAGGCCTCCTCCACATCCTTGCGCCCCAGCCCGTCAAACACCTGCACCTGCAGCAGCCGGCACGCCACCTGCGTCCCATCGCGCCGGCAGACCTTCACCTGCTGCCCGCTCTTGATCGTCCCGTTGTAAATCCGCCCCACCCCGATCCGGCCCACGTAATCGTTGTACTGGATGCTGGTGATCTGCACCTGCAGCGAGGCGTTGGGGTCCCCGTGCGGGGCCGGCACATGCTTGAGCAGCGCCTCGAACACCGGCCGGATGTCCGTCCCCCGCTCCTCCGCGCTCCAGGAGGCGATCCCATCCCGCCCGCTGGCATAGAGCACCGGAAAATCCAGCGCCTCATCATCCGCCCCCAACTCCACGAACAGGTCAAACACCTCGTTGAGCACCTCATCCAGCCGGGCGTCCGGCCGGTCGATCTTGTTGATGATGACGATCGGGCGCAATTCGTGCTGAAACGCCTTTTTCAACACAAACCGCGTCTGCGGCATCGGCCCCTCGGCCGCGTCCACCAGCAAAAACGCCCCGTCGGCCATCCCCAGCACGCGCTCCACCTCCCCGCCGAAGTCGGCGTGGCCCGGCGTGTCGATCAGATTCAGCTTGATCTCCTCCCCCTCGGGGGTCCTGTAAATCACCGAGCAGTTCTTGGAGAGGATGGTGATCCCCCGCTCCCGCTCCAGCGGGTTGGAGTCGAGGATGGTGTCCTGCTGCACCTGCGACTGGCGGAAGTTGCCCGACTGGCGCAGCAGGGCGTCCAGAAGCGTCGTCTTCCCATGGTCAACGTGGGCGATAATCGCCACATTCCGAATGTCGTTTCTCACACTATTCATACGTTCAAAGGGGGTCAAAGGTCAGTCCTGGCACACGAACGGAAGTCGTGGGGGGCGTCAAGAATACCGCCGCACCCGCCGAGACACAACAGCCGACAGATAATTTATACGCCACCCCGCCCAGCCGGTTCGCCCCCCGGCTGCCCTCCCCGCCCGCTGGCTGAATTTGCCACAGATGGGGCACGGATGAGCGCCGATTGTTCCGTGGCGCGAGCCGTCGTGGCCCGTGTGGAGGTACGTATTGGCCCTTCGAGCGGAAACGATTCCCGTCCCCTTGGGTCTCCCTTCCGGATTTAATATATTGCGCATCTATGAGCCGCGACACTTCCCCATTCTTCGGCCGTCAGATCGAGCTTGAGCAGTATAAAGTCGAACTACGCAACCCACGAGGTTCCGCCATCCTGGTTGTTGGCCAGCCAGGTATGGGGAAAACCATGCTGCTGAATCACCTTATGACCCTTGCTTCTGAAATCCCTGATCTGAAATGTGGTACGGTGCGGGAAGAAGTGACATCATCCGACGCCGTTGAGTCTGTGTTGGCTCTTCTAATGGACCAAGCCTACGAAGCGGCGAACATCAAAGAAGGTTCCTTCGAGCCAACGCCTCGCCGGCTTGAACAATGGCGCAGCCTGCTGAATATAATAAAAGTTGGCGATCTCACGGTGTCCTTACGCCGAAATCCGCAACGCAACGTCCGCGAGCAATTCCTGAACGCTCTTGAACGCATTTCTGAAAAAATGCCTGTTGACGGGAGAGCGGTTTTCATTATTGATCCGGAAAAATATCTATGCGAGAAATCGGATCAGGATTGGGCGATCATAGTCCGTCACCTTCCACCGAAAATTAAACTGGTCTTTGCCCAGCGACCCGACGACGTGCTCGCTGACAGCGACCTCTTTTGTGGGCTAAAAAACGTGGAGCGCATTCCACAGACTGGCCTTGACGTCCTCGACCTTGAAGGTTTTGAAGAACTAGTCAACGTTCGCGCGCCCGAAACCCGCATGACACCCAGTAATTTAAAATCTGTCCTTGCGCGCTATCACCGTCACCCCTACGCTGTCGTTGCGGCCATTGAGCTACTAGCTTCCGGCGTCTTGCCGAATCAATTACCCAGCGAACCAAGTCCATCCGCCTTGGCTGCCGTGCAATGGAAACAAATTCAACGTGGAGGACAATCAGGAAATAACGGCGAATTGGCGATTCAACTATTCCAAGCATACGCCGTACTAGAAGTAGCAGTACCGGATGCCTGTGTTGAAGAAGTGAGCGGGCTCAACTCCGTCCAACGTATGGCCCTCGTCGCCGATCGTTTTCTCGGACCGCTTTTGCGCGATGAATCAGGAGGCCGTCGAGTCTATCATGCGATTCTACGGGATTGTATTTTATCTAACATTTCGAAGCAGGATATTAAACAATATCATATAAGAGCCATCAATGCATATCGCAAACTACTAATCTCACTCCCTCCGAATAGCTTGGCCGCACGTCAGCTTCCTTGTCACGTGCGAGCCGCTGAAGGCGAGTTTGCATTTGTAAAATGTGTAATCGAAGAGTCTGCAAATATCCTGATGAAATTAGGTCTCTTTGAAGAAATCCAAGTCCTCGCTAATCAGGCCTTATCTGTGACGAGGCGAACCGCCGACGAACAACCCGTTTTATATGAAATCCTCGGTCAAATAGAGCTGATTCACGGACGGTTGCCGGAGGCTGAAAAAATATTCAAAAAAGGGCTGCAAATTGCGGAACGAAAGAAATCCCCTGAAGGTATTGCCTCTTCTTGTACTGCTCTCGGCAATGTCCTAGCTATCCAAGGGAAATTGAATGAGGCGGAGACACTTTTCCAAAGAGGATTCTCCATTGAGGAAAAACTCAAGCGTCCCTCGGGTATAGCAGCCAACATAGGCAACTTGGGCAATATTATGCAAGCTCGCGGTGACTATGCTAATGCCGCAGTTATGTACCGTAGAGCGATTGTGATAGAGGAACAGCACGAGTTATTCGAACTTATGGCAGCCGACTACATTAACCTTGGTCACGTCATGCAACAATGTGGAAATCTCGCAGAGGCAGAAACAATGCAGCGTAAGGCTCTCGCTATCAGTGAGAAAACTGGTAATTATCAAAACATGGCCAGCGCCTACGGCAATCTTGGCGTTATTATGATTAAGAGAGAAGAATGGGACGCTGCTGAAGAATTGTCTCGCAAATTATTGGTGATGAGCGAGAAGCTTGGGCGCCCTGAGGGTAGGGCGATCGCTTATGGTAATCTAGGGATCGTGATGAAAGCCCGCGGCGATTTGGATGGGGCCGAACGGATGTACCGTAAGTCGCTAGCGATTGAAGAAAATTTGGGCCGAATCCAAGGCATGGCAAGTGACTATCTCAATCTCGCCAATCTCATGAGGATTCGTGGAAATCTCCCGGCAGCGAAAGAGTTCACGGCAAAAGCCCGCGATTCGTTTGCAAGACTTGGAAATCAGAAGCGGGCGATGGAAATGCAATCTCAAATCGATCGGCTCTCGAAAATGTGAATGGGAAACCCAAGGCGACGGGAAAACCCAAGGGGACGGAAATCATTCATCAAAATGAGAGCGCCAGCAAATCCCCCGCACAAGCGCGGTGCCCCTGCCGCAAAAAAATCAAACCCATCCGTGCCCCATCTGTGACAACCAATCCTGAATTGCCTTCTCTGCGTTCTCCGCGTCTCCGCGGTAAATCCCCCCCCCGCCGCAATCAGGGCCGCAGCGAGTGCATCATCATCCCCGTCGCCAGCTTCGGGAAGAAGTAGGTGCTCTTCTGCGGCATCACCTCATTGGATTTGCCCAGCTCCTGCAGCGCCGTCAGCGGCGTGGGCCGCAGCAGCAGCCCGATCTGGAACTTCGACCCATCCACCAGCCGACCCACCTCCTTCGCGTCGGCCGTGTACC
>JBIQLO010000159.1:0-9525 GCA_044464175.1 Planctomycetaceae bacterium | reverse complement strand
GTCCACCGCCCCGTGCCGCTTCTTCATGGACCCTACTTTAACGGTTTCCGCCCCAATCATCACGCGTTCCCGCCACCTCCGTCTCACTCCACCGCATGGGCCGGCTTGGGCAGCTCATCATGGATCGCCTGCTGGCGCGGCTGGCGCCCGTCATAGCTGAACAGGAGCATGTCATCGTCGATCCGTGCCTGCAGATGCACCGGCCGCTGCCAGATTTTGAAGACATTCTTCAACGTCTCCATCGCATACTTGATCTCCAGGTCCAGCCCGTTGTGCCGGTGAGCCAGGAACAGCTCTCCCCGGTTGGCGTAGTTGCCATCCACCACATAGATGAACGGCTGGCCCATGTTGGTCAGGTGATAGAGCATCGTCTGCTTGATGCGCTGCGGGTCGCGGCTGATGATGCGCAGCTGCCCCGTGTGCGGGTCGCGCCCGTACTGATAAAACTTGTGCTTCTCGATGAACTCCGGCGTCATGAACTCATCGATGAAATTCACATCGTTGTAGACCCGGCGCACCTCAAAAATCTTCTGCCGCCCCAGCCCCAGCCCCTGGTCCCAGTTTTTCCGCTCACCCAGCCGCTTGGCCTCCTCATACTCCTTGCCGAACTTTCCCTTGTTCCATCGGTCCTCGATGTCGCGGAACAGCTCGATGCCGATTTTGTACGGGTTGAAATTGCCCGGCGGCATATGCACCGTGCCGCTGTGATGGTCGGCGTAGTCGATGACCTCCTTTGCCTCCACGAAATGCCGCGTCATCAGCGTGGAATGCCAGAAGCTCGCCCACCCCTCGTTCATCACCTTCGTCATCCCCTGCGGCGCGAAATAGTACGCCTCCTGCCGGATGATCGAGAGGCAGTCCACCTGCCAGTCCTCCAGGCGGGCGTGCCGGATCAGATACGCCAGCACATCCCGCGTCGGCCGCGCCGGCGTGGCGTGGCGGCGGTCGGCCTGGTCCTGCCGGCGCTTCTTCGCCTCGGCCTCCAGTTGCTCCGGCGGGTTCATCCACCGGTCCATGTAACCCTTGGCCTTGAAACGCGTGACCGGATCCTCCTGCAGCCGCGTCTCCGGCGGCGGCACATCCAGCGGCCCGCGCTTGAGGAACATGGAATGGGCGTCGATCAGGTGTTCCAGGCTCAGGCAGACATCCAGGAACTGCTCCACCTCGGCGAACCCCTGCCGCTCGATGTGCCGGCGGATGCGCGTCGAGTGGTTGGCCATCTCATCCATCATCTTCCGGTTGGTCTGGCTGAACCACAGGTTGTTCTTGAAAAAATCGCTGTGCCCGTAGACGTGCGCGATCACCAGCTTCTGGTCCACCAGCGCGTTGGATTCCTGCAGATAGGCGTAGCACGGGTCATTGTTGATGACCATCTCGTAGATGCGCCCCAGACCGTAGTGGTGCTGTTTGCGCAGCCGCTCGTACTCCATCCCGAACCGCCAGTGCGGATACCGCTGCGGGAAGCCCCCGTACGCCGCGATCTGGTTCATCTGCTCGTAGTCGCACATCTCGAAGATGACCGGAAAAAAATCCAGCCCGTACGAGCGTGCCTGCTCGCGGATCTGCTTCTTGGCCGCCAGCAGTTCCTCCGGAAACGTCGCCAGTGTGTGGGATGCCATATTGGATTCTAGGCCCTCTTCAGCCGCTTCATCACCTCATGCTTCATATCCAGGCGTTCCGAAATCTCATTAAATACCTCGCCCGGCATCTTTTCCGCCGTGCGATCAGTACCACCCCGGGGCTGTTCTCCCGGGTCAGACAAACTTGTGGAGGCCGTGCAAAACCTCGACCTTCTCCGGCGGATTATACCGGCCCCACCCGCGCCCCTCCCACCCCCTAAATCCGTCGCAACCCCTTTTTGGCCAGCCCATGAAAGTAACAGTCCGGAAGATCAAGCCGTTTCAGGATTCCCGGCACGAAGCTCGACAACGGCCAGTCATATCGCTCCGACTCGGCAATCTCCGAATACGACTTGGGGGCGCCCTTGAGCGTCACCCGCCCCACCCCTTCATGCACCACCGCCGCGAAGGTCGCCGGAAGCGTGCCCCAGCCCACGGCCGCCAGGTGAATCTGCTCATACCCCACCTGCTGGAGCCAGTCGATCGCCCGCAGGATATCGTGCGTCCTTTGCCCCACATACGGCCGGTCCAGCATGATCGAATGGATCGCATACAGATAATCCGCCCCGTACGGCGCCCAAGGCCCCACGCCGGTGGTGGTGGGCTTCGACTCTCCGATACCGCGCACGTCACAGGTGAACAGCGCGGCTTCCGGCTCCGCCTCCACCAGCTCCCGGATCAGCCCCTCCCGACCCAGTTCCACATCGCTCGACTGATGCGCCACGTACAAAATCGCCTTTCGCCCATTGGCCGAGGCCGCCGGACGGCAGACCCGCGCCTCCCCCGCCAGGCCATACACCATCACCTCAATCCCCGGCTCGCTCTCCAGCAGATAGGGCGTCACCCATTTCCTGCCCCCCACCGCCTCCTGCCGCTCCATCACCCGCAGAATGCGGTAATAGACCTCTCCCGACCGCTCCGGCAGCTTCAGCGCCTCCGTCACCGCCTGTTTCAGCGCCTCTCCCTCCAGCGGCCGCCGCGCGCTGGCCAGCGCCCGTGACTGCTCCCGCGTAAACGCCTGCATCGGCTTGGATCCCTCCAGCCCCACCTGCCCCTTGGGCATGCACCAGAGCGCCTGCTCGCTCTCGAGCGTCAGTTCCGGCTCCTTCCCATCCGCCTCCACCCCCGCCGCCTTGTTGAACCAGGCATACATCGCCTCGCGGTTCTCCTGGTGGTATCCATGCGGGCGCGGGCCGATGAACAGGCTCACGTTCTCCTCATGCCCCAGCAGCTTGTACAGCCGCTTGAGCCGCCCATACGTCTCCTGCGCCCCGCGCACGTCGAAGAAATCCTGCTCCTGCGCCAGGATCACCAGCGGCTTGGGCGCCATGCATGCCAGAAAATCGTCATGGTCCAGCCCCAGCGCCAGCGCCTTGGGCGGATGCTGCTCCGTGTCCTGCGGCAGTTCGTTCTCCAGGTTCCGCCGGAACGTCGTTACGAAGCACCCCGGCGCGGCCATCGTCAGCCGGTCCTCCAGCGCGCACATCCAGGTCGTCATCGTCCCCCCGCCCGAATTGCCCGTCACGCCGATGCGCTTCGGGTCCACCTCCGGCCGCTCCAGGAGGTAATCCATCGCCCGCATCGCATCCCACGCCCGCCAGCTTCCGAAGAATTCGCCCGTCAGAAACTGCTGGTTCCCCCCCAGCAGGTGTTCCATCACCCCGATCCCCACCGCCGACTTGCCTTCGGCGTTCAGATACTGCAGACGCTCCCCCTGCCCGATGGGATCGATGATCAGGACCACATACCCCTTGCGGGCCAGCCCCTGGCAGAACGACTGATACGGATTGGCCGACTTCCCATCCGAGGAATGCCCGCACAGCCCCAGCACCCCCGGCCGCTTGCCCCCGCTTCCCCCCTTGGGCAGATACAGATTTCCGGTCACCATCAACCCGGGCCGGCTTTCAAACACCACCTTCTCTATGTCATAGACATCCCGCTCGAGACGCCCCACCGTCCGCGCATTGAGCGGCGTCCGCTCCGGAAACGGGCCGAAACATTCCCGCGCCAGCTCCCGCACCCGCTTCACATATGCCTGGGCATCCGCCTTGGTCTTCAGCGCCCTTTTGCGCTCCAGCCCCGTGGCCTCCGCCTGGCGCACCTGCTGAACAAAAAAATCCTGCACCATGCGCCCGAATCGATTCAACCCGTCCGCGTGTGTCGTTTTATTCATGGACGCCGATTATACCGGCGCAATTGTGGGAGGAGTAGGGCACGCCATCCGTACCCGAAGCGCGGCCCCGATTCTCAAACCGTAACACTTTTCTGGGGCCGTGCAGCCGGCGCTTCCTGCGTTTTCCCCTCCGCGTGCGCCATGGCCGCCTTCACCAGCCCCATGAACATTGGATGCGGGCGCAAGGGGCGGCTGGTCAGTTCCGGATGCGCCTGCGTCCCCAGAAAATACGGGTGCATCTCCTGCGGCAGCTCCAGAATCTGCATGATCGGATATCCCGGCGCCTTGCCGCTGAAGACCATGCCATGCTCCTGCAGCAGCGGCACATATTTCGGATCGACCTCATACCGGTGCCGGAACCGCAGCCGGATGCTCTTGGCATCCCCAAACAGCCTCGACGCCAGCGACCCCTCCTTCAGATCGACCTCCTTGCCCCCCAGCCGCATGTTCCCCCCCAGCCCCTCAATCTGCTTCTGCTCCGGCAGGATGCCGATCACCGGCTCGGCCGTGGCCGGGTCAAATTCCGTGCTATTGGCCCCCTTGATCCCGCAGACGTTCCGAGCGAACTCGATCACCGCCATTTGAAACCCAAGGCACAGCCCCAGGTACGGCACCTTGTTCTCCCGCGCATAGCGGATGCACTCGATCTTCCCCTCCGTCCCGCGCACGCCAAAGCCGCCGGGCACGATGATCCCGTGGCAGTCCCCCAGTTCCTTCGCCACGTTTTTCCGGTCAAATTCGGTCGTGTCCAGCCATTTGAAATTAATGTTCACCCCCAGATGCACGCCGCAATGCTCGGCCGCCTTGATGATGCTCGCATAGGCGTCCCGCAGCGCGGTGTACTTGCCCGTCACCGCCAGCGTGATCTCCTTCTCGGCCTTGCCGATCCGGTCCACGAACCACCGCCACTTCTGGCGGTTGCGGTCCTCGGCCCGCTGGTCCACCCGGTCGTGCAGGTCCAGCAGCGTCAGCACCTCCCGGTCGATCCCCTCGGCGTGCATCGCCTCGGGAATCAGGTAGATGCTCTCCACATCGTGCATGGAAAAGACCCGGCGCATCGGCACGTTGGTGTAGAGCGAAATCTTCTGCCGCACCGTCTCATTCACCGGCGTCCCCGCCCTGCAGGCGATGATGTTGGGCATGATCCCCATCTCCATCAGCCGCTTGATCCCCAGCTGCGCCGCCTTCGACTTCTGCTCACCCAGCGCCCCCGGCTCCAGCACATAGGTCAGCGCCACGAAGATGACCGACCCCTCCCCTTCCTCATAAGCCAACTGCCGGCACGCCTCCAGGTAAAAGGCGTTTTCATAGTCCCCCACCGTGCCCCCCACCTCCACGAACACCACATCCGCATCCGTCTTGGCCGCCAGTTCCCGCAATTTCAGCTTGATCTCCCCCGTCACATGCGGAATCACCTGCACATCCCGCCCCAGGTAATCCCCCTCCCGCTCCTTCTTCAACACCGACGACAACACCTGCCCGTTGGTCAGGAAGTTGGCCGCCGACAGGTCCTGATCCAACAGCCGCTCATACGTCCCCAGGTCCATGTCGGTCTCCATGCCGTCATCCAGCACGAAGACCTCCCCGTGCCGAAACGGGTTGAGCGTCCCGGAGTCGATGTTGAGATACCCCTCCATCTTGATCGGGGCGACCTTCATCCCCTTGTCCTGCAGCAGTTTGGCCAGCGATGAGGAGAAAATCCCCTTCCCCAGCCCGCTGATGACCGTCCCCACCACCACCACATACTTGTGATGCCCCCGCCGGTATCCCGGCGGCATCGGGGTGTAAAATTCCGTCTCTTCCTGAGTCTGTCCGATGCGGGATAAAAGGTCTTGGGTGCTCATGGGTGTAGGCGACGCGGCAGGCGTCGATGGACTTTATCGGTCGGCGGCGGGAGTGTCAAACGATCCCCGATTCCCCTACGTCCGCCCCGATATGTCTCTGTAAGTGCGCTTCGCTGACAGCGCGACGCCCCTGTAGGCGGGGTCGCTGACCCCGCGACGGCCTCAACGAGGCCGTCCACAGACCCGTAATCCCGCGTCCAGGCTGAAAAGTCCGCAAGACACGGATTGGTGGATGCCATCAGTCACGGTACTCCCAGACTGAGGGGACCCACTCCCTCTGCTTCAATCCGACATCGAGGGGAAAACGCACCCCGCACTTACAAGCCGCCCCGCTGCCCATTGGCGTGCCTGTGAATATACGCCGCCAACTCACGCAATTCACTGCTCGAAAACCGATCAAACTCCCGCTGAATCGCCGCCCATTTGGCGAACGCAGGACCATCCGTGACCGGTTGCATCATCGGGCATGGAAACGGCGGGCCGATCTCCAGGGGCAAACCGCGGGCATCGGCCCATTGCCGAATCCCTTCATGTGAAACTCGTTTGCTCAAACCTACAAAAACAGGCTGCCATTGCTGGTCATAAAAGCAAAGGACCCAATATTTGCGTTTGCCAAATTTGTCTTCAGTTAAATGAAGTCCATTGATGTAGTCCCACGGATAGTCAAAACGCACATATTCACTACGATGTATTCCCGTATCCCGAATGGAACAAAAGCTGCCGGAGCGGCCCACAATAGCAGGAAAGACAAATGCGAATGCCAAACCGTTGGCCAAACCCATCCCCAGAATCAACCATTTCGCATTGGGATCCTTGTTATGGATGAAAATGACGAGGATCACCACAAGGATGAACATCGCCGCCCCAGCAATTCGCCATCCCCACCGCTCAATGCGTCTAGGTGGATAAATCATGCGGCGCACGATGGCTGGTTCCCGCCAGACGACAGGTTTTGGTAAGCCGTTGGCCGTGGCATTTCCCATACCGCTAACATTCTACGCTGACCCTTTACCGAACCGACGCACAAACGCCTCATACTGCTGGGCCGTATCGATCCCATGCGTCGCCCGCTCCACCGGCAGCACGCCGATGGCCGCCCCATGCTCCAGTGCCCGCAACTGCTCCAGCTTCTCCGTCTTTTCCAGCGGCGTCGGTTTCCACCCCGCAAATTCGAGCAAAAACGCCCGGCGATAGGCATAGATGCCCAGGTGCAGCCAATATTCGGCATTTTCCGGCCCGTCCGGTTCCCGAGGGTATGGAATGGGACTGCGGGAAAAATAGATCGCCCGCCCCGTCTGGTCCATCACGACCTTCACGAGATTCGGATCGGCCGGGTTCATTCCGGCTCCGAAGGGCGTCGCGGCCGTCGCCATTTGCTCATCCGATGATTCCAGCCGCCCGATCAATCCATCGACGATCTCCGGTTCGATCTCCGGCTCATCCCCCTGCACGTTGACGATGATGTCATCGCTCACCCCCTGCGCCACCTCCGCGATCCGGTCCGTCCCGCTGGCGTGGTCGGGCGAGGTCATCACGCATTCGGTCCCGAACGGGCATAGCGCCTCGGCAATCCGCGCATCATCCGTCGCCACCACCACGCGCCCCACTTTGCGGCATCGCCCCACCTGGTCCACCACATGCTGCACCAGTGGCCGCCCCGTCCGATTGGCCAGCATCTTGCCGGGAAACCGCGTGGACCCCATCCGCGCCGGAATGACCACCATCGCCGCCAAAGCCCATCCTCAAAAAAGCCCAACAAACCCCGTCGGCCGACTCTATCGCCCCCCACCCTACCCCGTCAAACCCCCCGCGCCGCCCGTAACAGCTGAGGTGGCTCACCTTCTCCTTTCTGCCTTCGGGTTGCCATTAACCCATTTTCCCCACCCCCTATACCCGTCACCCCGATCCCCATTTCCGCCTCCCCGCTCCCATCCCTCCGCCGCCACGCCACCGCCCGCTTGCACCCCCCTAGCCGCCCGCCTCTAATATATTTGCGCTTCCGTTAATCCTCTCACGGTCGGTGTGCCATGAAACGCATTTTGCTCATTACCGCGGCCGCCGTTCTGACGCTCCTCATCGCGGTCTCGATTACCCTCTTCCTGCTCGTGCGCAGCGCCGGCAAGAAAGGGACGAGCACCATCGAAACCTGGCTCGGTTCCCAAGTGCAATCCATCTGCTCGGCCTATCTCAAGCCCCGCCTCTCCTTCAACGATCTGGACTACCAGTACCCCGGCACCCTGCTGTTGAAAAACTTCCGCCTGACCAGCCCCGATCCCGCCCATCCCGGGCAGAACATCGACATTCTGGCCGCCAAGGCCGTCAGCGTCCAACTGGCCCAAATCCCCAGCATCGGCCAACCCATCAAGATCGAACGCATCACCCTCGACCACCCCCTCCTCCAGGCCGTCGCCGCCGATTCCACCGGCCACCAGTTCATCGGCTTCTCCGACCTCCTCAAAGCCCCCACCGAAACCACCTCCCGTCCCTCCGCCGCCAAACTCAGTGAAATCTTCCAGATGCGCCTGGTCGAACTCAACGGCGGCCGACTGGTCTATGACCCCCGCCGCCCCGACCAGCCCCCCATGGAACTGGACGACATCCACACCCGGCTCGACATTCAACCCACCGACGATGGGTGGTACGCCCTCCACACCACCCTCCAGCGCCGGCCCGCCCTCGACCTCAGCATCGCCGGTCAATTCAATCTCGACACCTTCGACATCCGCGACCTGAACCTCGCCCTCAACACCCAGCTCGGCTCGGAGGATGACCGGACGCTCCCGCCCCAGCTTCAACAGCTACTCAAAGAGCACGCCGTCCACGGCGACCTGGAACTCACTCTCACGGGCAGCCTTCCGCTGCTCAACTTCCGCCAGGGCAATCTCCAGACGCTCCTGAAACTGCGCCGGGCCAAGGTGGAGGTCGGCCAATACAACCTGGCGCTCGACTGGATGCGCCTCAGCGCCCAACTGGCCGATGGAAAGGTCAATGTCGATTCAATGGACCTGACCGCTCTGGGGGGCAGTGCCCATCTCAAAGCCACCATCGCCCTGAACGACCAGTTGGATACATACCTTCGCCTCACCGCCAGCCGCATGACCCTGGAGGACCTGCTCCTGACACCCCCCGGACAACAGCCGGCGTTTGGCGGACGCCTCAACGCGCAGGTCCGAGCCAACGCCCCGCTGACCGTCGTGCTGGCCCATCTTGCCCCACCCGCCTCGCCGACCGCCAAACCCCTGCCCCCTCTTCCTTCCCGCTGGGGCGAGGGTTTCATCGAACTGGATCATGGCCGGCTCATGCAACTGCCGGCCATCCAGCAACTGGCCAAAATGATGGGCAACCGCCACGCCGACCGCCCCGAAGATCAGGCCCTGGCCATCTTCACCCTCTCGGCCGACCGCGTCCGCCTGGGGCGCATCGCCGTCGCCGGCTCCTGGTTCGCCGTTCGCGGACAAGGCACCATCGGCCTCAATCAGCGCTTGGACCTGACCCTCAACGGCGGACCCCTGGAAAAGATTGAATCCCTCTTCGGTCAGGAGGCCGACCGCGCCCTGAGCCGCCTCACCGACTCGCTCGCTTCCTACAACGTCCGGGGAACCCTGGACGATCCCCGGATCGTCATGCGCGCCGGCGGCCGAAAAATGGGCAGTGGCCTGCAGAGGACAGGGGAGGAGATCGGCAAAGGTGCCACCGATCTCGGCCGGGATGTCGGCCGAACATTCCGCGGGCTGTTTGGAAATTGAATCTAAAAACGCTCTTCGTTGCCCCCGCTGCGGCCATCTGTAGGCGGGGGCGTTGACCCCGCCCTGCCTCGACGAGGCCGCCTCCAGACCGTCTCCTCCCTCACACCTGCTCATCCACCCACTGGCAAATCGAATGGAAAATC
>JBIQLO010000158.1:0-9591 GCA_044464175.1 Planctomycetaceae bacterium | reverse complement strand
CCGCGACCTGGCCTTCCCCCGCCTCAACCTGCTCAGCTGGTACCTGTTCATGGTCGGCGGCGCCGTCGTCCTCATCGCCCTGATCGCCGGCGGCGTGGACACCGGCTGGACCTTCTACGCCCCCTTGAGCGTTGATACCAATTCCCATGTCATTCTCGCCGCCACCGGCGTCTTCATCGCCGGATTCGGCTCCATCCTCACCGGCCTGAATTTCATCGTCACCACCCACACCATGCGCGCCCCCGGCATGAACTGGTTCCGACTCCCCCTGTTCATCTGGTCCAATTACGCCACCAGCGTCATCCTCGTCCTGGCCACCCCCGTCCTGGCCATCACCCTTTCCCTCGTCGCCGCCGAACGCATCTTCCACGTCGGCATCTTCGACCCCGCCCTCGGCGGCGATCCGATCCTCTTCCAGCACATGTTCTGGTTCTACTCCCACCCGGCCGTCTACATCATGATCCTCCCCGGCATGGGCGTCATCAGCGAACTGATCCCCTGCTTCGCCCGAAAACGCATCTTCGGCTACTACTTTGTCCTCTTCTCCTCCCTGGGCCTGGCCCTGCTCAGCTTCCTGGTCTGGGGCCACCACATGTTCGTCGCCGGCCAGAGTGTCTACGCCGGGCTGGTCTTTTCCCTCTTCAGCTTCATGGTCGCCGTCCCCTCGGCCATCAAGGTCTTCAACTGGACCGCCACGCTTTACAAAGGCTCCATTCAGCTCGACACCCCCATGCTCTACGCCCTGGGATTCATCGGCCTCTTTACCATGGGCGGCCTCACCGGCATCTGCGTCGCCTCATTGGGCTTCGATGTCCATGTCACCGACACCTACTTTGTCATCGCCCATTTTCATTACATCATGGTCGGCGGCATGGTGCTGGCGTATCTCGGCGGCATCCATTTCTGGTGGCCCAAGATCAGCGGCAAAATGTACCCCGAGTGGTGGGGGCGTTTCAGCGCGGGAATCATCTTCGTCGGCTTCAATCTCACCTTTTTCCCGCAGTATCTTCTGGGCTGGATGGGCATGCCCCGCCGATACCACGCCTACGCCCCGGAGTTTCAGGTGCTCAACGTCCTGAGCACCGCCGGCGCCACCATCCTGGGCATCGGGTACGTCCTGCCCCTGCTCTATCTCCTCTGGTCCCTCAAATGGGGCAAGGATGCCGGCCCCAACCCCTGGCGCGCCACCGGCCTGGAATGGACCACCTCCTCGCCCCCGCCCCCCCACAATTTCCAAGAAACCCCGATCGTCACCCAGGAGCCCTACGCCTATCACCTGATGGAGTCTCAAAATGCCCCCGCTTGAATTTCACAGCGTCCTGGACCCCGATCCGGGGCCCATTGCCGAGCAGTTCGAGGATCGCATCCAGCAGGAGCACACCGCCACCCTGGGCATGTGGACCTTCCTCTCCACCGAAATCCTCTTTTTCGGCGGCCTGATTCTCGGTTACACCGTCTATCGCCACGTCCACTACGATGCCTGGCTCATCGGCTCCAAGCACCTGCACGAATGGTTCGGCGGCATCAACACCGCCGTCCTCCTCTGCTCCAGCCTCACCATGGCCCTGGCCGTCCGCACCGCCCGCCTCGGCCAGAGCAAATGGGTCCTCACCACCCTCCTGCTCATCACCGTCGTGCTGGGCCTGGGCTTTCTGGCCATCAAGGGATGTGAATACTACCTCGAATGGACCGAGCACCTCTGGCCCGGTTCCTGGTTCCATCCCGAGCATGTTCCCCCCAACATCAACGTGCGCCAGTGGCAGCTTTTCATGGTCTTCTACTTCTTCATGACCGGCCTCCACGCCATCCATATGACCGTCGGCGTCGGCCTGGTCGGCGGCCTGGCCGTCAACGCCGGCTACGGACGCTTCTCCGAAAAATACTACGCCCCCGTCGAAATCATCGGCCTCTACTGGCACTTCGTCGACATCGTCTGGATCTTCCTCTTCCCCCTCCTCTACCTGATCAGATGAGAGTCGCCACGACCAACGCCCAACGAACCACGAACCACGGACAACGGACAACGAACCACGGACCACGGACAACGGACCACGACCCATGAAAGACACTCACAAACAAAACATCCCGAGCATCCTGACCTACCTCATCGTCTGGGCCTGCCTCATGTTTCTCCTGGCCCTGACCGTCTTCTTCGCCTTTTTCAACCTGGGCGACTGGTCCGTCGTCATCGCCCTGGCCATCGCCGGCCTCAAAGCGCTGCTGGTCCTCATCTTCTTCATGCACCTGGGCTATGGCCAGCGGCAGGCCTGGTTCTTCGCCATGGCCGGCTTCCTCTGGCTGGCCATCATGATCGTCCTGACCCTGGCCGACTACATCACCCGCGGCTGGTTGATCCGCACCTGACCCTTCGGCCGTCGCCTCACCCGCCCGCGCTGGAGGCAGGACTTTTCACCTTTGATCTAAGTCCTTGCTTCAATCCCCAACCGCCATCCCGAGCCGGCCCGCAAGAAATCCGCCCTGCGCCTCAACGCCCTTTCATTCGCCCCCAACACGCCCCCGGGGAAAAGCCATCGATACGCCCCAAAAGTAGCCGTTCCGCCCACCAGACCCGCCCAATTTTGTCCTTGACAAATACCAAACATATGCTATACTCCCCCCATCATGAGCCTCCGATCCGATTCCATCTTCTCCTCAACCAGCCAATCGCCCACCCCCCATTCCCAACCACGACAAAATGTCATCCAAACCCAAACGAACCAAACCCAATACCCCTCTGTCGCTATCAAAAACGCGGTTTTTCACCCCATCGCCACTACGACAAATTACGAAACGAACCGAACCCAATCCATTTCTCCACTGGCATCCCAACTCAGGACCGGGTAGAACCGTCGGTTCAACCGGAGACCCTCATGCCTCAGACCCCCGCCCGTTCCACGACCATTCTCTCCATCCGCCGTGGCGACCAGGTCGCCCTTGGCGGCGATGGTCAGGTCACCCTTGGCAACGTCGTCGCCAAGGCCGACGCCGTCAAAATCCGCCGGCTTGGCGGCGGCAAGGTCCTGTGCGGCTTTGCCGGCAGCGCTGCCGATGCCTTCGCCCTGCTTGAGCGCTTCGAGAAGAAGCTCTCCGAATACCCCGACAACACCCGCCGCGCCGTCATCGAGCTGGCCAAGGAATGGCGCACCGACCGCGTCCTGCGCCGGCTGGAGGCGATGCTGGCTGTCGCCGACAAGTCCGTCAGCCTGATCGTCAGCGGCGCCGGCGATGTCATTGAACCGGCCGACGGCGTCATCGGCATCGGCTCCGGCGGCCCGTACGCCCAGGCCGCCGCCAAGGCCCTCCTGGACCATTCCCAGCTCAGCGCCCGGGAAATCGTCGAAGCCGCCCTCAAAATCGCCGGCGACATCTGCATCTACACCAACACCAACATCAAGGTGGAGACGCTGTGACGAGGCATGACCGAACCACGGCAAAATCAAAAAACGCGGCGGGAACCTGAACGACTGCCTCAAACGCCGCCCGCGTCCCCTCATCCCCGGCTTATTACAGGTATAGAATATCGCAATGCAGACCCTCACCCCCCGACAGATCGTGGCCGAACTGGACAAGTACATCGTCGGCCAGAATGATGCCAAGCGCGCCGTCGCCGTCGCCATCCGCAACCGCTGGCGGCGGCGGCAGCTGTCCGACGACCTGCGCGACGATGTCGCCCCGCGCAACATTCTCATGATCGGCCCCACCGGCGTCGGCAAGACCGAAATCGCCCGCCGCCTCGCCTCCCTCACCGGCGCGCCCTTCATCAAGGTGGAGGCCACCAAATTCACCGAGGTCGGCTATCACGGGCGGGATGTCGAGTCGATTATCCGCGACCTGCTCGATTCGGCCGTCGCCCTGGTGCGTGAGGAAATGACCGAACAGGTGAAGGAGGCCGCCCAGGCCCATGTGGAGGAGCGCCTGCTGGACAATCTCCTCCCGGCCGACGCCTCCGTCTCCTCCCTCGATCCCGAAGCCGAGGCCCGCCGCCAGCGCACGCGCGACAAGCTGCGCGACCAGCTCCGCGCCGGCGAGCTGGAGGATCGCCAGATCGAGCTGACCGTCGAGGAACGCGCCACCGCCGTGGGGGTCCTGGGCAACGCCGGCATGGAGATGGATGTGGAACTTCAGTCCATGTTTGAAAAGATGCTCCCGGTCAAACGCCAGACCCGCCGGCTGAGCGTCCATGAGGCCCGCAAGGTGATCCTGGCCGAGGAGGCCGACAAACTGATCGACAAGGGAAAGATTCAGGCCACCGCCATCGAGCGCGTTGAGCAGAGCGGCATCGTCTTTCTGGACGAGATCGACAAGGTCGCCGGCACCGACAAGACCAACGGCCCGGATGTCTCCCGGCAGGGGGTGCAGCGTGACCTGCTGCCCATTGTGGAAGGCTCGACCGTCATCACCAAGTACGGCCCGGTCAAGACCGACCACATCCTCTTCGTGGCCGCCGGCGCGTTCCATTCCAGCAAGCCCAGCGACCTGATGCCCGAACTTCAGGGCCGCTTTCCCATCCGCGTCGAGCTGCAGGACCTCTCCAAGGAGGATTTCAAACGCATCCTGCGGGAGCCGCGCAACGCCCTGCCCCGCCAGCAGGTTGCCCTGCTTCAGACCGAGGGGGTCGAGGTGAGCTTCGCCGACGACGCCATCGACGCCATGGCCCAGATCGCCTACGACGTCAACCGACGCACCCAGAACATCGGCGCCCGCCGTCTCTACACCATCCTGGAAAAAGTGTTCGAGGAGATCAGCTTCGACGCTCCCGACCGGACCGACAGGAAAGTCACGATCACCGCCGACTACGTCCAGCAGCGCCTGGCCGAAATCGTGAAGGATGAGGATTTGAGCCGGTTTATCCTGTAAAATGGGGCTGCACTCTCAACCGGAGGCGATCATGGCGGAAACGGAATTGATGCGTGGTGTCGTACATGGCAGTTCGATCCAGTTGAGCCGGAACCCAGGGATTCCCGATGGGCAGGAGGTGGTGATTGCCCTCCACCCGGCTAACAAGGGAGACCTGCCGCAACAGGGCGAGGGATTGCGGCAGGCCTTCGGTGCGTGGTCCGAGGATGGGGAACAGTTGGACTCATTTATTGAGCAGGTCTATCGGGATCGCGATGATCAACGCCGGGAAAAGATCCCATGAGTTTTCTCCTCGACACCGACATCTGCTCGGCCTATCTCAAGGGAGATCGGCGCGTATTCAGCCGCTTTATCCAATACGGCGGCGGTCTATTTCTTTCCACCGTCAGTTTGAGTGAACTCTACTCATGGGCGTTGCGTTCGAACGCGCCACCCCAACGTCGCGTGTCGCTGGAGTCTTTCCTGCAGGATGTGTCCCTCTTGGCCGTCGATCGCCTTGTGGCCCGGCGGTGCGGTGAAATTCGGGCCGCCCTGTTCGACCAAGGACGGTCGGTGGGAACGGCCGACCTGCTTATTGCCGCAACCGCGCTAGTGCATGATCTAACGGTGGTCACCCACAATCTCCGGCACTTTCAGCATGTACCCGAATTACGGATTGAGGATTGGCTGGCGTCGTGAGTGACGTCTTCTTGCACCGGTGGAGCCGGCCGGTGCCGGCTCCGTCCACGATTGTTCGTCACCGGTGATACGAATACCGCGTGCCGCCGTGATACTGGAAGTGGCTGTGGGAGCGCGATCCCTGATGCACATCCACATGAACGCGCACGCTCGGCGGGGTGTAAACCCGCGGCGTCGAAACGATCACCGGCGCGCGCCGCACCACGATGGGGGCCGGGTTCACATAAACCGGCGCGGGATTGACATAGACCGGGGCCGGGCTGACGTAAACCGGCGCAGGGCTGGTGTAAATCGGCGCCGGCGACACGATCACCGGGGCCGGGGCGACGTAGACCGGGGCCGGCTGATAGATCACCGGCGGCGGGCAATATGCCACGTGCGAGCGCCCCAAACCCCAATACGGGCCGCTGGAATAGCGGATATTCCAGCCGCTGCCATGGTGGAATGAGCCGAAGTTGAAGGAAAACCCAAAACTGGAATGGCCCCCCGCCATCGCCGTCATCGGCGCCAGTCCAATCATCAACGCACCAAGCCATAAATGTCGCATATTAAATCACTCCTTCGGGGTTGTGTTCCTGAAATTAGACACCCCGGGAGCCCAAACGTTGGCGGGCTGATGGATTTTGTTCGCCACTTGCTATGATAGGTCGCTCCATGGGCTTGCATCAGGTATTTGAAGTCTGCGTGATCGTCTTTCTGGGCAGTATTCTGCAGGGGGCGGTGGGGTTTGGCATCGGGCTCTTCAGCATCCCGATCCTGGTCTGGTTCGGCATCCAATTGCCGGCCACGGTTGCGATCATCGTGGTCGCCTCCGGCTTTCAGACCCTCTGGAGCTGGTTCAAGACCCGGGAGCATATGGACTGGCGCGACCCGCTCCCGATCACCGCCATTCGGCTTCTGGCCCTGCCCCTGGGCATCTTTGCCCTGGGTCTGCTCAACGCGCAGGGACAGGGGCGGATCAAACAGGTGGTGGGGGGGGTGATTCTGGCAATCCTGGCGGCCCAGTGGCTTTTCAGGATCAAGCCGCGTCAGCGGGTGGCCCCGATCTGGACCTGGGTGGCCGGCCTCATCAGCGGGTTCCTGACCGGCCTGATCAGCATGGGTGGACCGCCGCTGGTGATGTGGGTGATGGCCCATGACTGGCCCAGTCACCGCTCCCGGGCCTTCCTGTGGCTCAGTTTCCTGATCGCCACCCCAGTGATGCTGGGATTTCTGCTATGGCGCTTCGGCCAGCCGATGGTCATTCCCATCCTGGTCGGGGCGGCCCTGTCGCCGGTTATCGTCGCCGGCTCGATCGTGGGGATGCGCTTTGGGCGGCTGATGAGCCGCTCCCACCTGCGCGTCGCGATGACGGTCCTGCTGGTCATCATCGCCGTCACGTCCGTGATGGGGCGGTAGGATCAGACCAGCTTTTCGGCAATCTGCACGGCATTGCTGGCCGCGCCTTTACGAATCTGGTCGCCGCTGATGAACATTTCGATGCCCCGCCCATCCTCGCGCGAGATGTCCTGGCGGATGCGCCCCACCAGCACGTTGTCCTGCCCGCTGGCCTCCAGGGGCATGGGAAAGTGGTTGGATTCGGGATCATCCACGATCGTCACGCCCGGGGCGCCGGCAAGGATCTTCCGCACCTCGGCCGGGGTGATCGGACGCTCAAATTCCAGGTTGAGGCTCTCGCAGTGCGCCCGGGGCACCGGGACGCGCACGCAAGTGGCGGCCACCATGATCTTCGGGTCATTGAAGATCTTGCGCGTCTCGCTCACCATCTTGATCTCTTCTTCGTTGTAGCCGTTTTCAGCGACCTTGCTGTTGTGGCTGAAGACATTGCCCACGATCTGATGGGGGAATTTCTCCTTCTGGATCGGCTCCCCCTTGGCGTACGCCTTGATCTGCGCGTCCAGTTCATACAGCCCCCAGGCCCCCGCCCCGCTGACGGACTGATAGGTGCTGGCGATGATCCGCTTGACGCGGTTGACCTTGTGCAGCGGCCACACCGGCACGTTCATGATGATCGTCGAGCAGTTCGGATTGGCGATCAGGCCATTATGGCGGGCGATCTGCTCCGGATTCACCTCCGGCACAACCAGCGGAATCCCCTCCTTGAGCCGGAACGCGCTGGTGTTGTCCACCACGACCGCTCCGGCCGCCACCGCCGCCGGCGCGAATTCCTTGCTGATGCTCCCGCCGGCCGAGAAAAACGCGATCTGAATGTCCTTGAAGCTCTCTTTGGTCAGCTCCTCGATCAGGTACGTTTTGCCCGCGAACTCGGCCGTCTTGCCCGCGCTGCGGGCGCTGGCCAGCAGACGCAGCGACTTGATGGGGAATTGGCGCTCGGCCAATACCCGAAGGAACTCCTGACCCACAGCGCCGGTGGCGCCGACAATGGCGACATTAACAGACATCTCAACTACTCCGTGGCCCGCATTGCGGACCTTACTCCGCGGTGCCCTTGCTCATATCATAGACCCACTGCTGGGCGGCGGGGGTCCAGGCGATCAATTCTTCGTTTTTGAAGAACAATTTCAATTCCCGCTCCGCCGCCTCGGGCGAGTCAGAGCCGTGAATCAGATTGAACGAGTTGGAAACGCCGTAATCGCCCCGAATCGTGCCCGGCTCGGCCTTGGACCCGAATGTCGCCCCCATCATCTTGCGGGCGATGGCGATGGCGTCCTTCCCGGCCAGCGCCAGCACAATCACCGGCGAACTGGTCATGAACTTCACCAGGCCGGGGTAAAACGGCTTGCCCTTGTGCGGCTCATAGTGCGTCTCGGCCAGGGATTGCGGAATCGTCATGAATTTCAGGCCGACGATCTGCAGCCCTTTTTTCTCAAAGCGGGTGAGGATTTCGCCCGTCAGACCGCGCTGCACGGCGTCGGGCTTAAGGATGATCAAGGTGCGTTCCATGGTTCGGGGTCTCCTGTTTGTTGGATCGGGGGTTATAGGCGAAAACGGGGTGTTTTGGAAGGGGGGCGATTCGGCTCGAATGCCGGCCTCTACGGTAGAAATTCTCCGTAGACAGGGGGAATCGAATCGTTAATCTAGCTCAATACAGGGTGTCGCACCGGCAGATTGTGCCCGGTGGACCTGGCCTCCGAGGGAGATCGGCTCCTCCCGGAGCCATTCATTTTGAGCAAAAGAGCAGTGGCCGCGGCCGTGCCGGATGATGATGGAGCATTACAAACCGGATAATCCGCACAGCCGGATGAAAAATTTAATAATTGCGGCGAAAAATCGCTTGAATTCCTGAAAGCCTTTTCAAAGCCGTGGTATCTTTCGAGGACGATCAGCCAGCCTGCGCTTCCCACTGCGGGCAACTGATTTGAAAAGGAAAACGTGGGAGTCTTTGGAGAATGGCAATGAAGAAGTGGACTACTCTTGCCGCCGCCGTGGGCATAGCCCTCGCCGGCGCCTCGACCAGCCAGGCAGCGTCATTCGACCTGACCGGCGCCGGCTCGAGCGAGACGGTTAATGGTGCCGTCTTTTCCTATGTCACCGTCCAGCCCACGGGCACCGGTGTGTTCGGCTCCTTCCTCCGGCTGCAGACCCCCAACGGGAATGTCAGCACCGAGGCCGCCTACAATACGGACTTGCGTCCGCTGCCGGCCAACGATCAGGATGCGCTGAATGACATCCACACCAGGAACCTGCCGCTCGGCACGCTCCAGGATGACGGCAGCGGCTTCTACACCTTCACCCTCGATGTGAATGAGCCCGGTGGTGGTCAGGAGCCGATCAACCTGACCGGCCTGAAGGTCTTCCTTGGCACCGCCGGAAACCTGGGCCCCTCGGACATCAATGACCTGGGCAATCTGGTGTACGACCTGGGCGACAACGTGATCAACATGATCGATCACGCCTCGGGCAGCGGTGCGGCCGATTACCAGGTGAAGATTGCCGTATCCGACTTCAACGCCCAGAACGGCGACAGCCTGCATAACTTCGTCTACCTCTATTCCGCCTTCTCCTCCGCGGGCGGTGGCTTTGAGGAATGGGCCGCCAATACCGGCGACAACCTTCCCCCGCCCCCGCCCCCGCCTCCGCCGCCCCCGCCGCCCC
>JBIQLO010000157.1:0-9602 GCA_044464175.1 Planctomycetaceae bacterium | reverse complement strand
CAGCGGGGTATTGGGTTTGGTTCGTTTGGGTTTGGATGACATTTTGTCGTGGTTGGGGGAGGGATGAAGGGACGCAAGGACGGGGTGGGGAGGAGGGGTGGGGATGGGCATGGGAAAGAGGATGAGATTCATATTGGGGAGTATAGCAAATGTTTGGGCTTTGTCAAGGAAAATTTGGGCGGGATTGCTCGGGGGAAAAGGTTCCTTCCTGCCATCGCCGGGTGCCGAACTAGAAAAAGGAGATGAGAGGCCGGAGGCGGGTGCTGCGGTTTGGCGGGGTTGCGGGCGGGTGGATCGTTTTCCTTTTGCGCGTTTGGATTTACCATGGGCCGCATGGGCAAGTATTACATCAGCACGCCGATTTATTATCCCAGTGGGCAGCCGCACTTGGGGCATGTTTACACGACGTTGTGTGCCGACACGCTGGCGCGGTGGCACCGGTTGGTGGGGGCGGATGTCTTTTTTCTGACCGGCACGGATGAGCATGGGATCAAGATGGTCAAGACGGCGGGGGAGCGGGGGATGGAACCACGGGAGTTGGCCGACGAGATGGCGGGGGTATTCGAGGGCCTTTGGCGGGAGCTGGAAGTCAGCAACGATGATTTCATTCGCACGCCGCAGACGCGGCATGTGAAGACGGTGCAGAAGATCGTTGAGAAGCTGCTGGCCAACGACGATTTGTACCTAGGGAGCTACCAGGGGTGGTATGACGAGGGGCAGGAGGAATTCGTCACCGAAACCGAGGCGAAGGCGAACGACTACAAGTCGGCCATCTCGGGACGGCCGCTGAGCCGGTATGAGGAGCCGACCTATTATTTCCGGCTGAAGAAGTATGTGCCGCGCATTCTGGAGCACATCGAACGGCACCCGGGGTTCATCCAGCCGGAGTCGCGGCGGAACGAGGTGGTGAGCAAGCTGAAGGCGGGGGTGGAGGATCTCTCGATCTCCCGGGCAACGCTTAAGTGGGGGATTCAGATGCCCAACGATCCGGAGCATGTGGTATACGTGTGGATTGACGCGCTGAGCAATTACATCAGCGCGCTGGGGTATGGGTCGGCGGATGAGTCCCGATTTGAAAAATACTGGCCGGCCGATCTGCATTTGATCGGCAAGGAGATTCTGTGGTTTCACACGGTCTATTGGCCGGCGATGCTGATGGGGCTGGGGCTGGAGTTGCCCAGGCAGGTATTTGCCCACGGGTGGTGGACGGCCGAGGGGAAGAAGATGAGCAAGTCGATGGGGAATTTCATCGACGCGGACCGGCTGCGGGGGATCATCGCCGCGTATGGACAGGATGCGCTGCGGTATTACCTGCTGCGGGCAGCGCCGTTCGGGTCGGACCTGGACTGGTCGGAGGAGGATTTTCACAAGGCATACGCGGAACTGGCGAACGTGCTGGGGAATTGCCTGAACCGGACGCTGAAGATGATTCACAACTACCGGGGGGGGAAGCTGCCGGAATTGGGAGCCATGGATGAGCTGGACCGGTCACTGCATGAGCGGGTCAAGGCGTTTGGGCAACAGTTGAGCGACGCCTATGCGCGCAACGCGCTGCAGGAGGCGGCGATGCTGCCGGTGGAATTGGCGCGGGCGGTCAACGGGTACATCGACGCCACCGCGCCGTTCAAGCTGGCGAAGGACCCGGAGCAAGGGGCGCGGCTGGATACGGTGTTGCATCTGTGTGCCCAGGGGATCAGCCGGGCGGTGCTGGGGCTGTTGCCGGTCTTGCCGCACAAGGGGGCGGAGGCGCTGGGGCAGCTTGGGCTGGGGGGGGTGACGAGGGACCTGGGGGATCGCCTGGAAACGCTTTTGCCGGCGGGGACGGCGTTCAATGCGGGGCAGCCGCTGTTTCCGCGGGTGGAAACGAAGTAGGCCGGGGTCGGGATGGGGCGCGGAGAAACGCAGGGTCGGCTGACTGATGCGGGTGTGGATCCGGATTCCTGCCGGGGCGTTTCGGGCGCGAGGGGCCGACGGCGATCGGCCAGTGACAAATGGGGAATCAGAAGTAACAATGGCCGCCATGATTGAAAAAATCTTCAAAGCCTATGACATCCGTGCCACGTATCCCAATCCCCTCAATGAGGAGGCGGCCTGGAAGGTGGGGCACGCCACGGGCACCTTTCTGAAGCGCAGCCGGCAGAATCTGCCGGCGGAGCAGCGGGTGGAACGGGAGGACACGATCATCGTGGGGCGGGACATGCGCCCCAGTTCGCCGGCGCTGGCCAAGAGCCTGTGCGACGGCATCCGCTCGACGGGGATGAACGTGATCGACATCGGGATGATTGACACGTCGATGATCTATTTCGCGATCAACCATCTGGACACGGTGGGGGGGATCATGACGACGGCCAGTCACAATCCGGTGCAGTACAACGGGTTTAAGATTTCGGGGCCCAAGGCCAAGCCGATCGGTTCGGCCTCCGGGCTGGATGACATCAAGCGGATCGCCACGCCGCTGCGCATCGGGGCGACGGGGCTGCTGGGCAAGTATGAGGAGATGGATTTGTGGGGGCCGTACCGGGCGCATGTGCTGCAGTTTCTGGATCTGAAGCGCCCGCTGAAGGTGGCGATTGACGCATCCAACGGGATGGCGGGGAAGATGATTCCGGCGATTTTCGGCAACATCCCGGACCTGGAAATCGTGCCGCTGCTGTTTGAGATCACCGGCTCGTTTGTGCATGAGCCCAACCCGCTGGTGGAGGCGAACCTCGCCATGCTCAAGGAGAAGATCCGGGAGGTGAAGCCGGACCTGGGGGTCTGCTTTGACGGGGATGCGGACCGGTGCATGTTTCTGGATGAGAACGCCAAGGCAATTGGATCGGACCTGATTACCGCGCTGATTGCCGATCATTTCCTGAAGATGCCGGAGAACAAGGGGGCGACGGTGGTGTATGACCTGCGCTCCAGCCATGTGGTGCCGGAGGAGATTAAGCATCACGGGGGCGAGCCAAGGCGGGATCGGGTGGGGCATGCGTTCATCAAGAAGACGATGGCCGAAACCAAGGCGGTGTTTGGAGGGGAACTGTCGGGGCATCTGTATTTCCGGGACAACTATTTCGCGGATTCGGCGGCCATCGCCTTTGCGGTGGGGCTGACGATCCTTTCGGGGCAGCCGGGGCCGATGAGCGGGCTGATTTCGCCGCTGCAGCGGTATTTCCAGAGCGGGGAGGTCAATTTTCAGGTGGAGGACAAGGAGGGGAAGATCCGGGAATTGGCCGAGCATTACAAGAAGGCCGCGATCGACTACCTGGATGGGATTACGATTGATCTGGGGGACTGGTGGTTCAATGTCCGCAAGTCCAACACCGAGCCGCTGTTGCGGCTGAACCTGGAGGCGAAGACCAAGGGGCTGATGGAGGAGAAGTTTGCGGAGTTGAAGAAGCTGCTGGGGGAGCCGGTGGAAGGGCACTGAGCCGCATTGGGGGTGAGACTGGCATGTGAGAAACGCCACGGAGCCAAACGCTCCGTGGCGTTTTTTGTGGATTGGGGGCGGGATTCGATGGCACAGGGGTTGCAGGATGCCTTGTGTGAATCTGTTTAATGAGGTGTACCATGGCAACAAAAAAATCACAGGCCCGTGAGGGAAAATCAGCGCATAAGACAACCGATCATGAGGAGATCCGCAGGTGGGTGGAGAGCCACGGCGGTCATCCGGCGTGCGTGAAGGGGACGGGAGACAGGGAGGATACGGGGATGCTGCGGATCGATTTTCCCGGCTACAGCGGCAAGGAGTCGCTGAAGGCGATCGATTGGGATGAGTTTTTCGAGAAATTTGATGAGAAGAACCTGGCGTTTCTCTACCAGGACCAGACCGGCGGGGGGGAATCCAGCCGGTTTAATAAGCTGGTACATCGGTAGGGCTCGTTTGGGCCACAAAGATCATGAGCAAGAACATTGATGGAAAAATCGTTGTGATCACGGGGGCCAGCAGCGGTTTGGGAGAGGCGGCGGCGCGGCATCTTGCGGCCCTTGGGGCGGCGGTCGTGCTGGGCGCCCGGCGCGAAGATCGGATCAAAGCGCTGGCGGATGAACTGGGCGCCGGCGGTGGAAAGGCGCTGGCCATCGCTACGGATGTTGCCGACCGCGATCAGGTGAAGCGGCTGGTCGATGCGGCCGTTGAGAGGTATGGGCGGATTGACGTTCTGCTCAATAACGCCGGGCTGATGCCGCTGGCCCCCCTGGAACGTCTCGAAGTGGATGAGTGGGACCAGATGATCGATGTGAACCTCAAGGGAACGCTCTATGGCATCGCCGCAGCGCTGCCGCATATGCAGCGGCAAGAGGGCGGGCACATCATCAATGTCTCCTCCGTGTATGGGCACAAGGTGGGTCCAACGGCCGCCGTTTACTGTGCGACCAAGTTCGCCGTGCGGGCCTTGTCCGAGGGGTTGCGCCAGGAGGTGAAACCCTGGAACATCCGCACCACGGTGATTTCGCCCGGCGCGGTTGCGACGGAACTGCTGGAACACATCAGCGAGAAGGATGTCGCCCAAAACGTGCGCGAGCATGTCAGCCAGATCGCCGTGCCGGCCGACTCTTTCGCGCGGATGGTCGCGTTCGCCATCGAGCAGCCGGAAGAGGTGGATGTGAACGAAATTCTTTTCCGGCCGACGCGCCAGCCGCTTTGAGAGGCGGGGACGCGGAGAGGTTAAGCACGAAGTCAGGGAGGGGATTTTCTTCCATCCTGAACGGGCATGGATGCAAACCCGTGAGCCAACGTCGACAAGAAAGCCAAAAAGAGAAATTTGAGTCGTGGAGAGATTGCCTCGTCGAGTGCCGGATGTCGGCGTAGTGGGTCACAGGTGCGCTTCTCCGTACAGCACGGGTCACGGAGTAAAGTGATCTGCGGCACCCGGTTGGTGCACCGGTAGGTCATGACGTGGCCGGTGCTATTGGCTATTGGATGCGGAGCAGACGGCAGCCGTATTTGGGCAGGTCCAGCCGGATGGTGTTGTCGGGCTGTGGGGACCAGGTTTGGGATTTTCCCGTGGCCGGATCGAGCAGGACCGCCGATCGGTTTCCGACAGCCTTGGGGTCCAGGCGCAGCAGCGTGTGGACCGATTCCTTTTGGGCATTGAAGAGGATCACGAACAGATCGCCGCCGCGCTCGAAGGTGCTGTGGATGATTTGGGCATCGTCCGTTGTCACCCATCCCGGCTGCTTTTGCCAGTAGGGATGGAACTGCGCCCCAGCCCGGGGGCCGAAGGCATCCTCGAAGTCCCACACCCGCCGAATGACCTCCTGATTCATCCAGGAGGGCCAGATATTCATGTCGTGCAGCAGGATCAATGCGAATGTCTGCGCGGCCAGTTGTGGATCGTTGCCCTGGTCCACGTTCAGCTTGTATTGCGGGAGAAACAGGATGCCGCCGCCGGGGGTCGTGGCCAGGGAGCGGAAGTCGGCCAGGGACATGAAGTCGAGGTAGTTGGGGTGGGCGGCCAACGGGGTGCGGAATTCCTCGCCCCGGCACCACAGGTCGGCCAAGCCGGCGTAGGGCGCGCTGACGTTGGTGCCGCTGTGGAACAGAATCATTCCATCGGGCTGATGCCGCTTGAGGATGACTTCGATCCGTTTGTAAAATTCATGCTGGCCCATCAGCGACATGCCGCCGCCGGAGACGTCGAAGTAGAGCCCATCCACCGGCGCTTCGGCCAGCAGTTGATCCAGGTGGTAGCAGAAGTAGTCCTGCCAGAGCGGGTCATCGGCGTTGACGGGGACCAGATCGCCGGTCCATTGGGCCATACCGGCGGTTTCGTTGTTGTAGGAGCTGATGCCTCCCTTGACGCGCCAGCGGTCGGCGAACCAGGTGCCGGCAGGGAGGGTGGTCATGTAGAAGCCGGTGGTCATGTAGAACATGGCGGTGGGGGCGCCGGGCATCGCCTTGACGCGTTTGGCCCAGTCGGTCACCGCCTGGTCGCGCTGCATGGGAAAGCCGAAGTAGGGGAAGCGGTCACGGTAGGCCCAGAAGAGAGCCAGCCCGGGATCGTTCTTGGGATTGTATTTTTCGGGGTACATCCGGAGGTCCCGGAAATTTTTCGGCGCCTGGCGGATGGGGGTCACCTGCAGGGCGTATTCCACGGTGGTGGTTTGGCCCGCCTTTAAGGATCGCGCCTGTCCCATGACCGTCAGGCGGCAAAGGTTGTTTTCGAGCGAAGCGCGCAGGGGGGGCAGTTTGGAGGGCATTTTCGTCGCCATGTAGCTGCGGTGGTCGGAAGGGGCGCTGCAGAGCAGGCCCACGCTTTGGGCGTTGCCGATCCAGAGGGTGGGGCGGTAGTTGTCGAGGGTCCAGGTGGGCTTGGCGGGGTCGAGAGTGATGCGCCCGCCGCGGCTTTCATCGCCGGCGGCGTGGACGAATTTCGCCACATCGGCGTCGAGCGGAAAGACCAACTCCACCGGCCCAATGCGGCAGTCGCGCAGGGCCTTGAAGGTCATCGTGTAGTGAATGAAACCGGTGAAATCGACCGCCGCCTTCACGGTTACTTTGTAATCATCGCCTGTTCCGGTTGATTCCAAGGTCACGAGGCTTGGCGATTGCTCCAGAATGGCCGGTTGGCCGAAGGTCACATCCGGTTGGCGGCCGCCGATGCGCAGCCGCTGCGGGTTGCGCAGCAGCGCGGTGTTCTTGGGTTTTGTGAAATCGACCTTCGCCAGTGTGAGGTCGTTGGCAAAGCCGAGGCGGTAATTCATCGCGGCGAGGGCGTTATCGGCTGAATCGTATTTTAGCGGCGTCCAAGGGGGTGGGGGGGCGTCATCCTTATCGAGCAGGCCGAGTTTGTTTCCCGCCCACGCCGGGTGCTTGAGCACGTAGAAGACCGAATTTTCGATATCATCCTCACTTTTGAGGGTCTGGCCGTCGGCCAGTTGCGCCTCGGCCGAGAGGGTGTAGCCGCGGTCCTCGAACTGCGACAGGTCGATTGTGAACTGCCGCTGATCCGGCTGGAGGGTCAGCGTCTTGACCGTTTTGCCATAGGTTTGGATGGAATAGTCGGTGTTGTATTTCCGGGTGCCTTTGACGAAGGGGGGGCGCTGGTCGGCCGCCCCATCATACTGGCGTATCAGCACGCGCAACGACTGGACCTTTTGAGAGGTGGGGAGGACTTTGATTTGGCCGCTGAGGATTTGGCGGGTGGAGTCGATGGCGTAGGTGGCGACCACCCGCGGCCGGGCCGGCGTCAGGCGCAGGTCGTCAATGTCCACCTGCTGATCGGTGGCGATCTGATGATGCCACAACTCCACCTGCAGGCCCGACGCGCCCTGGGGAATCAGCAATTCGCGGCTGAAGGTCTGCCATTGGCCGGTGCCGGGGCCGTCGATGACGACAAATGTTAGCCCGCGCAGGTATTGCCAGCCGGGGCTTTTGGCGTCCAGCTTCTTGCCCTGGGCGTCCAGGAAGGTGAGCATCACCTGAATGCCCCGCGCCGTCACCTTGGGGGTGAAGCGATAGGCGAAGGAGAGGTCGTAGTTTGTGCCGGCCGTCACGGGAATCACCGGGGAGGTGAGGCTGGGTTGAATGTTCTGGTCGAGCCCCTTGACGGCAATGTACTGCTCGCCGCTGTGGGCGGCGGTGTAGGAGTGCTGGAGGCTCGCCCCTTCGGAGAGCTTGCCCCAGCCGCTTCCCGTTTCAAAGCTGGTGGAGACGACGGCCTTCTCCTGTGCCTGTGCCGGGGAAACCATGGCCATCCAGGTCAGGACCGTTGCCAAGATGCAGATGATGAGGGCGGGGCGCGGTTGTTCCATGAACAATCTCCTGTCTTGCGCTGAGGGGGAAGCCGCGAGCGCTGGTTTATCTGGCGTAGACCTCAAAATACCAGGGCGCATATTTGCGCCCCGGATCGCTCATGACCGCCGGTTTCCATGTATTGCTTCGGGCGTCAAACCCCAGTTCTCCCGCCTGCACGCCGGCGACGTGGCCATCGAGGTAGGCGGTGTTGACGATGCCGCCGGAATGGAGATAGAGGATCGTGCCGTTGTTGACGGTGTAGATGACCCACAGGCCGTAGCTTCGGTCGGGGTTCGTGACATAGCCGGGGGCGTATCCTTCGGTGAGGATCAGGAAATTGGCCGCATTCACGCCGGGCTGGCTGATCCTGATTGGGCGCAGGCCGTCGCTTTCCTGCGGCATCGCGCCGAAGCGGTTGCATGCGTAGCTGATGTAGTTCCAGTAGGATTCATCGTGGGCGTACAACTCATATTCCGGGCCGAGTTTTCGCTGGGCCTCCAAGCCATTGAGGACGCGGTCGCTGCCCATGGCGAGCCGCTCGGGACAGAAAAAAACCCGCAGGTCCTTGATGTAGCCACGCTGGCTCGCCCCCAGTTGCGCCGGCCACTGGATGACGCGCGGGGTCGGACCCAGGGGGGTGGGCATCGGTCCGGCCGAGGCGTAGGGGAGGGAGCCGCGGTTGTCATTGGCATACATGATCAGGCCCTGCATGACCTGGCGCAGATTGGAGGCGCAGGCGACCGTCTTGGCGGCCTGGCGGGCCTTGTTCAAGGCCGGCAGGAGCATGGCGATAAGAATGCTGATAATGCCGATGACGACCAGCAGTTCAACCAGCGTAAAGGCCGGTCTGCGCGCCGGCGGGAGGGTGGAATTAGTCCACATGATCGGGCCTCCTTTTGAGATGGGGGGTGATCTCCAAGAGTTGGTTTTCCAGGTTCCGGGTGGTTGCGCCGCCGATCAAGGTGGCGGAGAGGATGCGCCCGGGGACGGATTGGCCGTGACGGCGCAGGCGCATCTGAAGCATTTCGATGGCGGCCTCGCCCAGGGCATGCAGGGGCTGGCTGGCCCGGGTCAGCCTGGGCCAGGGCGTGTCGCTAATGTCGTAGCCGGTGCCGCCGATGACACTCGCCTGTTCGGGAATGCGCACGCCGGCCGCCTGAAGGGCCTCAATTGCGCCGATGGCCAGGCGGTCGCCTGCGCAATAGAGGGCATCGGGCGGCGGCGCATCGTTCAGGGCGCGTTCCATCGTCAAACGGGCCTGACTGGCTTCGGTGGTGGCGGCGGTCAGGACCCGCAGGGAGGCCTCATTGCCCAGGGCGGCGCCCAGCCCACAGACGAATCCCGCCAGGCGCAGCCGGGTGGAGACCGATTCTTCCATCATCCCGCCGGCCATGAAGACAAACCGTCGCCGCCCCGCGCGGAGCAGCCCCTGGGCCAGCCGGCGTGACACATCGGCGTAGTCGGAAGAGACAAAATCGCAAAGGCGCGATTCCTCGGGGGGATTGATGTGGACGTAGGGCTTGCCGGCCCGCCGACACAATGCTTCGATCTCCAGGCGATTGGCAACGGGGAAGATGACGATTCCGTCCAGCTCGCCCAAGGCCTCCTCCACCAGCTTGAGCGCCTCTTGAGGATGGCGCCAAACCAGCGGCAGGAGCGAGGCCGGCGGACGACATTGAGAAAGAGGATGGAGCAAACCGGCGTGGATGACCGCGTGCCAGGTGTTGTAGTCCCATTTCGGCTGGTAATAACTCATCATCGCCCCCACCCGCAGCAATGGACGTCCGACGGGTTGGGCTTGCGCTTTGGAACTTTTAAGGTATGTGCCATCGCCGACCTTCGCATACAGCCGCCCCTGGTCCGCATATTGGCGATAGACGCT
>JBIQLO010000156.1:0-9623 GCA_044464175.1 Planctomycetaceae bacterium | reverse complement strand
GGGGAGAGGGGACCCCACTCCCGGGAGTTGATGTGGGGGTGGGGGGCAACCCCCTCCCCCACCCACCAGGTCCCAGAGGGGGGGGGGGGGGGGAGGCCGGCGGCCGGCGGGGGGAGATGATGGCTTTTGTTTCCGCCTTCGGCGCACCGCCGGCTTAAAACAAACATTTGGAATCCGCGGATAAAGCGATAGGATTGAGGGTTTAACAGGGTGCAGCCGATGAGCGTGGAAACAGAGGAAAAGACCGGGACGATTCAGATGCCGCCCAACGGGGATGGGATGCACGGGGCGGATGTGGCGCCCAGCGGGGCGTGGACGGTGGAGGACGCCCGGGAGTTGTACCGGGTGGACCAGTGGGGGCAGGGATACTTCTCGATCACCGAGTCGGGGCACGTGGCGGTGCATCCGACGCGGGAGGCGGCCCCGAAGGTGGACCTGAAGGTGCTGGTGGACGAGCTGCGCGAGCGGGATATCCAGTTGCCGGTGCTGATCCGCTTCACGGACATCCTCAAGCACCGGGTGGGGCAGATTCACCAGGCGTTTGACCGGGCGATTCGGGAGAACGAGTACAAGGGGGATTACCGGTGTGTCTACCCGATCAAGGTGAACCAGCAGCGGCACGTGGTGGAGGAGACGTTCGCTTTCGGCAAGCCGTATGGGTTCGGGCTGGAGGCCGGAAGCAAGCCGGAATTGCTGGCGGTGCTGGCGATCGTGGATGACAACCAGACGCCGATCATCTGCAACGGGTTCAAGGATGATGAGTTCATCGAGGCGGTGATCCTGGCGACGAAGATCGGGCGGAACATCATCCCGGTGGTGGAGAAATTCAGCGAGCTTGAGCTGATCGTCAAATACGCCAAGCTGCACAATGTCCAGCCGTCGATCGGGGTGCGGGTGAAGCTGTCGGCGCGGGGGGCGGGGCGGTGGGAGCAGTCGGGGGGCGTGCGCTCCAAGTTCGGGCTGTTCGTCAGCGAGGTGCTGGAGGCGTTGGAGTTCCTGCGGCGGCACGGAATGGGGGATTGCCTGAACCTGCTGCACTTTCACCTGGGCAGCCAGATCAACAACATCCGCAACATCAAGAACGCGATCATCGAGCTGTCGCGGGTCTACACGGAACTGCAGCGGCTGGGGGCGGGGTTGACGATGATCGACGTGGGGGGCGGGCTGGGGGTCGATTACGACGGCTCCAGGACCAACTTCGAGTCGAGCATCAACTACGGCCTGCAGGAGTACGCCAACGACGTGGTTTTCCACATCAAGGAAATCTGCGAGGAGGCGGGGGTGGAGCACCCGACGATCATCAGCGAGTCGGGGCGGGCGCTGGCGGCGTATCACAGCGTGCTGGTGTTCAACGTGCTGGGATGGAGCGGGTTCGCCCGGTTCGACCTGCCACGGGAGCTGACGGAGAAGGAGCGGGCGGAGTTGCCGGCGCCGGTGGTGAACCTGTTCGACGCCTTCCGGGGGATCAATTTCCAGAACATCACCGAGTATTACCACGACGCCCAGATCAGCCGGGATGCGGTGCTGAACCTCTTCAGCCTGGGCTACTGCACGCTGGAGCAGCGGAGCCTGGCCGAGCGGCTGTTTTTCGGCATCTGCTCAAAGGCGCTGGCGATGACGCGCAAAATGGAATATGTGCCGGAGGAGTTCGAGGGGCTGGAGGCGACGCTCTCGGACACCTATTTCTGCAACTTCTCGATTTTTCAGTCGATGCCGGATGCCTGGGCGATCGACCAGCTCTTTCCGGTGATGCCGATCCACCGGCTGGACGAGGAGCCGACCTGCCGGGGGATATTGGCTGACATCACGTGCGATTCGGATGGGAAGCTGGACCGGTTCATCGACCGGCGGGATGTGAAGCCGGTGCTGGAGCTGCACCCGTTTGACGGGAACGACTACTGCCTGGCGGCCTTTCTGGTCGGGGCGTACCAGGAGATTCTGGGGGACCTGCACAACCTGCTGGGGGACACCAACGCCGTGCACGTGAGCGTGGATGAGGAGGGGCAGGTGTCGGTGGATGAGGTGATCGAGGGGGACACGGTTCGGGAGGTGCTTCAGTACGTGCAGTTTTCGGCCGACGACCTGATGCGCTCGATGCGCAAGACGGTGGAGCGGGCGCTGCGCGAGAAGAAGCTGACGATTGACGAATCCCGCGTCCTGCTCAAGTTCTACGAGAATGGGCTGGAAGGATACACGTATTTGGAATAGACGTAGGGCGGGCTTCGGGCCTGTCATCTGGTGCAGGACAGGCTTCCGGCCTTGTTTCAAGGGAAAACGACAGGCTGGAAGCCTGTCCTACGTTCAAGGAATAGCCGATGAAGATCAGTTTGGAATGGCTGGGGGAGTATCTGCCCGGCGAACTGGATGCGCAACAATGCGCTGATTTGCTGACCAACGCCGGTTTCCCGGTGGAGAGCATCGAAACGGTCGGGTTGGACACGGTGCTGGATGTGGAAGTGACCAGCAACCGGGGGGATTGCCTGTGCCATATCGGCGTGGCGCGGGAATTGGCGGCGCTGCTGGGGCGCGATCTCAAGAAGACTGAAGACGGAAGAGAGACAACCGGAGAAGGCAATGCGCCGGTGTCGGTGCGCATCGACGCCCCGGAGTCGTGCCCGCATTACACCGCCCGGGTCATCCGGGGGGTGAAGGTGGGGCCCAGCCCGGCCTGGATGGTGCGGCGGCTGGAGGCGGTGGGATTGCGCTCGATCAACAACGTGGTCGATGTCACCAACTACGTCCTGTTCGAGATGGGCCAGCCGCTGCACGCGTTTGATTTTTCCAAGGTGCGGGGCGGGCAGATCATCGTGCGCCGCGCCCAGGCGGGGGAGAAGCTGACGAGTATCGACGGGCATGAGCGGACGTTGACGGCGGACATGCTGGTGATCGCCGACGCCCAGGGTCCGGTGGCCCTGGCGGGGGTGATGGGGGGGCTGGAGAGCGAGGTGGGTGAAAAGACGACGGATATCCTGCTGGAGTCGGCGCGGTTTGACCCGCTGTCCGTGCGCAAGACGGCGCGGGCTCTGGCGATGGGAAGCGACAGCTCCTACCGGTTTGAGCGCGGCATTGACCCGACGCTGCCGGCGCGGGCCTCGCGCCGGGCGGTGGCATTGATTCTTCAGACGGCGGGCGGAGTGGTTGAGGGGGGGCTGACTGAGGCTGGATCGGCCGGGTATGCGCCCAGGACCCTCACGCTGCGGCTGGAGAAGCTGCGACGGGTGCTGGGGATTGATCTGCCGGCCGAGCAGGTGGTGGACGCGCTGGAGCGGTTGCAACTGGCGCCGGAGAGGGAGCAGGAGGCCATCCGCGTGACCGTGCCGAGCTGGCGGTTGGATCTGAATCTGGAGATCGACCTGGTGGAGGAGGTGGCGCGCTTCGTGGGATACGACGCGATCCCGGTGCGGGAGGAGATCGCCATCCGCCTGACGCCGCTGCGGCCGCAGCAGCGGACGGTCGAGACGATTCGCTCGGCGCTGGTGGCCAGCGGGTATTACGAGGCGGTGACGTTCAGCTTCGTCTCCGACGCGCTGGCCGAGGATTTCGCCCCGCCGCACGCCGATGCGCTGGCGCGGGCCGATGAGCGGGTGCGCACGGCCGATGCGCGGCTGCGCCCCAGCCTTCTGCCGGGACTGCTGGAGGCGGTGGGTCGCAATGAGAATGCCGGGACGCCCGGGGCCAAGCTCTTTGAGATCGGCGGCACGTTCTGGCATGACCGGACGGGGCACGTGGAGGAGCGGCGGCGGCTGGCGCTGGTGGGAGATGCCGACCTGCGGTCGCTGCGCGGGGCGGTGGAGCATCTGCTGGGGAGCCTGGACGAGGGGCGGGCGGTGCATGTCGTGCCGGAGCATCACAAGGGATTTGAGAAGGGGGCCGGCGGGCGGATCCAGTGGGGCGGGCAGGACATCGGCGTGTTGGGGATGATCGACCGCTCCATTGCCGAAAAGCTGTCGCTGCGACATGCCGTGGCGGCGGCCGAGATCGAGTTGCCGGAACTCCTGGGCGGGGCGCGCCACATTCCGCAGCTTCGCCCGCTGCCGCGGTTTCCCGCGGTGCGGCGCGATCTGTCCCTGGTCGTGGCCGAGAAGGTGCGCTACCAGGAGATCGAGACGCTGATCGCGGGGCTGAATCTGGCGGATCTGGAAGGGGTGGACTACGTGGACACCTACCGGGGCAAGCCGCTGGCCAAGGGTACCAAGAGCATCACCCTGAGTCTGGTCTTCCGCTCAAGCGAGGGGACGCTGACGGGGGAGCAGGTTGAGGCGGCGGTGGCGCGGGTTATGGAAGCGGCCAAGGCGCGGCTGGGGGCGACGTTGAGGACGTAAGGTGGGCACGCAGGAGCGTGTCCTATCGGGATTGGCCGGAGCGTTCGAGGAAGGTTTGCAGGTCCTGGGGGGTGGTCCATTCCACGTGGCCGTCGGCGAAGAGGACGTTGGTGCCGTCGCCTTGATGGTCTTCCAGGCGGTCGTAGGCGGTGACTCTGTCGGGCGGGGTGGTATTGGTCTGGCCTTGGCCGAGGTAGATGTAGGAGCTTTGCTCCGGCCGGAGGAGGGCGGCGGCGCGGTAGGCGGGGTCCGGGTTGTCTTTCAGGGGAGGCAAACCGCTCAGGGGGCAATGCCAGGTGTTCAATGAGATTTCGTCGAAGTTGTAGGCGAGCGTGGCCCAATCAGGGGGATTGACGCCGCCGTGGGCATTTCGGTAAAGCAGCAGGGCCATGCCGATCTGGCGGAGGTTGGAGGCACACATGACGCGGGTGGCGGATTCGCCGCAGACGATGACGCGGGGTAGCAGAATCATTCCCCCGCCGCAGAACAGGCATAAAACGAGCGCAATCGAAGACAAGGGGTGCATGGCACGACGATCCTCCCTCGTGCGGAAAAGGCCAAGCACACACAAGATTATGGCCGATGAAAGTACCGCCGGCGACAGCCAGAGATGCCAGCGAGGCGTATAGGAAGCGATCCGCAGCATTTTCGGAAGAGCGGCCAAGGCGATCAGGGCCGTAATGACCGCTCCCCAGCGGGCAGTTTGGATGAGCCCCGGTGGCAGGCGGGCGGGCTTGGAAGGGCGATCGGCCATGTAGGTTTAGTTTACCATGGGATGCGGCGGGGTTCAGGGCGATTCGTGGATGGGCGGCCGTTCGGCCAGTGAGACGGGGTCGGCGACCCCGTCTACAGAAGCGGGGAGGGGTGGGGCCATGGGGGGCTATTCATCGGCCTTGTGGGCGTAGAAGAGGCGGGCGATTTGCTGGCCGAGCTGGCGGCACATTTGCTCCTGAAGGGCCATGCCGTCGCCGGTGGAACTTTGTTCGGTGTAGGGGATCTTCAGGCTCATCGGCTTGCCGTCGCTGACCAGGTCGGGCCAGACGGTCTGGCCGGTGGCGACCTCAACGAGTTTGACCAGCACCTCCATCTCCCCGCGGACCATGCGCGTGCCGGGGAGGGATTCCCACTGGCACTGGCGGATATTGACGTAGAGGACCTGCTGGGCGCCGGTTTCCAGGCCGATGTCGCTGAGGGTCAGTTGGCGGATGGCCCCGCCGGTGCGGGTGCGCAGTTGCCGCAGCTTGTCGGGGGAGACGATGGGGGCGACCTGGTGCTCCTCAAGCTGATGCCCGATTTCCCAGGCGAGTTGCTCGGCCTCATAGCGGCACTCGGAGGGGTGCTGGTAATTCTCGGCCAGCACCAGCAGCGGGGTTGGGGGCGGGGTGTATTGCGGCTGGATGGTGGGCGGGCCGGAGACTTTGTAGGCCACCACACCGACCAACTGACAGCCGGTGAGGAGGAGGATGGAAGGTAAAAGGAAAATGGAAAATGGCAAATGGTGAAGAGCGTAGCGACGGCCGCCTGCATTCCATTTTCCATTTTCCATTTTCCATTTTCCTTTTTACAGGTCCGACTCATACGTATAGAACTTCCGCGCGATCTCGGTGCTGAGCTGGTCGAGGGTGCCGGCGTACATGGCCTGGGCCGATCCGTTGGGGGGGCCTTCGGGGGGGGATTTGGGAGGGAAGGCGACCTGGATATTGTCCTCGGAGTAGCCGATGGTCGCCTGGCCGTCGGTGATCTCAATGACGCGGAGGTTGGCGGTGGCGCTGCCGCGGTAGAGAGCCACGGCGTCGGAGGACTGGGTGGTGAACTGCGTCAGTTCGACGTAAACCAGCCGGCTCACGCCGAACTTGGGGGCCACCTGGGTGATGGGGGTGGCCTCCACCTCGGGATGGTCGCGCTGGTAGCGGATGATGGAGAGGGGATTGACCGGATAGGTGGTCCCTTCCAGTTCATCGGTCTTCTTCTGGGTCTGGGTCTGGAGCTTCTTCTGGATGGCCGAGGCCAGGTCGATCTGGAGCTTGGTGCCCCAGTCGATGCGCAGGCCCGGTTCGGTCCAGACCATGACCGCGACGCTCCGGCCTTTCAGGCCGGCGTAGCGGGCGGGGATGTATTTGGGAACGGCGTGGGCAACCAGGCCGAAGATGGCGCATCCGCCGAGTGTCAGCAGCATCGCGACGGCGGCCAGCGAACGAATCAGGGGGGAACCTTTCACGCCCGGTATGGTAACGGGCTGGAGGGGCGACGTCACGCCGGGGGCCTATGCCCATCCGTCCAGGCCGTTGAGGTGGATGAAGATTTTCCAGCCCCAGGCCAGGATGCCCAAAAAGAGCATCAGGATGAACAGGCGGACCAGCGGGGCGTGGTGGAGGATGAGGGAGGGGTTTCGCCCGGTGGCGGCCAGATAGAGGCTGATCCAGAAGAGCAGGACGCAGGCGATGGCCAGGAGGAAGCCCATGGGCTGGATGTAGAAGCTGGCGGCGAGGTTGCCGTGGGCGAACCAGGTCCAACTGGTGGTCATGCCGCAGGTGGGGCAGGGGAAGCCGGTGCGCTGGAGCCAGGAACAGCCGTAGAGGCCCAGTTCCTGATGGGTGCCCAGGCCATTGGGGCTGGGGCGGAGGGTGGCGGCCAGGAGCAGAACCCCCAGGCAGGCGGCGGCGAGCAGACCCCACAGGCAGCGGGGCAGGATCGCCAGTGGCCGGGGGCACCAGCGGGGGGAATAGATTTCCGGAATCGAAGCGGCCATGGTTGAGAGATGGTAGAATCGGCGGCCGCGGGAATCCACTTTGGGGCCTGGAGGATTTCCACAGTATTCCCATTGCGTCGGCCGATATTGGTGTTAACGTATTTTGCCAATCTGATGCGCTGCGAGGTCGCAGCGCGACCAATGGCATGCCGGCGCTCTTCGAGCTGCCGGCTCTTTTTGAAAGCAGTGATTTTCCATGAAAGTCTTAGTCGTTGGGGGCGGCGGGCATGTGGGGAGCATCATTCGGCCGGCACTTGAGCAGGAACATGAGTGCCGATACCTGGATCTGAAACCGGTTCCGGATGCCGACAGCATCGTCGGAAGCGTGACCGATCCATCGGTGGCCAAGCACGCGGTGGCGGGGATGGACGCGGTGATCTACCTGGCGATGGGCGGGTTCATCAAGGGGCAGGGTGCGATCGTGCCGGCGGCGTTCGACGTGAACGTGCAGGGACTCTACCTGTTTCTCTACGCCGCGGGCGTGGCGCAGATCCGGCACTTTGTCTATGCCAGCACGATGAGCATCTATCGCAACCACCGGAACGTGCGCGATGAATCGACGCCGGCCAACGCCTGGGAGGTGTATGGGCTGACCAAGGGGCTTGGCGAGGTGGTATGCGAGCGGGCCGCGATGCAATATCCGGAGATGAGCATCGTCGCGCCGCGGATGATCGTGCCACACACGGATGAAGGGTGGAAAAATCGCAAGGTGGATATGAGCGCTCCGGGCGCGAGCTATCCGCTGGGACCCAACGACACGCGGCGGCTGTACCTGGCGGCCATCGCCTGCAACAAGCCGGGGGCTCACCTGATCCAGACGACCGGAGATGTGAACCAGGATCGGCACAGCTACGCCCTGGCCAAAGAAGTCCTGGGATGGCAGCCGCTGGGGAATTAGTTTTTTTCCTTCCGGTTGTGCGTCGGATTCGATTCGAGAGCCGCGCACGAAATAAGCGGTTGGGGCGAAAGAGACCCAACGCTTGCTTCGTGAGCGGCTCTTTTGGCTTTGCCAGTGGATAGCGCCTACCGCGCCGGGGGCGGGGGGGATTTGAGGTTGTGCGTCTCGATCTGGTCGCACCGGTCGAAGCGCAGGCCGTCGCGCCAGACGGGGCTGGGGTTGGTCCAGCGGATGCGGATGTTGTCGAAGGTGCTGTCTTGGAGGTGGCGGGCGTAGAGGACGCTGGGGAGGGCGGGACGGCCCTCAAGGCCGCTGTAGCCGTGGAGGGGGAAGGCGTCGGGGATGTTTTCCGTCAATTCGCAGTTGGTCGTGCCGCCGATGATGTGCCAGTCGAAATCGCTGAGGCGGAAGCGTTCCAGGGGGGCGTGCTCCAGGCCGATGATATTGGAACCGGCCGACGCCTCGATGGCGAACCGGCTGAAGGAGATGTCGCGCATGGCGGCGGGGCGCTGGGCCTCGGGCCCGATGTGAATCGAGAGAGGGAAGCAGGCGTTGATGAAAAAGTCAGAAAAGTGGATCTGCTCGATGGTCGCTCCGTGCTTGCCGCTGGCGGAGTATCGGCAGACCAGGCTGATGGCGCGGTTGGCCTCGGGGACGACGATGTTGTTGAAGGAGCAGCGGCGGATCAGGCCATCGCCGACGCCGACGCGAATGGTGTTGCAGGGGGAGCTGAGGATGCAGTTGGTGACGACGACGTTTTCGCAGGGGCGGTCCTCATATCCCAGGAGGCGGTTGTTGGCGCGGAGGGTGATGGAATCATCGCCGCTGCGGATGATGCAGTCGCTGATGGTGACGTTGCGGCAGCAGTCCACGTCGATCCCGTCGCCGTTCTGGGTGGCGGGGGGATTGTCGATCTTGACCCCGCGAATCTGCACATCCTCGCAGGCCAGGAGAAAAAGCGTCCAGTAGCTGGAGTTGAGCAGCGAGGCGTCGGTGACGCGCACGTTTTGGCAGCGACAGAAGAAGACCATCTGGCCGGGACGCCAGCTTTTGATGGGGAAGTTGGCGCCCTTGGAGCGGTAGGTGGAGTTGATTCCCTCGGGCAGCGGCTGGAAAAACTGCGAAGCGTTGCCGTCGATGGCGCCGGGCCCGGTGATGGCGATGTTGCTTTGCTTGTAGGCGATGAGCAGGTGGGTGGCGGTGACGTTTTCCCTGGCGAAGGCCTGGTTTTCGGAAAAGACTTCATCGGCGTTGTAGTCGGCGCGGTCGCCGCTGCCCAGGAGCGTGGCGCCGGCGGCCAGGTGGAGTTCCACGTGACTTTTGAGATAGATCGTCCCGCTGAGGTAGCGTCCGGCCGGGAGCAGGACGCGCCCGCCGCCGGCCAGGGCGCAGGCGTCGATGGCTTTTTGGAGTGCCTGGGTGTCCTTCGTGGCGCCGTCGCCGACGGCGCCGAAATCGCGTACGTTGAAGAGAGATGTGGTTTGCATGGGGGAGAGCATAGCGGGGGGGTGGCGGGATGTCATGGCTGGGAAGGGGATTTGGGAATCGGGATTCGGGTGGGTTGGGTTCGTTGGGAAATAGCGGGTGTTGGGTTGGGAGGGGAAATCGTTGTTTTTGATAGCGCCAGGGGGGATTTGGGTTTGGTTCGTTTGGG
>JBIQLO010000155.1:0-9670 GCA_044464175.1 Planctomycetaceae bacterium | reverse complement strand
GGCCGAGGCCGACGCCTTTGCCGGGGGAGTGGTCGGCGTGGACCTGGTGGAAGGGCTCGAAAATTCGGCTGATCTCCTGGGGGGAGATGCCGATGCCGTTGTCTCGGACGGCGAATTGCCAGCCCTGGGGTTGCCGGGTCGCGGAAATGTGAATGCGCGGGGCGGCCGGACCGCGGTATTTGATGGCGTTTTCGATCAGGTTCTGAAAGAGCTGGGCCAGGAGGGTGGGATCGGCCTGGAGTGAAGGCAGGGGATCGCTGGAGATCTGTGCGCCGCTTTGCTGGAGGTCCGCCCGCAGATCCCGGCGCACCTGTTCGAGGAGGCGTTGGCAATCGCAATCGCGGCACTGGAGATTGCCCGCGCCGACGCGGCCGTAGATAAGGAGCCTTTGCACAAATTCGCCCAGGCGCGCGATCTCGGCCTGGATCGATTCCACGGACTCGACACACTCGGCATCGGCGCGAAGGGTGGGTGAGTCGGACAGGATCTGGGCGAGCAAACCGATGGTGTTGAGCGGCCCGCGCAGGTCATGAGTGACGGTGGATGTGAAATTCGACAGCTCGCCGTTGGAACGTTCCAGTTCGAGGGAGGCCTGCTTCAAGGCCTGATCGTGCCGGAGCAGCGTATCGATGGCGGCCATGCGTCGCTGGACGAGAAAGAGGGCGAACCAGATGACCCCGGTGACCATCGTGCGGTCGAAGGCCGATTTCCACATGGTCGCGCCCCCGGGCTCGGTGAAGAGGGCCACCCAGGTCGCCAGGGTGCAGAAGATGACCATGCCCACGAGGAACCGGCGGGAGCATTTGCCGGCCATGAGGGCGGGGACGAGGCAATAGCCGATGGCGACGGTAGCGCCACGGGGCAGGACGACATCGGCGGCAAACAGGCCCAGAAGGATGGCGATGCTCCAGAGGAAGGCCGCACGGGGAGAGAGCCAGGATTGGGGAAAGACGCCGCGATAGCGCGGCAGGACCCCCATCGCCCCCTGTACCCAAGGTGTCGGCCTCATAAAAGCCTCCCGATCCAAACGAAACGGCCGCGATCGTCAAGCCTATGAATTTGAAAATGTCGAGCGGCGGGCATCGTAGATTAATCAGGGAGGTAAGTACAGCAAATGCAATGGAGGGGACATAGAGGGGGTGGGGGCTGCTTGCAAGAAAGAGGGGGAAGAAGACAGAACTGGATGGGGGTCGTTGGTTTAGGTTCTCTATCGAGGTGGGGACACAGCGCGGTTTGGCGACGAGAGGCACAGCGCGGGCACGGGGTAGGATGGGCCTATGGGCGCGAATCAGCGAGTCCGCTGACATCGTGGGACCCGGCATGCGGTGAGGGCTATTTCCGCCCTTGCAGGTCTGCGATGAACAGCCAGGGGGCCCACAGGGGGATCAGGGCCAGCCAGAGCCAGGGAAAGGCGATGCCGGCCAGAATGGCGAGCATGCCCAGGAGCTTGCAGGTGTCGCGCAGGGCCAGGCGCCAGTCGGTGAGGTTGCTCTTGCGGTCTTTCATGGGAAAGGGGCGGCACGGGGATGTTCCTGAAGGTTCATCGGAATCTTGAGGAAGGGGCTCCAGCGGAGGGCAATTTTCGGGGAACACAGGGGCGGGGGTGTGGTAGAATGAAGGGGTCATGCCGCGAGCGGAATCGATTCCAGCTTTGACGGATCAGCGCCTCCTGCCGACGCGGGGGGCGGCGGTGGGGCTGCTGGCGCTGGATGGGGCATTGGCGGTGGGGGCGGTTTTTGTGGGATGGGACTGGTGGATTGTGTTCGCCTATGTGCCGCTGCTCATCACCCTGGGGCTGGGGGGAGTCATGAGCGGATGGGGCCGGTGGTTGGGGATTGTTGTTGCAATCCTGACGGGGGGCGTGATGGCGGGCTTGTGGATCGCCCTCTTTGCGGGACCGGCCGGGATGGATCGGCTGGATATTGCGCTGCGCATTGGCGTGATTGGTTTGACGGTGGCCGGGGGGCTTTTGATTGCGGCGACCGGGTGGGGGTGGATTCGTTTCTTTCGGGGACGGGTGGCGTAAGGCGGGGGATGGCGTGCCGGTTTTCTGGGGCGTGCAAGAGTGTGCCCGGCGCGGCTGCTCCGCCAGTGAGGGTACCGGCGGCACGAACAGCGGAGGATGCCGGATATGGAGCGCAGCGAACCGGTGCCTTTGGTGTACCAGGGTCGACAGGCAGAAGTCCGGCCGGCGCGGTGGTGGCTTTTGTGGCTGTTTGGCGCGGTCGTTTTGGGTGGCAACGCCCTCAGTGTTCGCCCGACGCCGCCGGGGTGGCCAATCACCCGAGATTACGTGCTGATGCTCCTGATTCCCGTGGGGGGAATTATCCTCAGCCTGCTCAGCAGGATTCCGGGGCGGGCGATCGGGATCTATGGGCTGCTGAGCGCCTGGGCATTTCTCTTTTTCGGAGCGCTGTCCAATACGCGGCTTGGGTTGCGTCTGGGGGATTCCCATGCTTTTCACACGTTTCTTCTCCACTGGTGCCTGTTCATTTTCGGCTCCTGGGCTTTTTGCCGGGGGTGTGTGGTGTTGCGCCGCGGGAGGAAATAAAATCGGCGGTATGACGACCGGGCGGCTTGAGGCGTTCAGTGACGGGGTGATCGCGATCATTATCACGATCATGGTGCTGGAGTTGAAGATTCCGCATGGGGCGGGGTGGGCGGCGATTCGGCCGCTGGCGGCGCCGCTGGGGGTTTATGTGCTGAGCTTCATTTATGTCGGCATCTACTGGAACAACCACCATCACCTGTTTTTCGCCACGGAGAAGGTGGACGGGGTGATTTTGTGGGCGAATCTGCATCTGCTGTTCTGGCTGTCGCTGGTCCCGGTGGTGACGGGGTGGATGGGGGAGAACCATTTCGCCCCCCTGCCGTCGGCGGGGTATGGGGTGGTGCTGCTGATGGCGGCGATCGCGTATTCGATCCTGCAGTCGGCCATCATCCGCCGCCAGGGGGCGGGGTCGATCATCCGGCGGGCCGTGGGGCGGGATCTGAAGGGGAAACTCTCGCCGGTGCTGTATGCGGCGGCGATCGGGCTGGCGTTTGTGGAGCGGTGGATTTCGCTTGTGCTGTATGTGGTGGTGGCGCTGATGTGGCTGATACCGGACCGGCGGATCGAGCGGACGGTGGAGCGGCCGGCGTGACTCAGGCGGCCAGGGCGTCGCGCAATTGCTTGACGTAGCGCACGCTCTGCTCGACGGACTGGTTTTCCCAGGCGAGCAGCTGGTCGAGGTTGCGCTGGCGGGGGTCGGCCGGGGGGAGGAAAGCAGGATCGAAGGGGCCGGGGCGCAGGGCGAAAGCGCCCTGGCCCAGTATGCCGCCGGCGCCCTGGTTTTGGGGGCGGCGGAAGGGGGCGCGGTATTCGTAGCAGACTTCGATGTTGATCCACTGCAAGGGGGAGTGGGCGAGCATTTCGAACTGTTTTTTCAGATTGATCGAGCCCTGGCCGAGGGTGACGCCGGCGACGAGGGGCTGGCCGTCCTGTTCGATGACGATGTGGTCCTTGAAGTGGGTGGTGACGACGTGGGGCAGGAGGGTCCGGACGGTTGCATCCGGGTCCTCCCAGACCATCATGCCGTTGCCGTTGTCGATCATCGCGCCAAGCCAGGGGCTGTTGACGCGGTGGATGACCGAGAGGATGTCGGCGGCGGTTTCGTATTCGTGGTTTTCAAAGGCGATGCGGACGCCCTCTTTTTCACAGCGGGGGAGGATCTGTTTGAACAGTTCGACGGCCGCATCCATGTCGCGGGGCGTGTTGCCGGTGGGAATTTGATAGGTGCGCAGGGCCTTTGCGCCCAGGGCGCGGCAGACATCCAGGCCGCGATGGAGGAAGGCGAGGTCGGACTGGTGGGTGTCGATCTCGACGTAGAGGCCCAGTTCGTCGATCAGGGCGCGGACGGCGGCGAGGTGGTCGGGTTCGATGCCGCCGAGGTGGCCCCAACGGGGCGGGGTTCCGACCATGTTGATCTGGACGCCGTCGAGGCCCAGGGCGTGGGCGCGGCGGATGTATTGGAAGATGTCCATCCGGCCGCTGCCCAGGGCCAGATGGTAGCTGAAGGACTCCAGGCCGAGTTTCATGAGGTGTCTCCTGGGCGTCAGGCTACGGAGGGGAGGCGGGGGTGTCCAGCGAAGGGGGTAGGGTGAAAGATGTCCAGGGCGCTAGTAGACAGGGGGAGCCCGCGTCAGGAGAACCGCTGACTTGAGGCACCAGATTCAGGTCGTCCAGGGATATTCCTGCCAAATGCTCGCCTCGGCTTAAGGGCAAGCCGGGGGGCGGGCTCATATCTGGGCGGCCGGGGCGGGGGTGCGCTGGGCGCGTTGGTCGTGGAGCGTGCCGGATTCCTCGGCCTCGAGGCGTTCCATGACGGGCTTGACGGCCTCGCCATGTTCGAAGACGAGTTTGCCACCGAGCCAGGCGGTGTAGACCATGAGGCTGCCGCCGCCCAGGCCCAGGAGGCGGGCGATGAGGCCGGGGCGCCGGCCGGCCTTGGCACGGCGGGAACGAAGGATGTAGCTGGTGGCGAAGAGGGCGCCGACGGTGGCGTTGCCGATGGCGTGGCGGGTGGCGATGTCGTGGCTGGGTCGGGAAGGGGGAATGTAGCTGTAGTCGCGCAGGCCGGTGACGACCGCGCCGGCCGCGCCGGCCAGGCCGACGGCCATGCTGACGCTGGCGGCGTTGTCGTAGGCGCGGTCGCGGGTGATCGCGCCCAGAAGGTCGGAGACGACGCTGACGGTCCAGGCGCCGATGGGCACCTCGATGATGGCGGGGTGCAGGCTGTGGCCGATTTTCTTCTCGGCCTGATCCAGAAGGTTATTGAGGTTCTTGATCGGTTCCATGGGAAAACTCCGGTAAAGATTCCTGCGTGCTGAGACAACGCACGGGAGGCGGGTAGCAATCCCGGTACCAGCGGGGGAGGAGAGATCGGTCCTGGTGGGGACCAAATCCGGAGGGGTGGCGCAGCCGGGCCGGAGACACCCGATATTTCCTAGGGATTTTCTGGACTTTTGAATCGGGGGGGCGGGCTATTGCGTCCGGTGCGCCGATCCTCTATAGCTTCTGGCGTGACGCCTCTGGATTTCACCATTGTCTGTTTCCTGATTTCGATCGTGGCCGGGCTGCTGGGGTCGCTGCTGGGGCTGGGGGGCGGGATCATTGTCGTGCCGGCGCTGACGCTGCTCCTGAAGATCGACATCCGCTTTGCGATCGGGGCGTCCATCGTGTCGGTGATCGCGACCAGCTCGGGGGCGGCGGCCAGTTATGTGAAGGAACACATGACCAACATGCGGGTGGCGATGTTTCTGGAGATCGCCACGACGGCCGGGGCGCTGACGGGGGCGTTTCTGGCGGGGGTGGTCTCGCCGAAGTTTTTGTTCATCATTTTCGGGGCGGTGCTGGGGTATTCGGCGGTGGCGATGTTTCAGAAGCGGCACGAGGCGGCGGGGCAGAATGTGCCCCGGAACCGGCTGGCCGACCGGCTGCGGCTGCATGACAAGTATTACGATGAGGCGATCGACCAGGAGATCCCCTACCGGGTGGCGCACGCGCCGGTGGGGTTTGGGCTGATGTACATCGCGGGGATCGCCAGCGGGCTGCTGGGGATCGGGTCGGGGTCGCTGAAGGTGACGGCGATGGATCTGGCGATGCGGCTGCCGATCAAGGTTTCGACGGCGACGAGCAATTTCATGATCGGGGTGACGGCGGCGGCCAGCGCGGGGGTGTATTTCGCGCGGGGGGACATCGACCCGTTCATCGCGGCGCCGGTGGCGGCGGGGGTGCTGGTGGGGGCGGTGGGCGGTTCGCGGCTGCTGGGGAAGATTCACAGCAAGGTGATCCGGGGGGTGTTCGTGGTGGTTCTGCTCTGGGTGTCGATCCAGATGCTCATTAAAGGAATCCGTCTATGACTCCGCAGCCCGTTTCGGCCCAGGTGCATGCCGATCACCACCACCACATGGAGGTGGACCCGCGGGTTCACCAGGTGGAGCTGCTCATCAGCTACGTGCTGCGGATCGGGGTGTTTCTGAGCCTGCTGGTGGTGATCATCGGGATCGGGGTGAACTTCGCGCGGCACCCGGCCTACTTCTCCAGCCATGCGGAGATGCAGCGGCTGAGCGGGGCGGCGGCGGTCTTTCCGCACACGCTCAAGGATGTGTTTACGGGCGTTGCCCACGGGGATGGGTCGGCGATCATCATGGTGGGGCTGCTGCTGCTGATCGCCACGCCGGTGTTGCGGGTGGCGATCAGCATCTTCGCCTTCGCGTTTCAGCGGGACCGGATTTTCGTCATCATCACCAGCATCGTGCTGATTCTGCTGCTGGTGTCGTTCTTCCTGGGGAAGGTGGAGTAGCACAGGCTTGAGGCCCGGGGGTCTTGGAAGGAATTCACAGGCTGAAAGCCTGTGCCGCACATTATGAAGAAGCCGCCTTTGCGATTGCAGCCGACGACGCTTTGGGATTATCCCTCGCAGCACTATGGCGAGGGGGTGCAGGGGGACCCGAACTACAAGGGGGCGACGCCCAGCTACATCATCTGGAACCTGCTGCAGCGGTACACGAAGGGGAAGGACCTGGTGGTGGACCCGTGCGCGGGGTCGGGGACGACGCTGGATGTGGCGCGGGACCTGGGGCGGCGGGCGCTGGGGTACGATGTGCATCCGACGCGCAAGGACATCTTTCGGGTCGATGCCCGCAAGCTGCCGCCGGAATTGAGCGGGAAGGTGGATTTCGTCTTCATCGACCCCCCCTACTCCACCCATCTCGACTATGGCCCGGACCCGCGCGACATCGGGAAGCTGGACGCGGCGGGGGGTGAATATTATGCGGCGATGGAACAGGTGATCGGGGAGATTCACCGCATCCTGAAGCCGGGGAAGCACATGGGGCTGTACGTCAGCGACTCGTACGTGCATGGGAAGGGATTTTTGCCGATCGGGTTCGAGCTGTTTTCGATCCTGCGCAAACATCTTGAGCCGGTGGACATCATTTCGGTGGTGCGGCACAACAAGACGCTCAAAATGGGGAACTATCGCAAGGCGGCGGAGGAGGGGAATTTTTATCTGAGGGGGTTTAATTATTTGTTTATAGCCCGGAAAAGGTAAAGGAGAATCCATGGACCGCCGCAAGGTTCTTGTGAGTCGTGGTGTGATTCTTGGGGCGACCGCGATTGCAGCGATTGGAGTTCTTACGACTCGTTGGTTGATGTCGTCGCCCAGGGACGGCGCGGATGTAACTGATACCCAGTATAACGGCGGATACGTTCGAAACCGGGTCTATACGACGATCGAGCCGCTTGGCGTCTATTACACCCCGCCCTCAGTTTCTCTTCCAGTTACGCAGTATTACCTTGATGGTTTGCCTTCCCCGAAATATGCCTCGATGAATGCAGGTCTGTCCTATGTCGTACTGCCTGCGGGTAGTCGAATTCGCTTCGACAAGATGCTTTGGCTTCAAGGACATTTCTCATGGAACGGCACTGGCGGAGCGATGGTAGTTGCGTATGGCACAATTTTGAATGGCCCCTGCACTGGGCGGGTGGTCAACCTGGTGTATGTCTCTAAGCAATACGATCTTGTCGGCAAATGCATGCCCTCCCCTGCCATATTGCGGTGAGTAGGTGGGAGGCACATTCGCAGTTATTCTTCTGTCATATCATTGGAAATTCCACCTTCGGTGGGCGGCATTTTTGCCTTCCTCAATGGCGCGTTCCAAAGCATCCGTATCTTCACGTGAGATGTGGGGTGGAGAGCGCATGGCCTTCAGGATAGCGGCGGGTGAACCGAGGGCTGGACGGATTTTAAACCCCAGCTTCTCCCGGTATTGTTCCAGCGTTTCTTGCGACCGCCGCACAAGCCTGTGAATGTCTCCGCCCGCTTCGCGGCTGAGTTGTTCCCGGACGTGCCGGACATCGTCCACCGGCGTTGATTCACTTTTTGGCGATTTGCTCATAGCATCACTCCTTCAACATATTGTACAATTTATGTCCAATTCTCGCGTGTCAGGGTTTGGGGCATGGAACGCCTCTCGACATTCGCCCCCCTCACCCGCCCGCTTCGCGGGCGGCCTCTCCCCCGGAGGGGGCGAGGCGGGATTGGGATTTTGTCCGTTCAGCGGCGGGGCTAGTACATCGACCATTTGATGGTGGATTCGACCTGGTTGATGTAGTAGTAGCGGAGGGCGTCGATGGGGTGGTCGTGGATGCCGTCCTTGTAGGGGGTTTCGCCGCCGTGTTTGCCGTAGTGGTAGGACTGGAAGGCTTCAATCAGGCGTTTGCAGCGGGGGTGGAGGGTGAGGCGGGGTTGGCCGGCGGCGGGACGGAGGGCGGCGCGGATGTGTTCCAGGCCGTCGATGATGCGGCTTTTGCGGAATTTGAGGCGGTAGCCGCGGGCGCGGAGGAGCTGGATGTTGGAGACGGCGGTCTGGTCGTTGGCGCCGTTGCCGGCCGGGTCGCACGCCATGAGGCGGGTTTTGGGCCAGGGGCGGGATTCGATGAGGGGAAGGTGGTCGAGCAGTTCAACGCCATCCTGGAGGTATTCATCGACGATGTGGTCGTGGCCGTCCTCGGAGCGGCAGACCCAGAGGCAGACGAAGGGGGAGCGGAAGCCGAAATCGACGGCGAGGGTGAAGCGTCCGACGGGGGTGATGTCGCGGACGTGAATGTCGGGGTCGAAGCTGGGGAAGACCGCGCCGCCCTGGGTGGGTCGGCGGCAGAGCATCTCGGCCTGCCAGGTTTCGAGGCTGACTCGGCGCTTCATGGTAATGGCATCGTCGATGGGGATGAAGCCGTCGGCCTGTTTTGCGCGGCCGCCACATTCTTCCCACAAGGGGCAGGATTGGCAGGGGCGGTCGGGCTCGCACTTTTGCAGCACGTCAATGAGGCACCAGTGGAGGATGGGCATCTGGAGGGCGCGGGCGTTTTCGATGATCCGTTGCATCAGGCCGCCAGGGATGTGCCAGGTGGAGAGGGCCTCGATGACGCCGGTGACGGCGGGGCGCTGGTCGGCGGGGGGAAGGGAGCGGGTGGTGAGTTGGGCGGCCTGCCAGATGTCGGGGTCGAAAAGTTCAACTTCATCGCAGCGGAGTTTCTGGATGCGCAGGCCGCGGACAGCGCGCTGGGACTGGGTGAGGACGGCGGCGCGGGAACCGTTGGCCATTTCGACGTGGCGGGCTTTTTGGACGGCGACGTGATCGGCCAGATCGAGGAGGTCGGGCTCGAGGTGTTCCCACATCTTGAGGGACTGCTCGAGGGAGCCGCCGAGGATGCGGACCTGGGCGCCGGGTTTGTGGAGGAGGTCGAGAAGGGTGGCGGCGGCGCCCAGGCGGGTTTTGCCGCCGCCGCGCGGGGCCCAGACGATGAGGTCGGAGGCGGGCTCGAAATAGGCGCGGCGGAGGTAGTCCAGGGGGGAGTGGTGGCCGGGGCAAAGGCCGGCGGCGGGCATGTGGAGATGGAGGTGGGTCTGGAGCCATTGCTTCAGATCGGCGGGGGTTTGGCAGGGTTGGAGGAGGTCAATCATGGGAGGGTCCTTTGGTGAGGGTTCAGGGATTAGGGATCAATGGGTTTGGTTCGTTTCGTAATTTGTCGTAGTGAGGTTGGGGGGAAAAAAGGCGTTTGGGGAGCGCCAGGGGGGGATTGGGTTTGGTTCGTTTGGGTTTGGATGTCATTTTGACGTAGTAGGTG
>JBIQLO010000154.1:0-9818 GCA_044464175.1 Planctomycetaceae bacterium | reverse complement strand
GAAGAATGTCGCCACGGTGATCCAGCCGGCGGCGATCGGAGGGCTGGGTGAAATACCGCCCCGACCAGAGGGAAGGAACCGGATCGCACGGATCATAGCGATAGGCATCCGGCGGCTCCTCGCCCCCCGGCCGGTCGGAGAGCCTCCCCTCTTGGCGCAGATAGAGCGACAGCGGTTGCGCCTCCGGCGGCGGCCAGGTCGGGGCGCTGCGCCATTGCCCCGATCCCATCACGAAATAGCGCACCGCCGGCTCGCGGTTGATCCCGTTGTCGATCCCCTTAAGCCAATGGTCGAACCAGCGGATGAGCAGGTCGACCTGATCCACCTCGGCCGCCGCGCCGAAGTCCACGTCACCCACCTTGCGCGCCCCCAGCGTCACGTGCGACCAGGGGCCGATGACCAGGCGCGTCTGCTCCCGCGCCGCCGCGGAACGGGCGTGCCGCTGCATCCCGGGTAGATGGGCAATGGTGCCGTTGCAGTGATCGTACCAGCCGGTGAGGTCGAGATTGGGCGCCTCGATCTCGCCCCAGGCCTCGTCCAGTTTCCAGAGCGGCGCGCCCGGATCGCTCAGCCATTGCCTCAGCGCCTCGCCCAGCCCGCCCGGAAGGCGGTCCGGCAGCTGGGACCAGGGAAGCATGCCGATCCAGGCGCCATGCTCCAGCTCCTCCCAGTTCCGGATCGCCTCGGCCGGCGTCGTGACCCCCGGCTCCCCGCTGCGCCGGCGGAGATCCGGCGCGATCGCCGTCAGCAGCCAATGCAGCCGCCGCCCCGGACGAAACGCGCCGGGCCAATCCACATCCCTCAACTCCGGCGGAATGGAGATCGCCGCCATCGCCCGCAGATGGGGCGGGCGCAATTTCGCGCCCATCCATTGCGCCCAGGCACAATAGGAGGCGCCCAGCGTGCCGACGTTGCCATCGCACCAGGGCTGCGCCGCCATCCACTCGACGCTGTCGTATCCATCCTCCGCCTCCTGGGGCGCGGGAATCAGGAAATTGGTGTGAACGCCGTCGGAGGCGTAGCGCCCCCGCATGTCCTGGCACGCCATGACATACCCGGCACGGGCGTAGCGCATGGCGTTGGCACTGTCCCTCGGCGGCGGTTTGCCGTAGGGGGTGCGCATCAGCAGCGCGGGAAGACGCTGGTCTCCGGCGGGCCGATAGATATTGGCCCGCAGCACCGTCCCGTCGCGCATGGGCATCGGGACGTTCGGCTGGCAAATGATGTCGAGGGGATTCATGACGTCATCTGTATGAGATGCGATTCCTCTTGTAAATCCGCAGGGCACCCGGGGAACAGCCTTGGGTGCGGATGCCGGACCAATCGGGTAGACTTCCGTGGCGGGGAGGAGGATGAAAAGAGGCCATGTTGAAACATAGATTTTTCGGCAGATATTTTTGGGCATTGGCTTGTGCCGGGGCCGTTTTGTGCTTTGCCACAATCGTCCACGCGGACGACTTGTATGTGACGCCCGCCGGCAAAGCCCCGGCGCCGGCCGGAAAAGTCTTCCACACCATTCAGGCGGCCATCACTGCCGCGCAGCCCGGCGATACGATTCGGCTGGACCCCAAGGGCTCTCCTTACCGGCAGATAGCCGTCTTCAACAACAAATCGGGCCAGCCTGGCAAACCCATTGTCCTCGATGGGCAGGGGTCGACGCTGCTGGGATGCGATCCGATCAACCCGGACCAGTGGACGGACCAGGGGAACGGATTATGGAAGAGTGCCGGCGTGGCGGCTCAGCTTCGCATGCCGCGCTCGTTGCTGGGCCGGTTTTTCATCGTGTTTGGCGACCGGCCGCAGTACATGGGGGGCGCATCCAAGGCCCACGCGCCGACGCTCAAGCCGCCGGGCGCTTTGAAACCGGGCGAATGGACCTACGACGGCAAGGAAAAGGCGCTGTACATCCGCATCCCGCCGGATCAGACGCTGAGCCAGGCGCGCGTGGAAATTCCGGTGCGTTCGGCGGGGGTTGCCCTGCGCGGCAGTTGTTCGAACATTGTGATCCGCAATCTCAAGGCGGGGCGCGTCTGGAATGACGGGTTCAACATTCATGGGCACTGCACGGATGTAGCGTTTGAGCGGATTGAGGCGTTCGAATGCGGAGATGATGGCATCAGCGCGCACGATGAATGTTCCATTTCGGTCGATGGGTTTGTGTCGCGCGGGAATTCCAACGGAATCTGTCATGTGGGGCACAGCCGCAGCACGACGAGCCACGCCCTGATCGTCGCCAGCCGGGCCTATGACCTGTATCTCCTGGATCCTTCCACCCACGAATTGCGCGATGTGGTCATCAAGGCCGGCGCGCCGCGCGGCATATGCCTGACCCGCAATACGCACGTGACGATGGATCATGTCCTGATTGAGTCGGCCCAGGATCCGGTGAAACTGACCGTTTCCCAGGGGGCACTCGTGAAGGCGGAGCATTGCATCTTCTGGAACACGGACCTGGACCTCCATGAGGGATCCCTGACCCTGACCCACAGCGCGGTCGGCGGCGAGCGGTCGCAGGTGCATCTCCGCCTCCCCTGTCAATGGCAGGCAGAGCACAATCTCTGGCATGTCAGACAGTTCATCGACGACCGCGCCGGCGCCAATGCGACGGCCCCGGTGGACCGCCCCTTTACGATGGAGGAGGCGATCAAATTCACCGGCATCAAGGCCTCCGCCGCCCCTTAAATCGGGATTCCTTTCCGTTCCATCCTCGGTCCCTCACCTTGCCAACTTGGCCCCCAGCCGATTCCGGCGCAACAGTCCCCCCGCCAGGGACCGGACCAGTCCGACAAAAGCCGCACACCATGCCGCCAGCGCCAACCAGATGAAGACGCGGGGCAGCCACTGCAAAAAGGGCAGGGCGATCACCTGTTCCAGCCGCCAGGTGGCCGCGGTGTACATGCCCAGGGGGAAGACAGCGCCCCAGTAAAGCGGGTCGTATCGCACCGGAAAGCGCTGGTAGACATGGCGCCAGAACCCCAGAATCAGCAGCATCGGAATCCACCAGGTGGCGGTCGCCCAGAAAAAGAGGGTGAATCCCTTGAGAAACGGGACCATGGCGGTGAGAAACACCGCCTGGGGGGCGGCCAGCACGAGGAACGCCCCCCCCAGCGTGGTGATCGCCACCGCGCCCATGTTGATCCAGTACGGGGGGCTCAGGTCGCCCGGACGGAAGGGAAAGAAGGTGTAGCGGTAGAAGATCAGGGAGATCATCCAGATATAGAGCATGCCGCCGCCGAGCCACATCGCCAGCGCCAGGAACAAAACCGCGTCATGCCCCCCCACCGCCATCGCCCACTGACTCAGCACGACCGACACCGCCTGCGTGGCGACGACGGCCAGCAGCCAGCCGCCGTTGATGCCGGTGGCCAGGTCGGGCTTGTTCGCCTTGACGGTCAGGATCGTGAAGATCGTATAGGTCAATCCGATCCACAACACGATGCCGAAGATTGCAAAGACCAGGGCGGCGTCGACGGCCTGATAGAGGACCAGGCACTGGCTCCCCAGGACGCACGTGGCGACGACGGTGGTGAAAAAGCCGACGCACCGGTTGTGGTCCAGAAAATCGGCCTTCATCGCCTGGGGGAATCGGAACAGACGCAGGAGCGTCAACGCCCAGAGCACGATGTAGGCCGCGAGATTGAACCAGAAAAGCGCCTGGGCCACCGGGTTCATCCCCATCAGATCGGCCGCGATGGAGACGATGCCGCTGGCCATCACCAGCGCGAAATAGGCCGGGTGCATCGTGCGCAATGGGGCGTCGTCAAGGCGCACGGATTGGGCGGAGGGGGTGTTCATGGGTGTGGAGGATGAAAGCCTTCCCGGGAAGCGCGCCCCCGCCTCAGGTCCGTTCCATCGCGTAAAGGTAATAGAGCAGCCCCGCGTTGAGCAGGAAACAGGCGATGCTGGCGATGGCCGCCGGCCAGATCACGCTGGTGTCCCCGCCGAGATAGGCGTTCATCGTCGCGGTCAGGAGCCACAACTGGCAGATCACCAGCAGCAGCACGAAACAGAGCATGCCGTAGACGATGGTGATCCGCTGCTGGCGGGAATGTCGCGGTTTGTGATTCATGTGCTGACCTCCACCCCGGTGGCATAGATGACCCCCTTCTTGATCTCCAGCACGATTTTGGGCAGCGGGCGGCGCGGCGGCCCGGCGGTGGGCCGCCCGCTGGCCATGTCGAACCACCCGTTGTGGCAGGGACAGTGGAACTTGCCCAGTTTCATCTCCGGCTGAACCGCGCACGACAGATGCGTGCAGACCTGGCTGTAGGCCAGAATCGTATCCTCGGCCGGGCGCACCAACAGGCACGGGTCGTTGTCGGTGGGATAGTGAAACTCGACCACCCCGCCGACGGGAACCGCCGCCACGCGGGCGATTTCCATGGCCGCCGGGCGTCCGGTGGCGCGCCGGCGCAGGCTGTCCAGCCCGATCCAGAGCTGGCCGACGACGAACGCGCCGCTGGTCAGCAGCATGAATTTGACGAAATCGCGCCGGGCGACGTAGTTGTCCTGCGGCACGTCGATGGGGAAGTCCCGCCGCCACTTGGGCTGGAGTTCATGCGGCAGCCCGTCGGGCCCGGGAGAGGGAGTGAAGAGTTCGGGGGGCATCGGTTTCTTCCTTTCTTCTGGTGTGCCTTCCGGATGACAGGCGGACATGGTGCCGGGGTGAGGGGTGGAACCCCGCACCGAGTCACCCCTTCCCCCGTGTCATCCCCTCAATGCATCCGCCGGCGCGTTCATCGTCTCCAGAATATCCAGGCTGACCGTCCTGCGCGAGCCGCGATCGTTCATCGCATCGTTCACGTCGATGTATTTCGCCTGCGCCCGCCGGGGCGTCATCATCCGCACCTTCGTGGTGATCTCCTGGTTGCCGAACCTGAAGTGGTTGACCGGCTGGGAACTGGGACGGAGGCGCTGAATCTCCTCATACGTGCCGAAAAAGAGCGCCTGGCTCGGACAGACGCTGGCGCACATCGGCTTCTTGCCCACGCTGGAGCGGTCGTAGCACATGTCGCATTTCATCATCTGCTCATAGTCGCTCATCATCTTGGGCACCCCGAACGGGCAGGCGTAGACGCAGTTGTTGCAGGCGATGCAGCGCGGCTTGCGGGAAGACTGCACCACGCCGTCGCCCGTCTTCTTGATCGCGTCGGCCGGGCAGACCTCCGCGCACGTCGGCGAGTCGCAGTGCATGCAGATGACCGGCACCGTCTGCGGCGAGTCGGCCTGCTCGATGTACTCCAGGTGGATCATCGTCTTCCCCTTGTGCGTGTCGCACTCCGTGCACGCCTGCACGCACGCCTGGCAGCCGATGCAGCGGTTCGGATCGATGAAGAAGAAGAGATTGTCCGGGACCGGCATGGGGCGTCTCCTTTGTCTGTTACTGGTCGCTTGTCACGGGTTGCTTGCCGTTTGCCTTTGCAGGGAACAAGTAACCCGTAACAAGCCACAATTTCTCGCTTACTGTTGCGGCTCCAACTCGCTCGCATATTCCGGCGGCGCATCGGCCTTCTTCAGCCGCGCGGCGCACGCCTTGAACTCCGGAATCTTCGACAGCGGGTCCTGCGCGGAGATCGTCAACTGGTTGATGCTCTTTCGCCCGGCCCAGTGATACGGAACGAAGATCGTGTCCGGGCGGATGCTTTTGAGCACCTGCGCCCGCAGCGTGATCGTTCCCCGCCGCGTCTCGGCCGTCGCCCAGTCGTTGTCCTTGATGCCCAGTTTTTCCGCCAGTTGTGGATGTAGCTCAATCCGCGGGGCCGGGTACTGATCCACCAGCGGCCCGATCCGCCGGGTCTGCGTGCCCGAGAGATACTGGCTGACCACCCGCCCGGTCGTGAGAATCAGCGGATATGCCTCATCCGTCACCTCCGTGGGGGGCGAATAAACCGAGACGTTGAAACGCGCCTTACCGTCGGGGAAATAGAACGGGCCGGCCCCCCTGGCGATCGGGTTCCACGATCCCGGCTCAAACAGCCGGGGCGTTCCCTTGTGGTCGATTGGGTTTCCCTGCGGGTCTTCACTGTAGCAGGGCCAGAAGACGCCGAATTGTTCCTCGACCTTCTCCCACGTGATGCCCGAGTAGTCGGCGATGCCTCCCTTGGAGGCGATGCGCAGCTCCTCAAAAATCTCCCGCGCACTTTTAAACGTCATCCCGTGGGTCCGCCCCAGTGCCGCGGCGATGTCCTGCAGGATGCGCCAGTCCTGTTTCGCCTGGCCCGGCGGATCGACGGCCTGGTTGATCTTGATGACCCTCCCCTCCAGCTGCGCCACCACGCCCTCATCCTCCTCCTGCAGCGAGCCGGGGAGAATGATGTCCGCGTGGCGGGCGGTCTCATTCAGGAAGAAATCGATGGCGACGTAAAAATCGAGCTTCTCCAAGGCCTGGCGGACATAGTTGTTGTCCGGCAGCGACACCATCGGGTTGAAGCAGATCGACAGCAGCCCCTTGATCTCGCCGCGATGGATTTTGCGGATGATCTCATAGGCGTCCACGCCGTTGTGCGGCATCTCCTTTTCATCAATGCCCCAGACCTTCGAGATGTATTCACGCGCTGCGGGATCTTCCAGGTCGCGGTAGCCCGGCAGCTGATCGCACTTGCCCCCGTGCTCACGGGCCCCCTGCCCGTTGGACTGCCCCGTGATGGTGGAATACCCGCACCCCTCGCGCCCGATCCTTCCGGAGGCCAGAACGATGTTGATCGCCCCCAGCACGTTTTGCACGCCGTGGCTGGAGTGCTCAATCCCGCGCGCATGCAACAGAAAACTGGTCGAAGCCGTTCCCCACCACTCGGCCGCCTGCTCGATCGCCTTCTGGCTGATCCCCGTCACCTCCGCCGTCTGCTGCGGCGTCCACTCCTTCACATGCTCGGCCACCTTCTCAAACCCGACCGTGTGTTTCTCGATGAAGTCGTGGTCCAGCCAGTCATTCTCAATCATCAGATGCAGAATGCCGTTGAACAGCGCCACATCCCGCCCCGGCTTGATCGGCAAAAACAGATCGCACGTGCGGGCGATCGGCGTGATGCGCGGATCGACAACGATGATCCGCGCCCCGTTCTCGCGGGCGTTCCAGACGTAATCGGTGGTGATCGGGGCGCACTCCCCGACGTTGGCGCCGCTGATCCAGATCAACTCCGCCTTGGGAATGTCACTCCAGGGATTGGCCGCCCGGTCGATCCCGAACGCCTTGTTGTTCCCCTTGCCCGCGCTGACCATGCACAGCCGCCCGTTGTAGTCGATGTTGGCGGTCTTGAGGCAGACTCGGGCGAATTTCCCGATGAAGTAGGATTTTTCGCTCGTCAGGCTCGCGCCGGTCAGCAAAGCCATCGCGTTCGCCCCGTGCTCCCTCTGAACCCGGTCAATCGCCTGGGCCGTGTGCCGGATCGCTTCGGCGTAATCCATCGGCGCAAATCCGCTCGGGGCGCTCGGGTCGCGCCGCAGGGCGGTCAGCAGCCGGTCCGGATGGTTGTCCTGCAGATAGCGCTTGACCCCCTTGGGACAGAGCTTGCCCTGGTTAAAGGGAAAATCATACCACGGCTCGAACCCCACGACCTTGTTGTCCTTCACCTTCAGTTGAATCCCGCACTGCTGCCCGCAAAAGCAGCAGTGGGTATTGACCACCCGGTCCGGCTCCATTCCGCTGTCGAGGCTCGTGCCGCGCATATGCGCCAGATGCGGGCCGAATTGCCGGATGATCTCGGTTTCTCGCCTGGGAAGACTCGCCATTTAGTGTACCTCGGTTTGGGTGGAGGCCGCGGTGGGTTTGCGCTGGAAGCCGCGCATCATCCGTCCCTGGGCGATCGCCAGCAACGCCCGCCGGCACCGGGGACAGATATGCTGGTAATGCTCCACGCCCTCCACCTGCGGGGTTTCATACCGGTAGCCCAACTGCTTCTCAACGATCATCAGGTCCCGCACCTGCATCGGGCTGGAATACCCCTGGCCGCAGCGGGCGCAGGTCGCCGGCCCCTGCCGCGCCCCGGCATCCTTGTAAAACGACACCCCCAGCTGAGCCGGCCTCTGGAAAATATGGAAGAACTTCCCAAACGGCAGCCACAGCAGCGTGAAGATCACGGTCACGGCGTGCGTGATGGACAGAAATTCAAACGCATACCCGTGCATCCACTCATAGCTGACCCACAGCAGCAGCCCGGTGACGCTGATGGCGAACAGCAGCAGCAGCGGCAGGATGTCCTCCCCGAACTGCTGCACCGCCGCCGCCCCATGGTCGCGCATCCGCCGCCGCATGGCGATCATCACCCCGGGGATCACCAGGAACGAGGCGATCACCAGCCCATGAAAGATCGGCTTGGCCAGCAGCGACTCGGTCCCAAAAGTGATGGTGGGAAAGCCGAACAGGTATGCGGTATAACGAGTCAAGTCCCCCGGCACCGTCCGCAGGTGCACCCATCCGAACACCAGCGGGAACGTGATGCACACCGCCAGCACGCATCCCCACATGATCAGCCAGTGCGCCGCCCAGCGCGTCCGCCCGCGCCGCCAGATGAAGTCATTGAACGCGAAACCGGCCACCAGGCGCCTGGCCCAGACCGCCAGGTTGCGCCCCAGCCACCGCGGGTCCAGGAACACCTGCCAGCCCCGCTTGAAATACATCGCCGTCGGCGGGCGCTGAAGCCACATCGCATAGCGGTAGGTGATGCCAAACGCCATGAACAGTGTCGCGAAGGTATATGCCACCAACGCCGCGTCAAAATGCGCCAGGTTTCGGGAACCGACCACGATCAGCACCGCCAGCCCCACCGTCACCAGCACCGCCCACCCGATCGAACGCACGACATACCGGTTCATCACGTCGCCTCCAGAGGAATCGACCGATTCAGCGAATCGCCGCATCCACACGAATCTTCGGCCGCCTCACCATGCCCGCATGAATCGCAGCACTGGCCCGAACAGGCATCATGCCCCACGACCGCGCATTGCGCCAACGCCGAAACCAGGCTCTCCTTCGACACGCCCGCCATCTCCGCCGCCCGCTCAAGCGTCATCGAGCCCTCGAAGGTGATCCCGTGCCGCTCCAGCACCCTCTCCGCCTCCGGCAGCCGCCGGCGCAGCTCCGCCAGCGACACATCATACTTCAGGACCGCCGGAACCATCGCGCGGTTCAATTCTTCCAACAGCGGCCCCAGCGCCACGCCGCGCATCCCCGCCGCCTGTCCGATCGTGACGCGCGGGGCAAAGGCCCGCCGTGCCATCGGATTGCGCAGCATCGTAAATCCCGCGCGTTCAAGAATGCCCTGGGCCTGGGGAATCCAGCGCAGCACATCCCCCAGATTGTGCTCCGCCTCAATGCGCGGCGGCGGCGGGGCCGCCTCGTTTGCCGCCGGCGCTGTTGTGAGCATCATCCGCGCCAGTCCCACCCCCCACCATGCCAGGCCACAGACCTCCAGTGTGCCGCTGACGCCGATCACCGCGTAGAACGCCGGATTCCAGTCGGTCAGCGTCTGCAGGCTCACCCGAAGAAAGCAGCCAGTATTCACCAGGAGAAACGGCCCCCACAGCCCGGACAGCGTTTTGGGGTCGCGCCCCGTGAGGGTGGGCACCACCTTGGCGGCCACCCCCATGATCATCATCGAGATGAATCCCACCGTCACCGCGTGGCGGATCGCCCCGTAGTAGGCATGACTGAATGCCAGTCTGCTGATCGCCTGATAGACCGGCAGCAGGATGAGCATCGCCAGCGACACCGCCAACCACCCATAGGCGATGCGGATGAATTTCCCGCTACGGTCATACGTCACCAGCGGCCGCCACAGCTTCCACGGCGCCGCCGCCACCCACACCCCCCCCGCCAGCAT
>JBIQLO010000153.1:0-9873 GCA_044464175.1 Planctomycetaceae bacterium | reverse complement strand
AGCACCCCGGCCGCCCGACGCCACACCTCCTCCAGCAGCGCATCGCGAATTTCCCCGCCGATTCTTTCCCGCCGAGCCGTCTGCCACTGCCCGGCATCCCGCCGCACACGCTCCTCCAGCCGGTCCACCAGCGATGCGATCCCCGTCCCCTCCGCCGCCGACACCAGCGCGATCCGTGGATCAACCCGATGCGGACCAGCCTCCACCGTCTCGGCCGAATCCGCCATCGCCGCCTTCCCCAGTCGAATCGCCGAGAGCATCGCCCCATACAGGGCCTCGGCCTCCGGACGGTCCGCCTTGTTGATCACGAACCAGTCCCCGATCTCCAGCAACCCCGCCTTCAATAGCTGCACCGAATCCCCCTGCCCCGGCGCCAGCACCACCACCACCTGATCGGCCACGCGCGCGATCTCCACCTCGCTCTGCCCCACCCCCACCGTCTCGACGAAGATCACCTCACATCCGATCAACCCCATGACCCGAAGGATCCCCTTGACCCCCAGGCTCAGCCCCCCAAGCCGCCCCCGGCTGGCCAGCGAGCGGACAAACACCTTCGGATCCTCCGCATGCCGCATCATCCGAACCCGGTCCCCCAGCACCGCCCCGCCGGTAAAGGACTCGATGGATCCACCGCCACCACCCCCACGCGCGCTTCCGGCGCTCGCGCGCGATATTCCCCCACCAGCGCATCCAGCAGTGTGCTTTTCCCAGACCCCGGCGCGCCCGTCACCCCCAGGATCAGCCGCGGCTCGCGGGAGTGACGAGCCCCCGCCTGAATCAACTCCGCCAGCCGATGCGGCGCATTCTCCACCAGCGTCATCAACCGACCCGCCGCGCGGACGGACCCGGCAACGGCGGATGCAACCAGGGCTTCCAGCGATTCGCTCATGGGATCGGCCTCAAGATTGGGCGGCCCGGGCGCCCCCGGCTCCGACGGCACGGGACCGCAGCAACTCGCGCACACGCTCCACAATGGCCTGCCCCGAAGTGCCCGGCCCGAAGACCGCCTGCACCCCCATCGCCTCCAGCGCGGGGATGTCCTCCGGCGGAATCACCCCCCCGCCAAAGACAACCACATCCCGCGCCCCTTGTGCTTCCAGCAGTTCCATCACCCGCCCGAACAGGCTTCGGTGCGCCCCCGACAGCAGCGACAGCCCGATCGCCTGCACATCCTCCTGAAGCGCTGCCGCCACCAGTTGCTCCGGCGTGCGCCGAATCCCGGTGTAGATCACCTCAAAACCCGCATCCCGCAGCACCTGCGCCACATACTTGGCGCCCCGGTCATGCCCATCCAGCCCCGGCTTGCCGATCAAAATGCGAGGATGGAAAGTGTTGCTGGTCATAACTGAATTGCGCTCCCGCTGGTCTAGGCGCCCTGCTTGAACAGCGCGACAATCTCCGGCTTGACCACCTTCCCCATCGTATTGCGGGGCAATTCGCCCACCACCAGGAGCCGGCTGGGCACCTTGTAAACCGCCAGCCGTTCCTTGGCCCAGTCGCGCAGCGCACTCAACTCCAGTTCCTTCCCTTCCCGACAGACCACCGCCGCGCTCACCCGCTCGCCCCACTCCGCATCTTCCACCCCCACCACCGCGCATTGGTCAACCGCCTCATGCGTCCGCAAAACCTCCTCGATCTCCAGCGCCGACACCTTGAACCCGCCCGTCTTGATGATATCCACCGAATTGCGCCCCAGAATCCGGTACACCCCCGCCTCCCGGATCGCCACATCCCCGGTCCGGAACCATCCATCCACAAAGGCCGCCGCCGTCGCCTCCGGCCGACGCCAATACTCCCGAAACACCGTCCGCCCCCGGATCTGAATCTCCCCCGGCTCCCCGTCGGCCACCGCCTCATTCGCTTCGTTCACCAGCCGCGCTTCCACCCCCGGCAGCGGCGAGCCCACATGCCCCGGCCGGCGCTCCCCGTGCAGCGGATTGGACAGCCCCATCCCGATCTCCGTCATTCCATACCGCTCCAGCAGCGTGTGCCCGCTGATCCTCCGCCACTGCTCCAGCGTGGAAACCGGCAGCGCCGCCGATCCGCACACCATCAGCCGCAGCTTTCGGCACGCCTCGGTCATCGCCGCCTGCCTGTCCGGCGGCGCGGCCTCCCACGCCTTGACCAGCCGCGCGTAGATCGTCGGCACCGCCATGAACAGGGTCAGCCCGCCCCGGCACAGCCGCTCCCACATCGCCTCGGCCTCAAACCGCGGCATCATCTCGCACACCGCCCCCGCCCACATCGCGCAGCAAAGCACATTGAGGATGCCGTGCAGGTGATGCAGCGGCAGCACCAGCGGAATCCGGTCCTCCCCCGTCCATGCCCATGCCTGAATCAAACTTTGGATCTGCGCGGCGATGATCTCGTGCGTGGTGACCACCCCCTTGGGACGGCTGGTCGTGCCGCTGGTGTAGATCATCATCGCCGCCCGGTCCGCCGCCACGTTCGGCAACGCCCCGGCCTCGGTCGACATCACCTCCGTCGTCAGCAGAAACCGGCGTCCCAGCCGCCGTGCGATCGGCTCCAGGGTTTCGGCAAAGACCGGATGCGCCACCACCACCGCCGCGTCCGAATCCTCCACCGTGTACGCCAGTTCCGGCGGCGGATGCATCGTGCACAGCGGCACCGCCATCCCCCCCGCCCGCCAGATGCCCCATTGAACTGCGACGTAATCGAATGCCGGCGGAACCAGAAAGGCCACCCGCGCCTCGGCCAGGTCCCCTTTCCCCGCCAACAGCGCCGATGCCACCCGCCCGGACGCCTCCAGCAAGTCGGCATAGGAATGCGCCCCCGCCGCGTCCATGATCGCGGTGCGGGACTGATGCAAAGCCTCAACCCGGCCAATCAACGGAATGCGCGATGTGCTCATCATCCCTGCTTCCCCAGCGTCCCCAGCCTCTCCGCCGTCTCCACGATATGCCGCTCCTCCTCGTCAAACGGAGCGGGCTTGTCGAAATAGGGATACGCTCCCGGCTCATATCCCCCCTCCTCATGATGCCGCTGCGTGCACAGATACCCGACCATGTCGTTGGTATACCCCACCGGCCAAACCTCATCGATCCCCGTCTGCCCGATCAGTTTCCGCTCAATCGCGTGCCCGATCTCCTGCACCGGCTCGCCCGGAATCGTGATGATCTCCAGCGGCCCCACCCGAACCATCTGCATCGTGGACCGCTCCTCCGTCGGCAGCTCGCCCTCCTTAAGCTGCTCGAGCATTTTCCTGGCCCACGGAATGCGCAGTGCGTGCGAGTTGGGATCCTCTACGATGTCCTCCAGTTCCTTCTCCTCCAGGTGCTTCCCATACGGCAGCGTCAGCGTCGTCTCCGCCGCCGCCACTTCCTGCGCCGGGCTGGTGCGGATCGCCTTGGCCGCGCTGCACACCCCCTTGGCCAGCGCCCGCCCCAGCTCCTCCAGCTGCGCTTCATTCGCCGAGGCGAACCCACCTTTTTCGTTCAGCAGATTCGGCCGGATATTCCCGAAGCACCCCGGCATGAACAGCGCCGGACATCCCATCGTCCGCTCGATCTCCGCACGCGCAAATCCAGGGTAATCCGGCGAAATGTACCCTTCGGACCCTCCCTTGCTCGTCGGATGGCAGGAATAATGAAACAGCAGCGCCAGGGGCTTGCCATCGGCCTGGTCCACCCGCAGCACCCGCGCCCGCCGGTCCACCACCCCTCCGTAATTGGTCGTCATCGTCGCCATGCCCGGCAGCGGCCGGCGGTTGATGTTGAAATGCGCTGATCCGCACCCCAGCCCTACCGTCACCGGCGCCAGTGATGCCACCGCCCGCTTGGCCGTGTCGGCCGCGTGCCGCTCGATCAACTCCCGGAATGCCGGGTCGGGGCTCAACCCCAGCATCGGCAGCATCGCCGGCGCACAATGCGTATGGCTCGTGGCAATCAGGATGTTCATCTCCGGCACTCCACTGGCCTGCTGAATCAGCCTGCGCAGCCGCGCTGTCGTCGCCGCGTTCACCCCGATCCCGTCCAGCGTCACAATGCAAACCGAAGTCGCCCCCCCACGAAAGACGATCGTCCGCATTTCCAGCGGCCGCAGCACCGCGTGAGAATGGTTTTCACTCCAATGCCCCTGCAGGATGGGTCCCACCGGCGGCGTGATATCCGCCGCCGCAACGCCCGCCGAAAGAGTAGTTGATGCCATGTAGAATTTGCTCCGCCGCCATTGTACACCCTCCCCCCCAATTGCAAAATCGGGCGGCCGATTGCCCCTGTGTCTCCAGAGCATCCCCGATCACTGCCGCCGGTTCCCCACCGGCGCAGAGACCGCAGTGCAGGCTTCCGCTCTGTCATTCCCCCCACTCCTCCTCCCGCCGGACTCGGCTCGAGTGAAATCGCCGAATCCGGCGGAGAAGGGTTGGAGAGCAGCTTCAAAAATCAATCCAAAACCCGATATGCGGGCTTCTGAATCAACGTCCCCTACTTCCCCGGATGCTTCCACTTGAAAGCCCGGATGAGATAGGGGCCCTCGCCCCACGTGACCGCCGCGACGTTCAAAGCATAAGGGTGGTTCTGATAAACATCCTGATAAAACGCATACCGCTCGTTCATCAAAGCCGTCCCCTTCTCCTTCTGCTTCGCCAGGGACGGGTCATACAGGGCATGGGAAAATTCCGCGAACCGCAGTCCGATCTCCAGGAAATCAATCCGCGCGACTATGGTCTTGTCCCCGCCGGCCGCCTTGCGCCCCTGCTCCAGCAGCCCGCGCAGCCGCCCCACCACATCCGGCGTGAAGAACTGCGCCTCATAACCGCCGCGCACCGGCGCCCAGTCCTGCTCCTCGTCACGCTGCGCCTTCTCGGTCGTGGCAACGTGCGAGGCCGCAATCTGGTTGGTCACCTTCTCCAGCTCATCAAAATACGCCCGGATCGGCTTGGCCGCCGGCCCGAACCCCTTCTGGCAGTAATCGTTGATGATCGCATCCACATCCTGGCTCGGGTCCCACAGCATCTTCGCCAGCACATACGTGTTCAGGCCGCGCGACGCCCAGTGGTGCTGCACCGAGTCAAAATCCGTCGCGATCATCCCGCTCTGGTAGCAGTGCTTGATGTCGCTGCCGATCTTGTGGGCAAACACCGCCGGCAGTCCGTTGGCGCCCAAAAGCGCGTTGGGCCGCAGGAAAATCTGGTGCGCCACATGCGCCCAGGCATCCCACCGCTTCAGATCCTCCTGCCGCTGCTGGTCGTTGAAGTAGCTCAGCCCCACAAACCCGATCAGCACGTTCGGCGCCAACTTCGCCTGCAGCGGCGGCGATCGGTAGGTGCTGTAGGCGTACGCCCCCACCATCCGGTCGGGCGCCTCCTTAGCCACGATCTCCGCGATGCGCGAATAGAACGTCACCATCCGATCCGTCAGCGATGGATACTCCAGATACTGCCGCACCGGCCCGATCTCATAGATCATCCGCACCTGCGGCCCGTTCACCGGATCGAGCTTGCGGCACATCGCGCACATGCAGAAGCTGTTGTGCGCCCCGCCGTCGTTGGGCGAAATCGAAGCGCAATCCAGCAGCGGATCGGCCTTCAACTCCTCGATCTTGTCCTGGGCGATCTGCCGGATCAGCCCCTCGTTCGCCACGCACAGCCGCTCGCGCGACGGAAATTGCTTCCGCGTTCCGTCCGGCTGCAGCGCAAACCACTCCGGATGCGACTTGCCGAACCGCTCATACAGCTTCCCGTACGCATGCGTGTACTTCAGCTCATAGCTGCTCCCCAGCTCCATCGCCCCGAACCACTGCCCCGAATCGCGGTAATTCTTGAGATACGTCGCCGCGCTGAAGCCCAGCGTGTCCAGCGCCGCCTGCATGCGAGGCGAATCCAGCTTCACCGAGTCCCCCCCCTGCTGCGTCTCCTCCGCCTCCGCCATCGCCGGCGTGAACTTCGCCGCCCCCGACGCCACGCTGCTGCGCAGCCGGCGCTGCCGAAGCGCCGGCGCGTCGGTGAACGCCACCGGCCCCACCGACACCGTCTTCCCCTCCGGCACCACCGTTCCCAGTTTCCCCGGCCACAGCCACCGGAACCCAATCCCCTCCAGCATCGCATACGCCCCGTTCCGCGTCCCCGTCAATGACTGCCCGTTCTCCCTGTGGTCCCGACCCACCACCAGCAGCACGTTCCCCACCGTCCGAACCTCATACCCCTCATACGGCAGCTTCGCCGCATCAATCCCGTACCCCCCGGCCAGTTGTCCCCCTCCCACCAGAACGAACGCCTTGGCCGGATTACCCGTCGCCGTCAGCCGCTCTCCCTGCCGCTGCGCTTTGAGCTTCCCTTCCGCCACGATCGGCAGCTTCGCCCCGGTCATCTGCTCAAGGCTCGACTGAATTATCCTCGCCGCCTCCCGCGCCGCCGCCGACGGCTGATCCGCCGTCACGATCACCGCCTCCCCATGTCCCTCCCGCACCAGCGTCACCGCCTGCCCGCTCACCGGCAACGTCTTGCGCGTCGGCGCCAACTGCCGCCGCACCGGCGGCGCTTCCGCCGCCGGAGGCGCCACATTCGGCCCCAGCGGCTTGGGAATCCACGCCTCCCGCTTGCTCGGATTCTGCGTCGGGTTCGCCGCCAGAATCGCATTGGTCAGCAACTGCCGCAGCGCCACCCCTTGCGCCTGATCCGCCATCACCCGGAACAATTGCTTGTCGATATAAACCACCTGCCCCTTGCCGAAACGGTTGACGCTGACCGTCGCCGCCTCCTTCGTCCCCGCCAGCGCCTTGGCCGTGGTCAGTTTCCCCAGCGCCCCGCCCGACAGCGCCCACTGGCACTGCGCCGGGTCCACCCCCTTCATCAGCGGATCGTTCGGCGCCAGCACCGCCCCTCCCTCTTTCACCTCGCCCCAGTACGTCGCCCCCAACAGCGGCTCAAGACGCTTCAAATCCCGACCCTTCCCCGCCAGGTTGAACGGCGTTGCGCTCAACAGAATCAGATGCCCCCCCGCCTCCACATACCGCTTGGCCGCCTCCACCTGCGCATCGCTCCAATGGTCTTTGCGCCCCAGGTGGCAGATCACCACCGCCGCGTATTTGGAAAATTCCGATGGCTCCAGCCACGTGCCCCCGTCTTTGTACGGAATGTCATACGCCGCATCCGGCGGCAGCAGCGATGAATGAATCACCACCTGCACATCGTTCTTCTCCCCGAACACCGCCACCGGCCGATCCGTCGCGGCCGCCGCCACCCCAGACCACCCCAGCACCATCAACACGCACACCAACCACGCGCCCAACCCGGTTTTCATCGCATCCCTTTCTTTGAAATTCCACGAACCCTTTGAATGCCCGCCCCCCCGTTAACTCCGATTCCACGGCCGCCAGAACCGCTCCCAGTACGGCTTATACCGATCCGACCATTGCGGAATCTGCCCGTACGTCACCACCCCCACATGCCCATCCAGGTAAAGAATGTTCACCTTCTGATACTGCGTCGTGCTGGAATCATCCGTCCCATGCCGAAATGACATGTCCGTCGGGTAAGTACTCGCCGAAACCCGATACTGCACCTGTGCATCGGCCAGCAAAAACCCCGTCTCCGTGTGCCGAATCGTCGTCTTGCGGACATAGCCGAAATATGCATTCAGCGCATACGTGGCCCATCCGCTCCAGACCGTCTTGCTCTGCGGAAACACCTGCGCCTCGGGACAGACCCACGCCCGGTTGCTCGTCCAGCGCGTCCCCGCCGGCATCACCCGGTCGGTGATCATCTCGAACCAGCTCGGCTGATCCGCGGGCGTAAAATCCCGATACGCCGGCAGGTAGCCGTTGTATGTCTGCACATACATCTCGAATGCCTGCCCCAGTTGCCGCAGATTCGACTGGCACGCCACCATCTTCGCCTGCCGCCGTGCCTTGTTCAGCGCCGGCAGCAGCATTGCGATCAGGATGCTTATGATTCCGATGACCACCAGCAGCTCCACCAATGTGAAGCCCCGAATCCGCTCCGACGCATTGTTCCCTCCCCCGATCCTGCACGACTTGATGATGGATGAATGCATGACCACGGCTCCTGCAAAACAAGTCAACCGATCAGCATGTCACCGAATGACGCAAATGTGAGGGAAGCGCCATTCGAACTGCCGTCAGTGTAGCCTTCGCCGATGCGCTAAGTCAATATAAATAAATCGCTTGTCGCATTTCCACCACGGCCTGCCGCATTTCCGCAAGTCCTCTCATCCCCCCACCGGCGCCCGCCCGCGAAACTCTCGCGGGCTTTGCCCCGTCGCCTGTCTGAACTGCGCCGACAACCGCTCCGGCCGCCCAAACCCACACCGCGCCGCCACTTGCGCAATCGGCAAATCCGTCTCCAACAGCAGCCGCTTGGCCCGGTCAATCCGCAGCCGCCGCAGTTCCTCCCCAGGCGACCGACCCACCCACCGCGAAAACCGCCGCTCGATCGAACGCCGCGACAGCCCCAGATGCGCCGCCAAATCCTCCACCCCGATTGAGTCCCCCAGATGGTCCCGCAAAAACCGCAGCGCCCCCGCCACCCCCGCATCCTCAATCGCCAGACTGTCCGTCGATCCCCGCTCCACCAGCCGAAGCGGCGGAATGAGCATCGGCCCGGCCGGCGCCGGCCCGCCCGCCATCAACCCATCCAGGAGCCGCGCGGCCGCCGTGCCGATCCGCTCCCCATCCAGTTCAATGCTCGACAGCGCCGGCCGAACCAGGTTGCAGGTCAATTCATCATTCCCCGCCCCCAGCAGTGCCACATCCTCCGGAATCCGAAGTCCCAGCCGCCGGCACGCCTCCACCACCCGCCCCGCCTGATTGTCGTTGATCAGAAACACCCCCACCGGCGGCCGAAGCGTCGCCAGCCATTGCCGCGTCAACTCGATCCGCTGCTCGTAATTCCACGCCCGCCCCACCTTCCGCTCATACACGCATTGGCTGCATGTCGCCTCCGCCCGCTCGGCCCGTCCCAGGTATCCCTCCCGCCGCAGCCGCGTGTTTTCATCATATGAGCCGAACAACCCCAGCCGCCGATAGCCGCGCTCCAGGAAATAATCCGCCGCCATCGCCCCCAGCGCCACATCGTCGTTCCCGCACACTGCTCCGGCAATCTCCGCCGGCGCTGACGGCGACAGCACCACCACCGGCATCCGCCCCGCGTGACGCTCCAGCGACGACACCCATTTCCAGCAAAGCATCCCCTCCGGCGCCCACTTCTCAATGGCATGGTCCGCGTCGGAGGAGGCATAGCGCAGCTCCAGAAACAAAGGGGACCAGTCCGCCTCAAACCGCCCATACCGGCTGATCGCGTGCGCAACCGTCCGCTGCACCGACTCGGCGAACGAATCCACCACAACCACCACCCGCCGGTGAACCGAATGGCCCTTGTCCACCATCCCATGCTCCTTTGAACCGCCATTATGCCCCCCCTTCCCCCCGCCCGCCAATCGTAGGCTTTCTTCACTCCCTCCCCCGCGTACTTGCGGGGGAGGGCAGGGAGGGGGCTTCTTCGGCGGCTGAACGGCCGGGTGCCCCGATGTCAGCATACTCGGTGACTGGTGCCGAAGATGGCTGCCTAACCGAACTGTAGGCGCTCTTCGCTGACCCCGCGCTGCGCCCTTTGGCGACAAAACGCGCAGCGCAAAGAGAAGCAAAAAACTTTGTGAAAAAAAGAATTATCGCCCCTGGCGCTCTGAAAACCCCATTTTCAAAAATCGCGATGCGCCTTTCGTCGCCAAATCGCGCAGCGCCCCCCGTAAAGGTAGAGGAGCTAAAACAATGACCCGGTTCCGCCTTCTGTCCGTCCCGATTCTGCTCGCCCATGCCACGGGTACCCCAGCGCCCAAACCCCAACCCCTCCACCTCCTGTCTCCTCCCCTCCGTCCATTCCAACCAACGAACCCAAAC
>JBIQLO010000152.1:0-9878 GCA_044464175.1 Planctomycetaceae bacterium | reverse complement strand
CGCCTTCGACGATGCCAAGGATGAGGACGATCAGCAGTTCCGGCATAAACAGAATCCTTCTGAAATTGAGCCATCGCCGCCTGGCGGGGCGGAGGCCCTATCCGTCATATCCAGCCGCCGCCTTGCGAATGTACCCCAGCGCGCTCCAGATCGTCACCAGCACCGTCAACCAGATGCAGAAATCGCGAAAGTAGCGGACCGGCGGCTCATAGCCGTGACCCAGCAGGGGGGGAAGGTAGTTGACGTAGAGGAGGATCACCAGAATGGTGGCCGACTGCACGCCCATTTTGAATTTTCCCGCGAAGGCCGCCCCGAAACTCTGCCCGCCGCTTTCGCTCAGCCCGCGCAGGCTCGTCACCAGCAGCTCCCGCGCCAGCAGGACGACGACGACCCAAGGCGCCACACCCGTAATCGTCTTGACCACCGCCACATGTGCCCCGCCGACGGGAATGATGAAGTTCTTGCCGGCGAAGAAGGCGAAGCTCCCCAGCACCAGGATTTTATCGACGAAGGGATCGACGATCCGCCCGAAGCGCCCCTCCACCTTCCAGCGCCGGGCCAGGTAGCCGTCGAGAAAATCGGTGAAGACGGCGATGACATAGATCGCCAGCGCGATGTTCAAAAACGTGGGATCGCCCCGCCCCTCGTACTGGTAAAACGAGAGCATCACAAAAAAGATGGCGGCCAGAATCAACCGCAATCCCGTCAGCGCGTTGGGCACATGGCGAAACATCGAGCCGGCGATTGTAAGCGGGCGCGGCCAAGGAAGGTAGGGACCAGGGCTTTCGGGTTGTATTCCGCCCCTGCAATCGCATAATTCCCCCCATGTTGTCACCCACACGCCGTATTTGTTCGATTCTCTCGGCCGCCGGATTGATCGCCGCCGCCGGCGCGGGAGTGGCCCGAGCCGAGGATTACGTCCAGGTGGGGGCCCAAAGCACCTCCGGCACGCCGGTGTCGGTGCAGGTGGGGGGCTCCAGCCTCATTGACCTGTCGCGCAACCTCATCGATCAGCAATCGGAGTTTGCCGCGCTGGCCGGGCACGATTTTCAGGCATCGCTCGACTACGGCGGGGTGAAGAACGCCATCGTCTTTCAATCCAACGCCGGCTCGACGAATGTGACGCTCACCTTCCCCTCCACCGGCTTCTCCCGCACCTTCACCGGGACCGACAGTGACGATGTGAAGGACCAGATTGTGGACTTTCTCAAGAAGGATGGGGCCGATGCCTATGCCGACCTGCTCCAGTCGATCAATGAAAAATCGCCCGTCGCCACGCTGGACGGCAACCCGCAGGCCGCCACCGCCTTCTTCGCCGGGGAGTCGTTCAAACATTTCGGCCTGCTCAGCCCCATGCCCATGGCGCCCAAGAGCGGCGACAACAACAACGGCTCGGGCTTCAACCTCTCGGCCGGTTCGATCCAGACCAATGCCGTGGATGGCTACTACATCTCCGGCGGCTGGCAGGGGGTGACGCGCTTCACCGACCAGGTCGCCCTCTCGGTGGCGATTCCGGTTCAGTACCGCAACTACCAGTCCTCCGAAATCTTCACCGGCGGAGTGGAACTGGGCCTGCCGATCACCCTTATCAACGACCGGGGCGGGCTGGGGTGGCAGGTGACGCCCTTCGGCACCGCCGGCATCAGCACCTCCGTCGATCTGGTCAGCGGCGGCATTCTCCTCGGCGGCGGCGTCACCAACCGCCTGAGTCTGAAGCTGGGCCAATTCACCCTGGCGATGGGCAACCAGCTTGCCTATTACCACGGGCAGGACATCGACTATGATGACTACAGCTTCCAGACGCACGTCAATCAGCCGATCCTGACCAATGGCGGACAGGTCACCTGGAGTCCCGACGGCGGGTTCTTCCTCGACGCCGGCGCCAGCTACACCGCGTTTCTGGACGATGCGGCCGTTCCCAGCTATTGGTCGCCCACCTTCGGCCTGGGGTTCCATTTCGGCAAGGACCGCGCCAGCACGTTGCGCATCGGATACCACGGCGATTTCGGCCACAACTACGACAGCCACGGCGCGACCTTCCTGCTGGCGTTCAATTACTAGCGCATCTTCATCACCGTGCCGCAACCTTTGGATTATTCTCCGGCCCCGCAGTCGCGCGGCGGCCGAAAGCTGACCAATGCCTATTGGCGACTGGCGGCGGTTGCCCTGGCGCTTCTGGTGCTGTGGGCCTGTTCGGTTGTCATTCCCAGGTTCAGCCATTACCGGCAGGTCATGGCCGGCCAGTCGCAGTGCCTCCACTATACCGCGCCGGCCAATCAGGTCGTCTTTCGGCATGATCCGGCGAATCTCACGGGCGCGACGGTCCAGACCTTCGCCGCCTCGGCCCTTTGGATTTCATTCCACGGCCTGGTGACGGGCCGCTACTGGATTGCGGTTCCCGTTCTCTATCTCCACGGACGCCGGACCCCCTCCGGCGAAAAACAGTTGATCTGCGTGCGGGCCATCAGCGGGGATGAGAGCGGACTCCTGGTGGAGCGCAATGTCGTGCGTCCGGGCGGATGGGGGCGCGAGCCGGTGATGGTCCGCTCCGCAACGGATCGCTTGTCCCTGCCCAGTGCTAAATCGCTGGTGGTCTATGCGGGGCAGAGCGACCCGAATGATCCCACCCACTTCACCATCGCCTACAGCACCGACGGGCAATCCGGAACGATCGATGGGTGGGTATTGGATCAGGGCGAAATCCGGCTGGAACTGCGCGGGCCCTGATCGTGCATCACGAGGTCAATTCAATCTCAACAACTTGGCTGGGACAAAATAGACGCACCGGGTAACCGGAGAAGCCGATGCCCCGCCCCACGATGTACCAGCATCCCTCGAGGCGGTGAATGCCATGGCAGAGCCGGCGCGGCATCGGGTCATGGCGGATGATGGGCACTCCGCCCGGCAGGCAGATTTGCCCGCCGTGGGTGTGCCCGGCCAGGAAGAGGGCCGGCTTGAGCGGGGCGGCGGCGGGGAAATGCCCCGGAAAGTGCGAGAGGATGATCCGCGGCACATCGGGCGCCGGAGGAGGCATGGACTGGATGAAGGATGCGGTCAGATCGTAACGGAACGGACCGGGCAGGCCGATCAGCTCCAGCTGCGCCTCCTGATGCCTCAGGCAGAGCCGGCGTCCACTCAGGAGCGTCAGGGGCGCATCTGCCAGAGCCCCTGGCAGCGCCAGCCCGTCGTGATTGCCGGTGATGGCGTAGGTGCCCAGGCGGCTGGTCAGGTCATTGAGGAATCGCAGCAGATGCGGCAGGGCCGGTCGGTAGTCGGACTTATTGTCCACAAAGTCGCCGGTGAAGAGGATCAGATCGGGCGGGTTGGTCGCGATCCGCTCCAGCAGGGCGGTCAGGCCCACGGGCCAATGATCGCGCAGGTGCAGGTCGGTCAGGTGAAGCAGCCGCAGGCCGCGCAACGCCGGCGGCAGCCCATCGATCGCCAGCCGGGCGTGCGTCCATTCCAGACCGTGGAGGCTTTTATATTGCCACCAGCGGCCGGGACGAGGGCCGGCAGGAGTGGCGGATGGAGCGGGGGCGGCGGCCGGCGAAAGCGTGGGGGGCGATTTCATGGCTTGTCTGGTGCGGCAATAAATGTTGTATCCCGTTCCAACGCTGGTATAAGATCGGGGTGCATGGCAGTGTCACCCACTCAAACCGCCGGGCGCGGCAAAAGCCCGCTCGTCGTCGCATTGTACGTGAATGCGACGCTCTTGGCGGGCATTCTGGCGGTTTTGCTCTCGCGGGGCAACCCGCCGGGCGTTTCGATCGCCTGGGGACAGCCCCAGCCGCCCATCGGCGGCGGCGAAGGAATCTTCGTCATGCCGGCCCAGTTTTCGAACAATACCTGGGGCTGCTATCTGCTGGATGTGCGGGCTCAGACGCTCTGTGCCTATCAGTACACGCCGGGCGATCGCCAACTGCGCTTCCTGGCGGCACGGAATTTCCGTTATGATCGTCAGTTGGGGGATTACAACACGGCCCCATCCCCGCGGGATGTGGAAAACCTGGTGCGCCAGGAAAATCTGCCGCGCCCCGTGACCCGTCCGGGGCGGGCGCCCTAGAATCAAAGAGATGCCGGTGGGTCCCGGCCCACCTCAGCAAGGAGTTCACCATGGCCAAAATGTTCTACAACATGGAAGAGACGCAGGCGGTTCTGGGCAAGAGCGAGGATGAAATCCGGCAGCTTGTCCGTGACAAACGCCTGCGTGAATTCCGGGATGGCAACAAGTTGATGTTCAAGACCGATGCCGTGGATCAACTCAAGGCGGAACTCGGCGGCCAGCCCTCCCCCTCCGATACCGGCGATGCCATTGAACTGGCTCCGGAAGACAGCGTGGGACCGCTGAGCCTGGCCGACAGCAAATCGGCCAGCCAGTCGGCCAGCGGCAGCGTTGTCTCCCTGGCCGATACCGGCGCCAGCCCCAGCCCGAACATGGCCGACTCCCAGAAAGGGGACACGGCCATGGATGTGGATCTGGGCATGTCCGGCACCAGCGGCGGCATTCCTTCTCCGGGCCGTGTGACGCTGACCAGCGGCAGCGGCCTGGGGGGTAGCACCATGGGCGGCACCCGCAGCGGCAGCGGCATCAGCGTCTTCAGCGCCGATGAGGTGGAACACGCCGATCCGGCCGCCCAGACCGCGATCTCCACCCCCGAGGGAGACATCAACCTCGAGGGGATCGGCTCCGGCTCGGGCCTGCTCGACCTGACGCGCGAAAGCGATGACACGAGCCTGGGCGCGGAGTTGCTGGATGAAATCGCCCCGCCCGCCGCCGGCTCCCGGCATGGCATCGGGGACAGTACGGCCGCGGGCGGATCGGCCGCCGGCGAAGAGACGCCCCGCCTGACCGGAGGCCGGCAGGTGATCGGACCGGCCACCTTCGAATTGCCCGACCCCATGGCCCCCGCCTTCGGCGGTGCGGCCCTCGGGGCGTTTCTGGTCCTGCTGGTGGGGGCCTATGTCCTGGTCTCCTCGGTCGTGGGCGCTCCCAACACCTTGGCGGCCAGCCTCGCCTCCCATGGCCTGTGGATGATCGCCGTCGGCGGCCTGATCGTCAGCGTCATCTTTTTCATCGTCGGGCTGATCCTGGGCAAGATGGCGACATAAGCCCTGGGAAGGTAAAACAGGGGCATGAAAACGGCGGCTGGATTTTCGGCGGTTTGTTTGATCGGAATGCTCTGGGGCGCCGCCGGGGCGCAGACCCTGCCAACAGCGCCTCAGGACGCGCCGGCCAACCGTCCGGCCTCGCTGCTGGAGGGGAGCTTTGAAAGCGCCGCGGCCGGGATCACCTTCGCCGCACCGGCCGGCTGCCGGGAAATCCACAAGGGGCCGGGCGATGCCGATCTGGTGGAATTCATCAATGAGGAAGCGCAGTGGGATTTGAAGGTGGCCCTCTGGACTACCGATGCCCCGCTGCCCCTGAAGCAGGACAAGGCCGGCGCGGCGGGGCTGATGGATTCGACCATTCAGCAGATCCGCCTGAGCAACCCCGGCGCTCAGGTCGTCCGTAATGAGATCACCCGCATTCCCCAGGCGAGGGTGGGACGGCTGGCATTCCGCTACATCGCCGGCACGCAGGCGCGGCTGACGCAAATCGCCCTGGTCCAGCGCTCGCAGCAGCTATACTACATTTTCAACCTGACCACACCGGGGGCGCGGGAAGCCGAGGACGCCTCCCAGGAGCAACGGGCGCGGGACACCTTTGACGCGATCATCCGATCGGTCCATCTGCTGGACCGCTCCAAAATCCGCCAGGATCAGGTGGAGCGCCTCCAGCGCACACGCGCGCTGCTGGGGCAATGGACCGTCCAGCGCCTCAAATCGCTGCTGATTCCGCGCCAGTGGCTCCGGATCGTGCGGGATGGGCGCGATGTGGGGTACAGCTATCTGGTGGAGCGTTCCGACCGCCGGGGCAATTCCGACGGCTTTGTCATCGGCGTCCGATCGCGCCTGATGCAGGAAGATGGGGGGCGCATCGACACCGAAAGCTGGCTCTACAGCAACATCAACCGCGAACATGCCTCCTGGTCCACGGCCGTGCGCATGAGCGATGCCGGCGGCACGCTGAAAACCTACGGCACTGAGATCGGCGCCAGCGACCAGTCGCCCTCCGGCTATCGCCTGTCGGTCAAAACCATCAGCAAATCCGCCGACACCGAGCCGATCAAGCGCGACCTGCCGCCCTGGTATCTCCCCCAGGCGTTCAGCCAACTCCTGCCGCGACTGCTGCCGCTCACCCCCGCCCAGAGCTATATGTTCGCCAGTTATGTCTCGGGGCGTCGGGAGGTGATGAGCCGGTATGTGGAGGTGCTGTCGCCGGCCAAGGTCAACTTCAACGGGCGGGAGGTGGAGGCGATCGCCATCCACGACCGCTACGGATTGGAAGGGACTGTCACCACGCATTACCTCTCGCCCGAAGGAACCTACCTGGGCAGCGAAACCGTCACGGAAAAGAACAGCGAGGCGGGCGTGACGACACAGACCCGGCTGCTGGTGCTTCCCTCAAGCGAGAAGGAACTGATGAAGATATGGACCCATGCCGATTTGAGCGAGCCTTCGCTGCCGGAGGGGGATAAGATTGGCCGATAATCAGTTGGACCCCGAACAAGGACGCCTATGTATCGCGCCATCGCAAAAATCATCGGATTGGCCATTCTCGTCATCGGCGGGGCGGCGGGGATTTACGTTTATCAGGCGAGATTTTCCCAGGAGCACCGCATCAGCGAGCTGCTGGTGCAGAAAAAGGAACTCGAAGGGGTCATCCGGCGGCTCAACACCGAACAGCGGCGGGCGCAGATGCTGGTCACGGACCAGCGCCAGGTCGATGGCAAACTGCGGACAACGCTGCTGTTTGTGGAATACGCCAGGGATGGCTCGAGCCTGCCGCCCCGCAGCTTCACGCTCGAGGGCAAATGGGTGCATATTGATGCGCTGGTGATCAAGTTCGAGCCGGAGTATGTCGGGCGGGCCGACGAGTTGCGCGGGCACAGCCTCTGTCTGTTCACGCGCATCTATGGGGACAACCAGGCGCCGGCCAGCGGCTTTGCCATCGACGAGCCCGGGAGCATCCCGGCCATTTACCGGGGGACGCAGCCGCGGGTCAGTGCGTTTGAGAAGGGGCTGTGGAAGGATTTCTGGAAGCTGGCGGACGATGCGGCCTATCGCAAGGAGCAGCACGTGCGCGTCGCCAACGGACAGGGGGTCTGGGGGCCGTTCGAGCCGGGCAACATCTACACCATCACGCTGGCGCCCAATGGCGACATGAGCCTGTACCATGAGCCCGTGGAGGGGATCTACAAAGAGGCGCTGATGGGGCCTAAGATGTGACACGCGGGAGGTCTATCATGACGATCAAGGTGAATGGTCAGGAACAGGCGATGCCGGCCGGCGGGACGCTGGCGGCGCTGCTGGCGGAACATGGGCTGGCGGCGAACAAGGTGGCGGTGGAGCTGAACCGCCGGCTGGTGCGGACGGAAAAGTACGATACCGGGCTGAAAGAGGGGGATGAGATCGAGATCGTCACCTTCGTCGGGGGTGGGTGATCGCTCATTGCACCACGGAGGCCCCGGCCGTGGCGGTGGTGGGGATGATCTCGGGGCGCAGGTTGAACCGCTTTTCATAGGCCGACGTCAGTTGCCGGCCCAATCCCTCCACGGCCCCCGGCTGAACCAGGGCGACGATGCAGCCGCCAAACCCGCCGCCGGTCATGCGGGCGCCATAGACGCCCTTCACCTGTCGGGCCTGCTCCACCAGGAAATCAAGCTCGGGGCAGCTCACCTCATAATCATCGCGCAGGGAGGCGTGGCTCTGGAGCATCAGTTGCCCCACTTCATCGTAACGGCGGCGGCCCAGGGCGGTGGCGGCGGCCGTGGTGCGGGCATTTTCGCTCACGACATGCCGGGCACGTTTGAGGGTCGTCTCATCCAGGGTGCCGGCGGCGGCCTCGACCTGCTGGATCGTCACATCGCGCAGGGCGCGAATCGAGGGGTTCTGCTTCTGGAAAAAGGCGGTGGCCGCCTCGCACTGGCGGCGGCGGGCGCCATATTCGCCGGCGCTCAGCTCATGGCGCACCATCGAATTGGCGATGACGACGCGCAGCTCGCGCGGGTCCAGCGAGACATATTGCCTTGAGCCGTCGCGGCAGTCGAAGAGGGTGGCGTTGCCGGCGGTGGCGGTGGCGACGATCATCTGGTCCATCAGCCCGCAGGGGACCAGGGCATATTCGTGCTCGGCCTTCTGGCAGATTCTGGCCAGGCGCATCGGGTCCATCTTGAGCCCGGCCAGCGTGAGAAACGACAGCGCGGTGCCCACTTCCAGCGCGGCGCTGCTGGAGAGTCCCCCGCCCACGGGGAGGGTGTTGGTGATGAGGAGGTCCATGCCTCCCAGGGGAATGCCCACGGCGATCAACTCGGCCGCCACGCCGCGGACGTAGTTGGCCCACGCCGGCTCGCCCCGTTCGATCTTGTGTGCCAGGTCAAACTCCACCATCTGTCCTGGAAAGGCGCTGGAGGCCAGGCGGACGGTGGAATCGGGGCGGGCGCGAATGGCGAAGCGCATCTCCGGCTCGATGGCCATCGGGAAGACAAACCCTTCGTTGTAGTCGGTGTGTTCGCCGATCAGGTTCACCCGCCCGGGGGAGCGGATGATGCGCACGGTTCCATCGGGGCCGAACAGGCCGTGAAACTGCTCGAGGAGAGAAGGGTCCGAAGCGTTCATGTCGCGACTGTAATGTGCCGAGGTTGAAGGGGTCAAGATGTTGTTATTGGCTGTTTGCTGCTGTGCCGCCAGGGAACTGGGCAACAAACAACCAATAACAAACCACAAATTTCATCCTTCCAAATCCATGCCGATGTCCAGCGCCGGGGCCGAGTGGGTGATGGCCCCGACGGCGATGCGCTCCACGCCCGTTTCGGCCACGGAGCGGACGGTTTCCAGCGTGATGCCGCCGGAGGCTTCGAGCTGGGTCTGTTCCTTGCGCCCCGCCGCGTTGCGCAGGGCGACGGCCTCGGCCATGGCGGGGCAGTCCATGTTGTCCAGCAGGATCACGTCGATGCCATCCACCTTCAGCACCTGGCGGAGCTGGTCGAGGGTGTCCACCTCCACCTCCACCAGGCGGGTGGGGGCCTCCTCTCGACTTTGGGCGACGACCTGCCCCAGCCACTGGGGCAGGTCCTTGGCCGCGTGCTGGTGCAGGTGGTTGTCCTTGATCAGCAGCCCGTCGTGCAGCCCCATGCGATGATTGAATCCGCCGCCGGCCCGGACGGCATACTTGTCCAGCAGGCGCAGGCCGGGGATGGTCTTCCGGGTGTCGTAGATTTTGGCGGCCGTGCCCTCCACGCGCCTGACGTAGCGATGGGTGAGGGTGGCGACGCCGGAAAGGTGCTGGAGGAAATTGAGGATGACGCGCTCGGCCGAAAGCAGCGGCGCCATCGGTCCGCGAATGCGCAGCAGGGGGGTGCGCTTGGCGTCGGAGAAGCGCCCTTCGATGATTTCCAGGTGGAAACCGGGGATCAGCTCGACGCGGAGGCGTTCATCGTAGGCCTGGCAGATCATTTCAACCAGCGGCAGGCCGCAGACGATGCCGACCTGTTTTTGAACCAGCGTGCCGACGCCGACGGCCGATGCATCGCCAACCAGACGGCTGGTGACATCGTCCCCGCCGAGATCTTCACTTTTGGCCAGTTCAATGAGTGTCCTGAGTTGGGCATATGTGGGGAATGGGTCCATAGAGGGCTCCTGGGGTTGTGAGGGCATTGTGTGCATCAAAGTATTCTATGTACAGATCATGGGGGCGGAGGGTTCATTTTGCCAAGGGGCCTTCGCGGGGAGGGGCGGTGGGTTGGGTTCGTTGGGAAATACGCGCCTTGGGTTCGGCG
>JBIQLO010000151.1:0-9894 GCA_044464175.1 Planctomycetaceae bacterium | reverse complement strand
TGTTACGCTTTTTTCGTGAGCGGATGTTGTTAGGGTGGTGGCACCAAAACGACCGAAGGCGCAGCAGGACTTTTGATCCTTTTGCGCCTTGGGTTCCGAAGGGATATTCAGAATTCGGAGGGACTCTATCCGTCCCTCTTGGCCAGCCACTGCTTGCGCGCGGCTTCGATGAAGGCTTTGGAGCCCTTCTTGTCCTCGGGGATGCCAGCCTGGTCGGCGGGTTCGATGCTGAATTTTGCCTCCCCGCCGGGATTTTTCTTGACTTGGGGTGATGGCTGGCCGATAATTTCTTGCGTAGACCCGCCGTGCGGTGGGGGAGCTTGTCGTCCCACCGATCCATCGGGATTGCCGGAAACGTCAATCGTCCTTCCGGCGCGAGGCGGGTTTTCGTTTTGGTAAGCGGTCAGCAGCCATCGCTTGGGTTGGTTCATCCAATTCAACCTGACGATGGCCTGTCCATCAGGGGATTCAAGATAAACCGAATTAGCGTTCCGGTCCCGAACCTGCAAGCTGTCAATAAAGCCCTGCAAGTCACCCAATACTTCCGGATGCCTAGCGGCGATTTTTGAAAGCCCGTATCCCTGGCCGGATTTCTGACCCGGCTTGCCCCAGATCAGATCGATGTCCCCAACGGCGGGGTGATGCAACGCGGCAATGGCTTCTCCTGTCTTTCGGCTCATCAACTCATCCACCGCGCCTTGCGCGTTGTGCCGAAAATTCCGAAAGATAGGGCCGTGTGGCCCTGTCTCGTTGCCATCCTCTTCTCCTCGTTTGACGCTGAATTTCGCCTCCCCCTCGTACCCCGGCAGTTTCGGCGTCTCGCTCGCCTTATACTGGCTGGCGATCTTTGCATCCTCCCGGCTCAGCGCCGGCCCTTTTGGCTCTGTGCCAAAAAGGGGCTGCTGCTCGCCAGTGGCGCGATCAAAGACGGCCTGGCCAAATAGCCCTTTCTTGGTGGGCGGGGTTTCGGGGAATGAAGGCGTCTCCACCTCCGGCTTCGTCTCCAGTCCGGCCAGAAAATCATTCGCCTCCGGCTTCGTCTCCAGGCCCGCCAGGAAATCATCCACCTCCGGCAACGCCGCCTCCCCCGACTTCACCTCCCGCGCCGGAATGGCGGTGTCGGAATCCGTCACGTCCATCGTCACGCCGTCATGCAGCATCACCCGCCCGGTGTCGGGGTCATGCTCGACGATCAGCTTTTCCTTGCCGATGTGGATCTCCGTCCCATCGGTCAGGGTGGAAGGGCGCACCCACTCATAAGTCGTTCCTCGCGGGTCTTCCTTCGCCTTGGAGTAGGTATACCCCAGCAGATACCCCTCCGAATCCTTGGGCTGCTCTTTGGCCCACTTCAAAGCCTCGGTAATCGTCCCCTGGTTCTTGGGGTCGGCCGCCTCCATCCCGTTGCCCCGCTCATACCGGCCGGTTTCCGTCACGAACCGGCGGATCAATTCATCCCCCACACCGCCGATCTTGCGCTCCCGGTCCTGTCGGTTCCGCTGCCACTTGGCGCGGTTGGCCTCCCGCACCTGTCGGGCGGCTGCGATTTCCGCCGCCATGTCGTGTCCCCGGGCCTCCAGTTCCGCCTCCACGCGCTTGACGAGCTGCTTGGGAGCCAGAACATATCTGCCGTTCTTGCCACCGACGTTCCACACCTCATTCGTGCGTTCCCGAACCGCGTCGATGAGTGTCTTGGCGTCCCCGTCGATCCGCTCCAACTGGTTGCGGAACAGGGTCGGGAATCGTCGGGTCTTTCGCTTGAATTGCCCTGTGGCGGTCTGCCCCCGCTTCAAAACCAGGCCGTTCCCAAAGTCGTACAGGTCGCGCCCGATCCAGTCGGCGGGAATCATCGTGTATTGATGCTTGCCCTGTGGGGCCTCCGATGGCACATTGGGGGCGGCGTCTGAGCCGGATGCGCCAGGTTTGAGGGCGGGCGCCCGCCCCCCCTCGGCGTGCTCGCCGGCCATGTCGCGCGCCGGGGCCTGCATGGGCTCCGGCAGTTTTGTTTCGGGCGCAGGGGCTGTTTCCGCCGCCGGTTCGGCCTCCTGAAACGCGGGCGGCGTCGGCGTCTCCTGAGTCGCCTCCGGTTCCGGCGTGGCCTGGGGGGCTTCCTGGGGCGGCTGGGCGGCCCGCATGTTGGGCCGCTGGAGATAGTCGGCGTTCTCCTGCCGGTACAATGCCTCCTGCTGCTGGCGCTGCCGCAGCTCAGCCAATCGCCGCTCAACCTCCTGATTCTCCTGCTCGATCAATCGCCGGTCGCGTTCCATCGCCGCCTGCCGCTGGGCGGCCTGCCTCTGCTGCATCAATTCCGCCTCGGCCTGCCGGCGCTGGGCGGTCTGCTGTTGTGCCTCGGCGGTCAGTTGCGGTTCGGCGCGATCCAGCAGGCTTTCGCCCGCCACGGCCTGGCGCCGGTCCTCAAATAACGGCTCCAGCGCTTTTAGCTGCCGCTCGACGATCCGCCCCTTTTGCAGATTCGTTCCGGCCACCCGGTCGATCATCGCCCGCGCCGTGTCGGCAATCCGGGCGGCCAGGCCGGGATGCTGCTCGGCCAGCTTTTGTTGCAGGTCGGGCGACTTGAAAATCTCCTCCAGCACCCGCGCCGTCCCTTCCTCCGGCAGGCGCTGGGGCGATGGTTCTCGGCCCGATCCCGCCGCCTCGGCGCTGTAGGCCCGCTCGCCCAACCTTTGCAGGTGGGGATTGGTCTGCGCGAAGTGCTTCAGCGCGTCGGCCACCTGCATCTGATCGGAATGGCCCAACACTTCGTGCGCCAGAATCGACGGCACGGCATCCCCCTTCGCCGCGTTGATGTAGATGGCATTGGACCGCTGGTCGCACGCTTCGGATCGAATTTGTTGCCGATGCGATCTGCTCGCTGGGCTCCATGATACACCACCAGCGGCTTGCCCTGGTCGTCCACCACCTTCAATCCCTTGAACCACCGCTTGAAGAATGGGCTATCCGACCTTGGCCATGATGGACCGTGCCGCCTCGATGTTCTTCTCAGCGTAGATTTGAGTGATGGTCAGCGTTTTATGGCCCAGAATGACTTGGGCGGCTTCCAGGCCATACTCCTTGCGGAGCATCGTTGCCGCAGTATGGCGCAGTTGGTGGGGGTGCCAGCGGGGGACACCGGCGGCGTCACAGGCGCGGGCGATTGCCCGCCGGTAGGACGCGACGGCGTACTCAGCAGTGGGTTTCCGCTGTGGCTTCGGCTTTCGATTCGTGCCGATGCCGTTGCCATAGCCAAGTGGGGTCTTGCGCTGGGAATGTGCCTTCTCATGGCGAATCCGCATGGCCTCCTTTGGACTAAACAAAGGCAGTTCCAGATTGGCCAGAAGGAATGGCCGGATGACCTCCTGCGCCCGTGGTCCGATCATGATTTTTCTTTCATGGCCATGATGCTCGGTTTTGTGATGACGCGGCGTATACGTCCAGAGAGTGCCGTTTGTGTCCAGGTCCATACCCCGCATGGCACAGACTTCCCCAGGGCGAGCACCGGTCAACAGCTGAACGCGAACCATCGCCGCCACGACGGGCGAGAGATGGGGCAGCGTGGCTTCAACAATCGCCTCGCTCACCGGCTGGACCGGCTCGGTTTCCCGCGCCTCGGTGCGTCCGGCCCGCAAGCCGGAGACGGCTGCCAGGCCATGCCAGACGGAAGCGGGAATCATCTCGTTTTCACTCGCCCATTTGAAGATATGGCGTAGCCGGTTGGTCTGGCTGTTGACGAAATTCCTGCACCAGCCCTTTTCGATCATTTTCTGACGCACCGCCTTGAGCGCCAGCGGGCCGAAGTCCACCGCGTCGGTGTCGCCATACAGGCTGTTGGCGATCCGCATGACTGACTTGTAACAATGGACTTCATTCCCCTCCCTGCCATCCGGACGACGGTAATACCCCTTGGCATGGCGCAGGAACGCCGCCAGCACCTCACAGACCCTCACTGGCGCATCCGGCTCCGGCAGCCGCCGATCATTGATCAGCCATTCCGTGATGAGTCGGTTGTACTTCTGGCGGCTGGCGACGGTTCCATATTTGCCAAGCAGATGATCCTTACCGTTCAGCGTGACGATGGCCTGGCCAGAAGATTTGTGACGGCGATACGATGGAACGCGGGATTCGAGCAAACGGGGCATGACGCTACCTCAAAGCGGGTTCCCTGATAAAAAACGGAACAATTCCGTTTTAAGCGGGGCTTTGGGGTAGCCAAACACTGAGGCGTTCAGGCCGCTAACTTCCGTACACGTTGGGATTTGTGATCAATCGGGGCGACAGGATTTGAACCTGCGACCTCTAGACCCCCAGTCTAGCGCTCTAAACCAAGCTGAGCTACGCCCCGGCGTTGTGCGTCTACTATAGCAGGGGGGGGCGGCGGCGGCAAATGTGCCGGATTCGGGGATTAAAAAGAGCGGGCGGGCGCGGGACACCCGGACCCGGGGCCCCTATAATTCATTGCGAACTTCCAGGGAGCCTCCCCGTGCGGGAACCACCGAATTTATGCGCAAATCATTCTACATCATTGACGGCCACGCCCACATTTTCCGGGCCTATTACGCCCCGTTCCGCGACCTGACCAGCCCCGGCGGCGAGCCGACCAAGGCGACGTTCGTGTTTATCCAGATGCTCCTGGGGCTCATCGAGCAGCGCAAGCCGGACTACCTGGCCATGGTCATCGACCGGGCCGGCGAGCAGGGGGTCTTCCGCAACGCGATTTTTCCCGAGTACAAGGCCAACCGCCAGGCGCCCCCCGACGATTTCGCGCCCCAGGAGCGGCGGATCATACAGGTGGTTCAGGATGCGGGTGTTCCCCTCTATGCCATCAATGGCGTGGAGGCGGATGATGTCATCGCCACGATGGCCCAGCGGCTGTGCGGCATGGACATCGACACCTACATCGTATCGAAGGACAAGGATCTGCGCCAGGTCCTGAGCGACTGTGTGAAGATGTACGATGTGCAGGGGGATTACGTCATGGACGCCGCGTCCATGCTCGAGAAATACGGCTACACCCCCCAGCAGGCGGTGGAGGTGCAGACGCTGGTGGGGGATTCCACGGACAACGTCCCCGGCATCCCCGGCGTGGGGGAGAAGACGGCCGCCAAATTGATCCAAAAATACGGATCGGCCGACGCCGTGCTGGCGCATGTCGATGAACTGACGCCCAAAATGCGGGAGAATATTAAAACCCACGCCGACCGCATCCCCATCGCCCGGCAGTTGGTGACGCTGCGGCGCGACGTTGATTTTCCCTTCAACCCGGACGACTGCGCGTTCCACGGCCTGAATGCGGCGGGCCTGCGACGGCACCTGGAAGAACTGGACTTTTCCACGCTGCTGAAAAAGCTGAATCAATCCGCCAACGGAGAGGCTTCCCCCGAGCCAGGAACGGAGAAAAAGAAACAAAAGGGACCGAAAGGGGAGCAGGGGCTGTTCGGATCAATAGAGGAAAAACCGGCGGCCCCGATTGATCCCACGCTGGCAACCAGCCAGGAGTGCGACTACCGCCTGATCGACACCGAGGCGAAACTGAAGGACCTCATCGGACAACTCAAACAGCAGACCCGCATCGCGGTCGATACCGAAACGGACGCTCTGGGCGCGATGAATTCCAATCTCGTGGGCCTGAGCTTCTCCTGGGAACACGGCACCGGCAGCTATGTCCCCGTGCGCGGGCCCGACGGCTGGAACGGCCCGGCGGATTTTGCCGGCGACTGGCAGCGGCACGTCCTGGAGGCGCTCCGCCCGGTGTTTGAAAACGAATCCATCAGGAAAGTCGGCCACAACATCAAGTACGATCTGCTGGTTCTGCGGCGGCTGGGAATCCAGCTGCGCGGGCTGGAGATGGACACGATGGTGGCCGCCTTTTTGATTGATTCCGGGCGGTTTGCCTACGGCATCGACAAGCTGGCGCTGGATTTCTTCCACTTCCGCAAGATTCCCACCACCGATCTGCTGGGCACCGGCAAGAAGCAGATCAGCATGGACCGCGTGCCGCTGGAGACCGTCGCCCACTACGCCTCGGAGGATGCCGACATCGCCCTGCGCCTGGCCGATCACCTGCGCCCGCAACTGGAAACGCTGCCGCGCATCAAAAAACTGCATGATGAGCTGGAGACGCCGCTGGTCTTCGTCCTGGCGGAGATGGAATTCAACGGCGTGGCGATCGACCCGGACATCCTCCGCCAGCAAAGCCAGGTGCTGGGGGAGCGCATCGAGGAGCTGCGCAAGCGCATCTGGCAAAGCGCCTGCATGGAATTCAACGTCGATTCCCCCAAGCAACTGGGAGATGTGCTCTTCAACCGCCTGGGGCTCCAGGTGGTCAAGCGCACCAAGACCGGACCCAGCACGGATGTGGAGGTGCTGGAGAAGCTGGCCGACCTGCACGAATGCCCCCGCCTCGTGCTGGAATACCGCACGCTGGTGAAGCTGAAAAACACATACCTGGACAACCTCCCGGCCGCCATGAACCCGCAAACCGGGCGCATTCACGGCAGTTTCAACCAGACCGGCGCGGCCACCGGGCGCCTGAGCATGTCCGACCCCAACCTCCAGAACATCCCCATCCGCGAGGATGAGGGCCGGCGCATCCGCCTGGCGTTCGTTCCCGGCGATCCCAAGCGCAACGTCCTGCTGTCGCTGGACTATTCCCAGATCGAGCTGCGCATCCTGGCCCACTTCACACAGGAACAAGGGCTGATCCGCGCCTTTGAATCCGGCGAGGACATTCACCGCGCGGTCGCCGCGGAGGTCTTCGGCGTGCCGCTGGAGGAGGTGACGCGCGAGCAGCGGGCGCAGGCGAAGATCGTCAATTTCGGCATCATCTACGGCGTCAGCGCCCATGGGCTGGCCAGGCGCATCGACGGGATGAACATGAGCGCGGCCGCCGCCCTGATCCAGGCCTACCACGCGCGCTTTCCCACCATCCAGCCCTTCATGGACAAGTGCGTGGCCGAGGCTCGCTCGCAGGGGTATGTCGAGACGATCCTGGGCCGCCGCCGCGCCATGGCGGACATCAACTCCAAAGTCGGCTCCATCGGGCGGGCGGCGGAGCGCGTGGCGATCAATTCCGTGATCCAGGGGTCGGCCGCCGACCTGATCAAAATTGCCATGGTCAACATTCAACGGCGGCTGACGGCTGAGAAGCGCCCCAGTAAAATGCTCCTGCAGGTGCATGACGAACTGGTCTTTGAAACCCCCGCCGACCAGGTGGAGGCGGAGGCGCAGATGATCGGGCACGAGATGGAGTCGGCCATGAAGCTGCGCGTGCCCCTGAAGGTCGAGGCCGGATGGGGCCCAAGCTGGGGCCAGGCCAAATGACCAAGGACACCGGGCAATGAGGATGTGCCATGGAACTGGAACCGAGCACCGGCCAATTTACCCCGCCGACTGATCGCCGCCCCCGCATGGCGCCGCCGCCGCCCGTGCGGCTGGTGGCGGTGGACGATGTGCGTCTGGAGGCCCGTGTCGGGCTGGAGGCGGAGCTGGATGCGTTTTACGGCAAGCTCCTGGGTTTTGAGCGGCTCACCGAAGCGGGCCTGCCGGTCTATGAGTCCGAAAACTTCCGCCTCCGTTTTGACTGGCTGGAAGGACTGATCGAGCGGGATGATTTCCGCATGCTGGGCATCGCCGTCCCCTCCCTGGCCGAGGCCGAGGCCAAACTGGTGGAGGCCGAGATCGAATACACCCGCCAGCGCGGACTCCAGCCGGGGCAGGAGATGCTTATTCTTCAGGACCCGGCCGGCAATTGGCTGCAACTGGTGGAATACCGCCAGGTGGGCTAACCGCAGTACAGGCTTCCAGCCTGTATTTTTTTGCAAAGGGGCTTCCCGCCTGTCGTCTGTTGAGGAAGGGTACAGGCTGGAAGCCTGTACTGCCTTATCCCACCACCAGATCCGACTGCCCCGCGCTGCGCAGCGTCCACCAGAGAATTCCCATCGGCAGCAGCCGCCCCAGGAGCATGGTGATCGAAAGGATATAGAGCCCCGGCCCCGTCATGGCGATCGGGTCTTTGCTCAACCCCACATTGCTCAGGGCGCTGACGCTCAGAAACAGCAGCCGATCCGGCGAAAGCTGCGGCTGCGCGATGAGCAGGGCGATCAGGCAGGCAAACCCCACCGCGCAGTAAATCCCCAGCCAACCGGCCGCGATGGCGAAGAGTCGCCCCGCCGGTTCCCCCCGAAAGGCGCGGCGGACGCCCTCCACCAGCGCCGCCAGGGTCGTCGTCTTCAATCCGCCCCCCGTTCCCGCAGGGCTGGTGCCGATCGCCATCAGCACCATCGCCACCCACTGCATCGAGGCGGCCGGAAAGAGCGTCATGAACGCCAGGGGCAACCCCGGCGTGCGGCTGTCCAGGCTCCCGGCCGAGGCCGCCCCCAGCGCAATTCGCCAGGACTCCGTGCCCGCCTGTCCGGCCGGATCGATCAGCCACAGCAGCAACAGCGCCGCCAGCCCGACCAGGAAGAGGCCCGCCGTCCAGGCAAAGACGGTCCGCGCGTGGCGGCCCAGCCGGTTGCGCCCCCCGATCCACCCGGCCCATTCCATCAATACCGGCAATCCCAATCCGCCGGCCACCGCCAGCGGAAAAAGAACCAGTTGCGTTCGCCAGCTTGCCAGCGATGGAGGGGCGCTGAGGCGCAGGCCGCAATTCCCGAACGCCGCCGCCCCGTGAAATATCCCCGCCAGCGGGCGTCCCGGCTCGCTTAAAAAGAGTGCGCCAAGAAAGGAGGAGACCACCAGGCATGCGATGGCCGCTCCCACAATGTCCGCCATGCGGTAGCGCAATCCCAGAATGCGCACTGCCAGGGCGCCGCCGACGATCAGCGTGAAGAGAATCCCCCCGATCACTAGGACCAGCGTCATCATCTGCCCCGCCCACTGGTACTGGGCGGCGGTGACGAAAGGCTGGAATCCGGTAAGCGTGCCGGCGTTGACGGCCGAGAAGACCGCCCGGTCCCACGGCATTTCATTGCCGCGCGGCATGGCGATAGGGCTGCGAAAGAGCCCGATGCCCAGCAGCAGCAGCAGCAGGTATCCAATCAGCAGCGCGGGAATTGCCCGAGGAAGGGGCAGGGTGGAAGGGTCGGGATTCAGGGGTTGGATGACCTCATGCCGCATGCCCTGATCCCTCATCCCTTGGCCCTACTTGTGATAGACGGTCTCCGGATCAAAGACTTTCTGCCCGACCGTCTCCCATTGCCCCGTCTGACGGTTCAGTTGCCGGTAAAAGCAGGTGTAGTATCCCGTGTGGCAGGCCGCCCCCACCTGCTCGGCCTGGATCAGCAGCACATCCTGGTCGCAATCGACGGCAATGGATTTCACATGCTGCACATGCCCGGAACTCTCCCCCTTGAGCCATTGCTTGTTGCGGCTGCGGCTGAAAAAGTGGGTCTTGCCCGTCTGGATCGTCTTTTCCACCGCTTCTCGGTTCATCCAGGCCATCATCAGCACCTGGCCGCTCTTCTCATCCTGCACAATGGCGGGAATCAGCCCGTTCTGGTCGAACTTGAGATTGTCCAGTAGTGTGTCCGGCATGAGGTCTTAGCCGTGAATCCACGGAAATGCGGACTCGGCTAATGGGCGCGGTTGGATTCGAACCAACGAAGGCAGAGCCATCAGATTTACAGTCTGACCCGTTTGGCCACTTCGGTACACGCCCGATTGCAAGGGCGGCCAGTATGCCGATTTACCGCCCGATTTCAAGTCTCCCGCCGTCCCTTTGCGCGTCCCCGCATTCTAGCCCCGGCCTACCCCTCGCTCCACCACCGGCAAAAGGTTCCGCGCGGACCATTTGCTTTCGCGCCTGCACGCTTCTCGACCCCGCGCTGCGCCTTTTGGCGACAAACCGCGCAGCGCAAAAAGAAGCAAAAAACTTCGTGAAAAAAAGAATTATCGCCCCTG
>JBIQLO010000150.1:0-9938 GCA_044464175.1 Planctomycetaceae bacterium | reverse complement strand
GTCCAGGTCGTCGGTTACTCCCTGCCGGATATCGGCAAGGTCAACCGCTTTCCCGAATCGCTCTATCGCCAATACGAGGCCCCCCGCCAGCAACTGCTGGAAAAAGCCAAAGACCCCTCCCTCGCCCCCCAGCAACGGCAAAAGCTTCTGCAGGAGGCCAATCACCCCACCACCCCCTCCTTCGATCTCCTCCCCTCCATCGACTACGACAAGCTCCTGCCCAAAGGCGCCAAACCGCCCCCATCCCAGCGGCCGGGCATGATCGTCGGCTCCGGCGTCGTCGGCATCCATCGCAACGAAAAAGGGGAATGGGTCGGCCGGGAGGGGCTCTATTACGCCTGGGCCAAACTCACCGTCATGGGCATCGGTCCCAATGACGTCAATCTCGATTTCAACAACGCCACCAGCGATGTCTTCTGGCTCGTGGACGACTCCCGCACCCAGCTTTGGATGTATGATTCCAAGACGGTCTACGTCGATTTCCATCGCCTTCAGCGGGACCTGCGCATGGACGCCTTTGACGACCAGCCCGCCCGCTGCAGCGCGATCCAGGTGAAGATCGCCCCCGGCGTGGATCTGCAAAAAGCCAAGGCCGACATCCAGAAAGTGGTCGATGAGGTCCAGTCCGACCCCTCCGTGAAATTCGGCTATCCCGTCAAGGTCCAGACCTGGGAGGAGAGTCAGGCCCTGTGGCTCAACGCCGTGGAGCACGAAAAATCGCTGGTGACGATCCTGTTCAGCCTCATCAGCGTCGTCGCCATCTTCCTGATCTTTTGCATCTTCTACATGATCGTCGTCGAAAAAACCCGTGACATCGGCATCATCAAGAGCGTCGGCGCCACCCCCGCCGGTGTGGCGGGCATTTTCCTGGGCTACGGCCTGGCCATCGGCATCGTCGGCGCGGGATTGGGCCTGCTCCTGGGATACGGCATCATCCACAACATCAACTACCTGCACACGGAAATGGGCCGCCTGCTGGGCATCCAGATATGGAACCCGGAGGTCTACGTCTTTGACAAGATTCCCAACACCATGAACCCCCATGAGGTGATCGTCATCGTGGCCGTCGCCATCATCTCCTCCGTGCTGGGGGCGCTGGTGCCGGCCATCCGCGCCGCCCGCATGAATCCGGTGGAGGCTCTGCGATGGGAATGACCCGCCGGGGCATGCACCCCGTCAAGTCGGCCCGCGCCGCGGGCCTGCACTATGTCACCGACGATGCCCCCGGCCTCAGCCGTGTGCGCGCCGGCCGGGGTTTCCGCTACCTTGATCCCGGGAGCAGGCCCATCCGCGCCGCCGCTACCCTCAAGCGGATCGAATCCCTGGTCATCCCCCCCGCCTGGACCCAGGTCTGGATCTGCCCCGACCCCCGCGGCCATATCCAGGCCACCGGCCGCGATGAACGCGGACGCAAACAGTATCTCTACCATCCCGACTGGCGGCAGGTGCGCGATGAGACGAAGTTCGACCGACTCCTGGCCTTCGCCAAAGCACTGCCCAAAATTCGCCGCACCACCGCCCGACACCTCAAGGCCCCCGGCCTGGGACGCGACAAGGTGCTCGCCGCCGTCGTCCAACTTTTGGAAAAGACCTTCATCCGTGTCGGGAATGATGAATATGCCCAACAGAACCAGCATTTCGGTCTGACCACCTTGCGCGACCGCCACGTGGACATCCACGGCGCCGATGTCCATTTCGAGTTCAAGGGCAAATCCGGGGTCCATCGCACCATCGATCTGCACGACCGCCGCCTGGCCAAAATCATCCGCAACTGCCAGGACCTGCCCGGCTACGAGTTGTTCCAATACCTCGACGAGGAAGGGCAGCGGCATCGTCTCACCTCCACCGACGTCAACGATTACCTCCACCGCCTCACCGGCCAATCCTTCACCGCCAAGGATTTCCGCACCTGGGCCGGCACCCTGCTGGCCGCCCAGGCCCTCCAAACCTTCGAGCCCTTTGAGTCCCAGACCCAGGCCAAAAAGAACGTCGTCCGCGCTGTGGAGCAGGTCGCGCAGCGACTCGGCAACACAAAGGCCGTCTGCCGCAAGTGCTACATCCATCCCTCCATCATCGAGCGCTATCTCAAAGCCTCCCTCCAGCCCTCCACCACGCCTCCCGCCCGCCGGGGTCTGCACCCCGAGGAGGCCGCCTTGGTCGCCCTGCTGCGATAAATACCTGCCCCAGGAACGAACCTCGAAAAACGCTGCGAACCGCACCCTCCAGATCACCGAAGTTTTTGCACCTGCTTCCCAATCCCGATTCCAACCCTACAATCCTGACCGATAACGTGATGGAAAAGCTCGCCCCCAACGCCGCCCCTCCTCGCACCGCCGCCCAGGCCCCCCTCCTGCGCGTCACCGGCCTGCGCAAAAGCTTCCGGATGGGGGATGCGTCCATCGAGGTCCTCAAGGGTGTCGATCTGGACGTCCGCGAAGGCGAGTTCCTGGCCATTGAGGGGCGTTCCGGCTCCGGCAAGTCCACGCTCCTTCACCTGATGGGCGCACTGGACCAGCCCGACAGCGGCACCATCCTCTTTGACGGCCGTGACTTGGCGAACTTGCGCACCGGCTCACGCAGCCGACTGCGCAACCGGCAGTTCGGCTTCGTCTTCCAGTTCTACCACCTCCTGCCCGAACTGAACGTGCTGGAAAACACCCTCCTGGGCGCGATGGTCCGCTATTCCCTCCTCGGTTTCCGGGCCCACAAGGCCGAGTTGCGCCGCCGTGCGGGTGAATTGCTGGAGCAGTTGGGCCTGCAACACCGTCTCAAGCACCGACCCGCCCATCTCTCCGGCGGCGAACGTCAGCGCGTCGCCATCGCCCGTGCCCTGATGAATCGCCCCCGCGTCCTGTTCGCCGACGAGCCGACCGGCAACCTGGACTCAGAAACCGGCCGCCAGATCATGGACCTGTTCGAGCAGCTTCACCAACGCCACAACCAGACCGTCGTCATGGTAACTCACGACCGCACCCTGGCCCGTGAGGCCGACCGCACCCTCATCCTCACCGCCGGGCGGCTCGCCTAGTTCCGGATTCACCTTTTGAAAACACGCGGGAACCGCCCGCAATTGCAAAATCCCCTCCCATCCTTCACAATCACCCCTCAGCCAAACTGCGGACCCCAAATGCCCATGAAAATCTGGATCGACGGCCAACTTTTCGACAAGGATGACGCCAAAATCAGCGTCTTTGACCACGGACTGCTCTACGGCGACGGCGTCTTTGAGGGAATCCGCGTCTACAATGGCGCCATCTTCGAGTGCGAGGCCCACCTCCGCCGGCTCTACGACTCGGCCAAGTGCATCCGCCTGGAAATCCCCCTCACCCCCGCCCAGTTCAGGGCCGCCATCGAGCAGACCTTGGCCGCCAACAACCTCAAAGACTGCTACATCCGCGCCGTCGTCACCCGCGGCCGCGGCGATCTGGGGATCGATCCCCGCAAATGCCCCAAACCCACCGTCTTCATCATCACCGGCGGCATCACCGTCTACCCGGCCGAAATGTATGAAAAGGGCATCCCCGTCATCACCGCCTCCTTCATCCGCAACCACCCCAACGCCCTGTGCCCGCGCATCAAGAGCCTCAATTACCTCAACAACATCCTGGCCAAGATCGAGGCCAACGATGCCGGCGTGTCCGAGGCGATCATGCTCAATCACGACGGAAACGTCGCCGAATGCACCGCCGACAATATCTTCATTGTCCGAGATGGACAGGTGCAGACCCCCACCACCACCGATGGCATCCTCGAAGGCGTCACCCGACGGGTCATCCTCGAACTGTGCGCTCGCCTCAGTATCCCGGCCGTCGAACAGACCATGCAGCGCCACGATCTCTACGTCGCCGACGAATGTTTCCTCACCGGCACCGGCGCCGAAGTGATCCCCGTCACCCAGATCGACCGCCGCCCCATCGCCGGCGGTCAGGTCGGCCCCATCACCCGGAAAATCATCGCCGCCTTCCATCAGCACGTTCGGGGCGAATAGCCGCAGTGCCGGATTCTGCCCCGACAGCCCCCTCCTCAATCCCGCTGATCTGCCATCGCCCGTCTGCGCGCTCAAATTGCAGCACCCGCTCCGCGTGCCACCCCTTCCAGCTCGCCTCCACCGCCACCCGCGCCGGTGCCCCTGACACCAATCGCAGCCGCAACTTGCCTCCCTCCTGAAGCGATTGCGGCAACGCCACCGGCTGGGCCAGCCCTCCCGGCATCTCTCCCCAGCTCCCCACCCGCTCCCGCGCCACCGCCGTCCCGGCCGCCAGAAGCTGCCGTACCTGCGCCCCCGCATCGTCGCGCCGTGCGGACCGCACCTCCTGGGAGAACAGCCGCGACATTCCCATCAGCGCCGCCGACACCAGCGCCAGCATCGCAATGGCCAGCAGCGTCATGAACCCCGTCCGATGTCGCACTTCTGTTTTCATATCGCGCCGCCTATCGCTCCCTCTCCAGCCACGCCCGCCCGCCGCCGTGCAGCGGCGCATCAAGCCATTCCACCATCACCCCCGCCCGCTCCTCATGGAATCGCGCTGCGGGCAATCCGCTCCACAACCGCGCCGGCGCTCCCGGCGCCTGCCGCCGCCACGTCCCTTTGCCGCATTCCCACTCGATCGTTTTTCCGCTTGCCGTCCGCAGCGTCATCCCATGGGCGCCCGTCTCCATGTGGATCGCCCCGGCCGCATCCCGCCGCATCATCTCCATCGCCTCGCTCAACCGTCCCACCGCCCCGGCCGCCTGTTCACTCCGGTGCAGCATCAGCAAACTGGAGCGAAACACCCAAGTCGCCGACGCCATGGCCACCGACAGCAGGATCACCACCACCATGATCTCCGGCAACGTGAAGCCCGCAGATCGTGGTTCGTTGTCCGAGGTCCATGGTCCGGGTATCCGACGTGCATTTCCGATCACGAACCGCGGACCACGGACAACATTGCTCCGATGCCTATTCATGCCCCACCCCCTTCACCGCCCCCGCCGGAACCAGTCCCGCCACCGACGCCCACCGCCCCTGCGCCACCGCCGTGACCTTCACCCAGGCCTGCCCCGCCGGCGCTTCTCCACCCGTCAGCCGCTCCACTCGAACGGCGGGCGCTTCCCCCGCCTCCAGCCCCATCCGCAGGCGCGACAGCCCCCGCTCCGCCAGTGCTGTCGCTGCCCGTTGGTCCTTCAGCCGCAGCGACGCATGCCGCTGCCGCCCCGCCGCCATCAACAGCACCCCCATCAGCAGCGCCAGAATCGTCAGCGCCATCACCGCGTCCGCCATCAAAAACCCCGTGGCGCGGGCTCCCAGCCTGTAGTCCTTGTCGTGCCTCTTTCTGCTGTTTCCCATCACTACCACCCACCTTCCATCACGTGATACAGCGCCTCCAGCGGCAACATCAGCCCCAGCGAAAGCGTCCCCACCACCACCCCCATCGCCAGCACCACCGCCGGCACATAGGCCCCCTGAAGCAGAATCAACGCACGCCCATATCGCGCTGCATGTGCTGTGGCCAGAAATTCAAGCGTCCGCGCTGTCGCTCCCGTTCTTTCACTCACTTTCAGCATCCCCCACGTCAGGCGATCCACCCCGCTGGCCTGGGCGGCCTCGGCCAGCGCCTGACCGCTCCCCACCGCCTCGCCCCACCGCCTGATCCGCCGGCGCAACACCCGATTTCCCGGCAATTCCGCCGCTGCCGTCAGCGCCCGATCCACCCCCCAGCCCGCCTCCAGCGCTGAAGCCACCCACCGGCACACATCCTCCATCCCCCGGCTCACCGCCATCCGCCGTGTCCAGGGAATCGCCCAGGCCGCCAAATCAACGATCCCGATGCCCGTTCCCCTCCGCATCCGACGCCAGATCATCCGCCCGACCCATCCCAGCAACACCGCCCAAAACGCAACCCATATCCAGGGCACCAGCCGCATGCTCCACGCCGTCAATGCCGGTATGTTTACATTGAAATCTCCCAGGATGAGCACTAGTTTCGGATAAACAAACACCGCCAGCGCCCCCCATACCGCACCCAGAACCGCCAGCAGGATCAGGGGATACCAGTGATAAAACGACTGCATCGGCCGCACCTGGGCAAACGCCGCCCGCTGCCGCTGCACCACCCGCCCCAGCGCTTCGTTTATGGCCCCCCGTTCGTTCAGCTCACCGCCGGCCGCCAGCCAGGCCCGGTCCCGCCGCGACAACTCAGGCAAAACCTCCACCAGCACGTCGCCCAGCGGCCTGCCCCGGTCGATCAAGCCATGCAATCGCCGCAGCCGCCGCTGAATCGCCCCTCCTTCCTGTTGTGCCGCCGCCTCCAGCATCCGCTCCAGCGGCAAATTCAGTCGCACCGCCATCTCCACATGCCCCAGCACCGCGACGGCGCGCCGTCGTCGTCGCTGCCGCACCGCCACCCCGATCAACGGCGCCATCAGCATGACCAGCACCACCACAGGCGTCAGCAGCCACATCTCCGGCGCTGCGGCCAGACGAGCCGGCCACACCAGCGGCGAAACCAACCAGCTCAGAAAGCCCAAAGCCCAGGAGGCCACCGACGACATCGAGATCGGCAGCACCTCGAAGACCCACACCGCCAGCAACGCCGCAATGCCCCACAGTCCGAAGCGCAGGAGATTGGAGACAAAGCCTCTCAAGAACGCCGCTCCTTTCAAAAACCGCTCATCCAGAAGTCGTACATATTCAGGATCGGCAGCAGCACGATGAAGATCGCCACCACGATCGCCGCCCCCACCACCATGATCAGCAGCGGCGACAACACCGCCGGAAGCGATGCCAGCCGCATCTCCGCCTGCTGCCGTGCCAGCAGGCAAAGCGATTCCACAGCTTCCGGCAGGTTCCCCGCCTCGGATGCCGCATCCATCGTCGCCCCCGTCATCGCCGGCAGCGCCTTGAGCCGCCCCGCCGATGCCAGCGGCCGCCCGCCGTTCACCGCCTCGATCAGCCGCCGGCTTTCCCGCCCCAGTGCCGGGGAGTCAATCGTCTGGGCCGCCAGTTCAATCGCCGCCGGAAGGTCCATCCCGGCCCGCAGCCCCAGATGGACCGCATCGCACCACCGCGCCACCAGGCTCCAGCGAATCGCCGGTCCCACCAGCGGCAACGCCAGCGCCGCCCGCTCCGACCAGCGCCGGCCCCACCCCAGCCGACGCCCGATCGCCCAGGCCGCCGTCAACAGCAGAATAATAAACACCGCCACCAGCAGCGCCGCCGCGACGATCGTGCACCCCTGTAAAATCAGCCGCGCCCCGTCCGTTGGATTGGAATTGGGATGCCGCCAATACGAATAGCCGAGGTCAAAAGCGAACGCCAGATTCGGCAACACCACCCCGATCATGAACGCCAGCACCAGCGCCAGCCCCACCATCAGCATCAGCGGATAGGCCGCCGCCCGCCACGCCGCTGCCCGCAGGCGCCCGATCCAATCCATGTGCCGGCCGAGACTCAGCAGCATCCCCGGCAAATCCCCCGCCTTCACCCCTGCGTCGATCAGCCGTCCATACAACGGGGGAAACAGCCGCCGCTGGCGGTCAAACGCCTCACCCAGCGGACGCCCCGCCTCCAGGTCGCTGGCCACTCGTCCAATCGCCTCCGCCTGTCTCCCGCGATAGACATCTTCGGCGATCAGTCGCAATCCCTGCTCCAACGGCAGCCCCGCCGTCGCCAGTTGCGCCAGCTGCTGGTTAAACGCCTGGAAATCCTCCGGCCCCAGGGGCCGCACGCGTTGTTGAGATGAATCATTCATGGCGTGCCGCGCAACTCCAATCCGCTCTTCTCCTTCCCCCTATATGCCGGGAGGGCTCGGGAGAGGACCTTCCGCAATCGCCTCAGAACCTCTGCCCTACAACCCCATCACCCTTTCCACCTCCGCCCGATCCGTCACCCCCTTCTCCACCAGCATCTCGGCCGATCCCCGCAGCGTCACATGCCCTGCCCGATTCCAAATTACCTTTCGCAACGTTGGCGCGTCCGCGCCCTCCAACACCGCTCGCCTCAACGCATCGCCCATCCCCGCCCACTCCCCGGCCGGAATCCGCCCCTGGTATCCCTGCCCCACCCGCCGCCGCAACAGCCGCTGGGCCGCCACGCCAAACAGTGCGCTGGTGATCTGATACCCTTCCAATCCCATTTCCCCCAGCCGCGCGATTCCCCCGGCCGGGTCTCCCGCGTGCATCGTGCACAGGAGCCGATGCCCCGACAACGCCGCCTGCAGCGCCAGCGAGGCCGTGGCTCGATCCCGAATCTCCCCCAGCATCAGCACCTGCGGGTCCTGCCGCAGGATGCTCCGCAGCGCCTTCTCATACGTCAGTTGCCCGAACGGAGACACCTCGATCTGCGTCACCCCCGCCAGATCCCGCTCCACCGGGTCTTCCAGACTGATCAGGCTCACCCCCGGCGATTGCCTCGCCATGAATTCCAGGAGCGCATACAACGTGGTCGTTTTCCCGCTGCCGGCCGGCCCGCACACCAGTAGCAGACCCGCCTCCGCTGTCGCAAATCGCCGCAACCCTTGCTCCACCGCCTCCGGCAGCTCCAGTGCTTCCAGGGTCCTTGGCTGGATCAACTCCGCCGGCAGCCGCACCGCCGCCCGCAGCCCGTGCGTCGTTGGAATCACCGCCACGCGCCCCTCCAACGCCCGCCCTTCCCACGTGAGGCCCATCCGCCCCTCCTGCGGAATGTCCAGCCGATAGGTCAGCAGGCGCGCCATCACCATCAGCCGCCCCACCAACGACCGCCCCACCTCTGATGGATATCGCTCCACCGTCTCCAGCACCCCATCCACCCGGTATCGCACCTCATATCCACTGCCCGTCGGCTCCAGATGCACATCAGACGCTCCCCGCCCAAGCGCCCCGTGGATAATCCCATCGGCCAGCGATGGAATGTCCGCAAAGATAGAATTCTTGTCAGGCGCCATGATCGTAACCGTTAAGTACCGCCACTGCCCTCAGGAGCGGAATCGAGAGACAAACTTCCAGCCAAAATCAAACCCACTGAAAGCGCATTGCCGCCTTCTCCCTCCATCAGAGCCTACCTCCCGGTGCTGACCACCTGTTGCGGCGAAAGTACCTGCCGTCCCGTCTGCCAAACGCCCAGGCACGCGACCAGCCCCAGTACCACCACCGCCACTACAAGCGCGCCTTTGACAAGAAGCAACCGGGCCGCCTCCACCTGCAGCCGCCGCGCCAGACCGTCCACCATCGGCCCACCCAACGCCGACGAAGCGCTCTGCGCCGACGCCCAGGCCCCTTGCAGCCGCCCCACCACCTCCGCCGGCGCTCCCTGCCCCAGGTGGTAATACAACCCGCCTCCCACCACGCCGGCCGTCAGCCGAATCTCCTGCTGGGCAAATCGCAGCCGCAATTTCTCCACCGCCCGCTCCAGCCGCTTGGCCACCCCCGCCGAGGTGCTCCCCGTCATCTCCGCAATTTCATGGACACTCAGGCGTTCATGGTACTTCAGCACCACCGCCACCCGGTCGGCCTCCGGCAGGGCCGCAATCGCCTCATCCAGCATCGGCCCCATGCGCTCATAATCCTTCACCGCCCCCGCCAGATAGACATTCGCCTGCATGGCCGCCGCCTTTCGCTCGTGAAATGCCCGCCGCCGCCGCGACCGCAACTGGTGAAGCGCCCCCAACCGCACCGCCCGCAGCAGCCACGCCGTCAACACCCGCCCTTCCAGCGATCGTGCCTTGCGCGCCAGCGTGAAAAAGACCGCCTGCGTCAGGTCTTCTGCTTCGTGCCGGTCCCCCAACTGCCGCAATGCCGCCGAATAGACCAGCCCCGCGTGTCGCTGCATCAACCGCTCAAAGGCGGCCGGATCACCCCCCACGTACCGTTGGATAAGCTCGTCATCTTTCATGACATCCCACCCATTAAACTGCCTCCCACCTCGAATTGCGACATTTTTTTCCCGTTCTATCCCCCGCGCTGCGCCCTTTGGCGACAAA
>JBIQLO010000149.1:0-10029 GCA_044464175.1 Planctomycetaceae bacterium | reverse complement strand
CGGATCCGGCTTGAACGTCACCTTCGTGCCGCTCTTGGCGCTCTTGCCGATCACTTTCAGGGGATCGGTCTTTTTCCCGCGCTCAAAGCCGATCTGCTGCACCTTCCCCTCGCGGCTGACCTCCACCTCCAGCCACTCCGACAGCGCATTGACCACGCTGCCGCCCACCCCGTGCAGCCCGCCGGTCGTGCGGTAGGCCGACCCCTCGTTGTGCTCGAACTTGCCCCCCGCCCCCAGCTTGGCGAAGACCACCTCCACCGTCGGAATCCCCTCGGTCGGGTGAATCCCCACGGGAATGCCGCGCCCGTCGTCGGCCACCGACACCGACCCGTCGGCATGCACCTTCACCAGGATGCTGCGGCAATACCCCGCCATCGCCTCGTCGATCGAGTTGTCCACGATCTCCCAGATCAGGTGGTGCAGCCCGCGCGAAGTGGTGTCCCCGATGTACATGCCCGGCCGCTTGCGCACATGCTCGGTCCCCTCCAGAACCTTGATCATGTTCTCGGTATAGGTGGAATCCATTCCCGTCTTTGACTCGGGCATCACATTCTCATCGGCCATGGGTCGTACGCTCCTGCTTTGAAACAAAAAAGCCCCCGCTGCGGCCGGAAAACCGCAAGAGGTCATTATCGCATAAATCCGTATAATTACTACGCTGGCGGGGGAAAAAAGATCGGCTTTAGCCCGGCGATTTGACCCGCCGCAGCCGCACCGTCAGGCCCGGCAAATCCCCCGATTTCCCGCAGTGGATCGCCCACACTTGCGGCCCGATGGCTTTGACCTCAACCCCCGCCCGATCCGCCGTCGGCGGCTCATCCGACCAGACCGTGATCCCCCCCGCCTCCTCCAGCCGCAACACCAGCTCCTCCGGTGTGATGACCATCACCCTCGCCGCCGCCGGGGAGAGAAACTTGTCCCGCCGTCCGATGACGCTCCAGCCGTGAACGATCGGACAAAGCAGATAAAGCCTTCCTTCAAATCCCTCCAGCATCACCTCCTGGTCCGATTCCAGCCGCATCGCCCGCCCATTCTGGTGGTCGTACAGAATCAACCCTTCCGGCGGAGCGGCCCGAGGCCCCCCTTCCGGCCGCATCACATCCGCCCACCGCCAGTCGGCCGCCTGGATCCGCCCCGACACCGCCCGCCCCGGCTCGCTCAAGTTGAACAGTCCCACCGCCGCCGCCCCGCCCTCCAGCGGCGCCACCACGCGATAGGCCCTTTGGCTCTCCAGGGGATTCATGTAGATGCAATCCGGCAGCGGCGCTCCCGGCGCAAGCGGCCGCAGCAGCCGCCCATTCTCCAGGCACAGCGGGCGCACATTGGCGGCGTCGAATTCCCGCGGATCATCTGACAGATAGATCGGCCCGCCGCTGAGCGCCTTGGAGATTGCCATCGCCCGCCCGGCCGCCGGATCGCTGGAATGGAACATGTCATGGTCCAGCCAGACCGTCGGGCCGAAATAGAGCGCATTGGCGAATGACTGATGAATGTGCGCCTTGGAGAGCTTGGCATTGCCCACCTTGTAATCCGCGCTGCAGCGCGTCACCGCGCTATGCACCGTGTTGAACGCGCAGACGCTGTTGTGCGCCATGCAGTTGATCAGCCCCAGCCCCTGCTCCCGGCACAGCGCCTCCAGCACCCGGTTGTGCAGCATGGCGGGGTAGACCCCCTGTTTTGCCCCCCGATACTGCTTGAGGCATTGCGCCTGGTCATCCACCTTCACAAAATCAAACCCCCGGGCCGAATGCAGCATCTCCTCCAGATAGGCCCGCACATGCGCCGCCTCCCCCTTCGCCTTGATCGTCCCCCCTTCGCTCACCGCCGCCAGATGCCCCTCCAGCGATGTCATCGTGTGCCTGGGCGAAATCCCCTCCCACATCCCGTTCAAATCCGTCCACAGCCCGCACCAGCGAATCCCCTCGGGCCGCCGCCGCTCCAGCAGCGGCTTCAAGCCCCGGGGGAATTTTGCGGCATCGGCCCGGAAATCCACCAGCTTTCGATCCGCCACCTGCTCGTGCCCATCGTCCACCAGCACATACCGGATCGGCAGCCCGGACGCCTCAATCGCATCCACCGCCCCGAGCATCGTCGCCTCATCGATGTTGGTCTTGTACTGTTCCCAGCTGCACCACCCCAGATACTCAAACGCCTCCGGATACGGCTTCTCATGCCGCAGGCACGTCCCCCCGGTGAGCAGCGGATGCCCCAGCGCCAGCCTCCACGCCCGCCACGCCGCCTCATACGGGTCCTCTCCCCGCGCCCACGCCAGCAGCGGTGCTTCCAGCGCGACCGGCTCCGTGCCGAAGCTGCTTACATCCAGAACCAGTTGCCCCGCCTCCCAGCGGAAGCTGGCGGCCGTGTGGCTCCCCGGCAGCGGCAACAGCGCCAGGTGACTCTGGTCCTTCAGGCGCAGCAACAGGAGCAATCCCCCCGGTGTCATCTCCCCCAACTTCTCCATGTGCCGTGAATGCAGCCGATTCGCCCCCGCCGGCCACTGGTATTGCCCCCCATACGGGTCATGCCCCTGGCAGGCCGCGTAATAACAGACCTCCACATACGCCGGCAGCTTCACCCCAAACCGCCCCAGCGACCCTTCCCCATCCGGCCTTCCTTCCACCCAAGCCGCATGCACCCCCTCGGCCGCCGATGCCACATCCAAATCGGGAAAATCACGATTCATGAATAGCCCTTCTGATGCTTATCCCCTCCTCCGTTGGGTGCCACGAGTCACGGTACGCCGTGACTCGTGCTGCCGCCCGACAATTTACAGCCGGTGCGGCACTCCATAACTACTCCTCTCCGTTCGTCCCGGCCTCATGGCTCTCTCCTTCGCTTTGAGGCCACCAATTGTCGGTCCCATTGTAAATTGAAAAATGTAACTCCGCCTCCATTTCATAAAGCTGCAAACCCAAAGAAGGCGTAATTCCCACTTTTATACATGGATGGCCCGCAATATCCTCGGGCTCCACGGCCACATCGAAAATTAAAAATATGGAAAGCTGCTTAGCAAAGCGAATGATTTCGGCGCGATCTTTGAGAAAAGCGGAGATGGCCTCATGATGCGACATCCAATCATCCGCCTTGGAGATGTCGATTGCAAATTGACATCCGTGGCGACCCAATCCCGTGAATGTATTGGGATGAATCTCATTGAGACGCTTTCCTATTTCTTCCAATCTTTCAACATCTTCATTTTCAGATATGAATCTTGCAACCGTGTACATAACAATATCATCAAGCCCGAAGGCAGGTGGAGCCTATTTCAAAACGACGGGTGGGAAGTATCGCCACTCCTTCCACGGGCGGAGCCGGGTGCCACGAGTCACGGTACGCCGTGACTCGTGCTGCCGCCCGACAATTTAGAGCTGGTGCCGCACTACTTCCCATACCCCGCCAAATCCAGCGTCACATGCCGATACCCAACCGCCCGCAACGCCGCCACGATTCTATCGCGCTCCCGCACCGCCAGCCAGAACGCCTCCGGCGGCACCTCCAGCCGCGCCACCGCCCCATGATGCCGCACCCGGTACTGCTCAAACCCCACCCCCGCCAGCGCCCGCTCGGCCGCCTCCACCTTCTTGAGCAACTCCACCGTGATCGTTGTCCCATGCGGCACGCGGGAGGAGAGGCACGCCATCGACGGCTTGTCCCACACGCCCAGCCCCAGCGCCCTCGCCGCCGCCCGCACCTGCTCTTTGTCCAGTCCCGCCTCCTGCAGGGGCGAACGCACCCCCCGCTCGTGGGCCGCCTGCATCCCATACCGATGCTCTCCCGCCAGGTCGCTCCGGTTGTTCCCATCGGCCACCACCGCCCACCCCTCGGCCGCCGCGATGGCGTTTAACGTGTCGTGCAGGTGCTTCTTGCAGAAATAACACCGATCCGCCCCGTTGGCCGCGTATTGCCCGTCCAGATGCTCGTGGGTTTCGACGCGCCGGCAGCGCGCCCCCATCCGCCGGGCCGCTTCCTCCGCCGCCGCAAGTTCGCTCTCCGGATAGCTGGGCGAGACGCCAATGCACCCCAGCGCCCGCGCCCCCAGTTCCTGATGCGCCACCGCCAGCACCAGCGCGCTGTCCACTCCCCCCGAATACGCCACCAGCACCGACCCATACCCCCGCACGATGCGCCGAAGTCTCTCAAGTTGCTCAGCCACATCCCTCATCGCCCGCCAATGTGCCACGATCGGGCCCATTCTGTCCACGCGATTTCTCGCTTGCCCCCACCTGGAGGGTGCTCCTTTGGCCCACCGGCGGCATTTGCCGTTCCGGGTTCGGCGCGGACCCGTTAGCCTTCACACTAGCCGACATGACTGGCGTGTCGGCAAATTCCGTCTTTTGGAGAAATTCCATGATTTCACGGCGAACCGGAGCGTATGCGGCATTGGGCGCGGTCGTTTTTCTGGGGGTGGCGGGCTTTTCCAGCGGCTGCAAGGAGAAGGGCCCGGCGGAAAAAGCCGGAGAGCAGGTCGACGATGCGACGCGGGATGCCGGCCACCAGATGAACAAGGCCGCCGATAAGGCCGGCGATCAGTTAAAGAAAGCCGGTGACAAAGCGGATGACATGACGCATTGAGAATGAATCGCGGCACTCTGGTCATATGCGGTCCCGCCAGTAAGAGCACTGGCGGGACTGCCTGTTTATGCCTTTCCTACACCAGCTCCCCCAGCCCCCCAAACCCCAGCATCTCATGGGAGAAAAACGGCTCGGCATACGCCGTCCCGATCCGCGACCCGAAATACCCCGCCGCCGTCCGCACCATCTGGGGCACCGGGCTGTTGTTCTCCACAAACTGCGTCTTGTAGCACAGCACCGACTCCAGCTTCCGCTCGATCTGGGCGCTGATGTCCAGGCAAAAGGTCGCCGGGAAGTTCATCCGCAGGTGCGTGCAGAAATAGTAAATGATCCGCTTGGGATACCACGGCTCGCCGGGGATCGTCGATTTGGTCAGCTTCGCGTCAAACCGCGCATCCTCCGCGATCCGCGTCACCGCCACGTGATCCGGGTGCGCGTCGATGGGATACGGGACAAACAGCCAGTCCGGCCGGTGGACGCGAATCACCGCCGCCACCTTGTGCCGGTTTGCCACCGTATGCACCACCTCCCGGTTGGGCAGGTCCAGCGTCGTCCGCTCCACCCCCAGCACCCTGGCCGCCGCCGCCGCCTCGGCCGCCCGCTTCTCCACGCTCCCCAGCGGCGTCGGCTCCCCGTTGGTCATGTCCAGCAGGTGCACCCGGTGCCCCTGTCCCGCCAGACGCGCAATCGATCCCCCCATCCCCAGCTCCTGATCGTCCGGATGCGGCCCGATTACCAGAATGGATGCCATGCCTCTTCCTTACTGTCCGTCATTTGAAATGCACCCGGCCAAAATCCTTGTAGCCCAGGGTCGGCGTCCATCCCGACACCACCGGAGCGCCGGCGCCGGGCGACCATCCTAGCTTCTGCGCATCATAAAGAAAATTCAGCCGCCGCAGCTTCAGTTGCAGCTCCGACCCCGGCTTGATCCGCCCCTCCAGCCCCAGCGTGCTGAAGGGAATCTTCACCTCCCCCGTCCACCGGTTCCGGTCCCGGTCGATATGGAAGGCGTAGCTCCACTTCCCATCCCACCCGTCATCCCATTTCCCATAGCGCGGATCCAGCCCGTCGGTGATGAAACCATACCGCCCGTCAAAAAACGAATCCCTGACCGGGTTGAAGAAAAAGCGGCAATACTTTCCCGCCCCCAACCGCCCCAGGTAAACCCACACCTCGATGCTCTCGCACGGCCCTGCCCGCCACACCGCCCCATCCCGCCCCGCCGACACCGGGTTGAAATGCGCCATGTCATCCCGCGCGCAGTCAAAGGCCAGGTACAGGTTCTCCTCATCGTACGCCACGCGGAATTTCGTTTCGTTGTCCAGCTTCCGCAGGTTCTGCTCCACGAACGCCCCCTGCGCCGCCCCCTGCCACGCCGGGTTGTCCGCCCGCCCGGTGATCTCAAACGGGGACACCCGCGCCGCATCCATCTCCATCACCCGCAGCTTCGTCGCCCCGGGCAGGATCTTCGCCTCCCGCAGCGACTGGAAATTCCAGTTCGCCGGCTCCTCCAGCGGCCCGCGCAGCCGCCCGCCCGTCAGCAGAAACGGCTTTGACGTGTTCTCATAAAACCGCGGCCAACCGTCGAACGCCCGCATCCGCCCCTTGTCATCATACCATGAGTCAATCAGCTTCGTCCGCGCTTCCACCGCCTGCTCAACCGCCCCGAACGTCTCCCAGTCCGGCCTCGCCTGGTATTCGGCGTAGGCGTAATAAATCCCCGCCACGCTCTTGACGTACTCAAACTCCCGCCGCACCAGCCGAATCCGCGCCTGCACCCCCGCATCCGAATCCAGCGCCTCGGCCTCCTTCAGGCTTTGCTCCAGCTTCGCCAGCACATCCCTGGGAAACAGCGCCGCCATCGTCGCCCCGGCCCCTTTGGCCAGACTCGGCTTGGCCTCCGAGGCATGGTTGGGCCGGTTCGAGTCGCTGTACAGCTCCATCCGCCCATACAGCGTCTGGAAGAAATCGGTCATCGCCCCGGCCGACTTCCCATATGCATCCCGGTAAAATTCCCCCACCACCTTCCGCCAGTCCTGATCCGGGTTCCCGATCATCCGCCCATAGGTATAAAAGACCGGTCCCTCCAGCCCCATGTCCTCAAATCCCCCGCACAGGTAAATCCCCCGTACCTTGTTGTCCCGAAACAGCTTGATCTGCTCCGCCGCATACTTCGGCGTCCGCTTGGGCCCGAATCCTGTGTCCTGGTACGTCCCCCAGTTGTAGATATAGACCGTCTTCTTCACGTCAAACGATTGCCACGCCTTGAAATCCTCCGCCGAGTAGTGCGCCAACTGGATCATCACGTTCGGCGGGAACGTCTTGAACGTCCGGGGCGGCTCGGCCGTCGGCCCGTAGGATATGATCACCACCTTCTTGCCCGGCCGGCGCTGGTTCATCTCCGCCGCCAGCTCCCGGTGGAAAATCCAGGTCCGCTCCTTCGGGTCCGGATTGATCGCCTTGCAGGCATCGCACTGACAGGGGATGTATCCATCCGTCTGCCCCAGTTGCACCTGGTCGTATCCCGCGTCGAAAATCCCCTCCATCTGCTTGAGCATCAGCGCCTTCACCTGCGGGTTCGAGATGCACAGGTGGTTTCCCGACGGGCTCCGCACCCCGTTTTTCAATACGAAATACTCCGGATGCGTCTTGGCATATTCCTTGGCCGGAACGGCCGAGTAATATGAGTGCCCCCCCATGTCCTTGAGATGGTCCGAGTCCAGGTAATTGTTGGCCGTGCTGTAAAGCTGATCCCCCGTCCGCCGCCCGTGAATATACGACAGCCACGGCGACCAGGTCTCGTTCAAATCCCCCGGCACATCCACCCGCTCCAGCTTCGGCACATACGTCCCGTACTTCTGCCCCGGCAGCAGATACCGCACCCCCTCATCCTCCAGAAACGATGTCACCGCCTTCAAGGTCCCCTGATAGATCATGCTCCGCTGGCGCGCTGACTGCTCATCATGCCCCACCAGAAACAGATTCTTCCCCTGCACCGCCTTGATGAACGTCCACCCCTTCACCTGATCCAGCCCCGCCGCCTTCGCCGCCGCCGTCTGGCCCAGGAAAATCCCCGGCCGCCCCGCCACCTTTCCCTCCGGCACAATCGCCAGCTTCACCCCCGTCGCCTGCCCCAGCGTCGTCTGCAACACCTGGGCCGCCGACGCCACCAGCTTGGCCTCCTCCGCATTGGCCGGCTTGTCCGGTGTGACGATCACATAATCGGACTTCCCCTTCTCGATCAGCGTCAATGCCGCCCCCCGCGCCCAACTGCTCGCCGCCGCCACCGCCAACACCACGCTGCACACACCCACCATCCGCTTCAAGTGCCAACCCATATCCAATCTCCATAAGGTCCGCCCGCGGACCATTCGCCTAAGCTTTCACCGGCGGCTCCTGGCCGGTTTGCGATTGCGGACTGAACGAACCGGCAAAATCTTCTTCACTCCCAATTCCGCAACCTGAAATCCATCCATTCCGATCACGACCCTCCGGGGCCCCAGGGCCAGAACATCGGCCGCACCTTGCCGCTGATATAGGACATCTCCACATATGTCACGTATCGCGCATGTCCATCAAAATAGAGCATATTGGCCCCGCTGTTGCTCCGCTCCGAACCCCCGTGCCGCATGAACCCGTGCTCCGCCGAAGCCCCCGGCTTGCACTGCGAGGGGGAGAGATAGGAGGAGGCCACGCTGTCCCCGATGAAGACCTTCTCCCCCGGCACAACCACATGGTTTATCTTCTCACGCGCCACCCCGCTGGTCAGCGGCGGCAACTTGTAACCCGCCCGCTCCTGGTAGATATAGATGTTCGGGCCATACGCGATCTGTTCATCCGTCTCCATCGTCTCCGGGCAGTAAAACACCGTCCGCGTCACATCCACCTTCGAGTCCAGCTGATAGAAATAGTGCCCGTCATCCGTCTTCGTGGGGAGATGCAGGTAGGGCGCCAGCAGAATGTACCAGGCCGGCCCGAAATACGTCTTGTACCCGCTGAACGTCGTGTGCCTGTGCCCCGCCGCGTCATCGGGCAGGGTTATGTCATCCAGCGAAAACGGAAGGTACCCCCGGTTGTCCGCCTCATACATCGCCGCCGCCTGCCCAAGCTGCCGCAAATTCGACAGGCACGCCGTCTGCTTGGCCATCTTCCGCACCTTGTTCAAGGCCGGCAGCAGCATCGCGATTAGAACCGAGATGATCCCGATGACGACCAGCAACTCCACCAGCGTAAATCCCCGTTTCCTGGACATGGCCGCTCCTTTCCAAAATTTCCCCCAATTCTTCATTTGTAATTCTTAATTCATAATTCTTGATTGACATGCTCCCGTCGATCCCCCCACCTCCAGCCGCCCCCCGATCAGCTCACGCCGCGGCCCCTCGTCCGTTTTCCCCTCCAGCCGCTCCAGCAGCAACCGCGCCGCCCGCCGGCCCATTTCCCGCACATCCCACACCGCCCGCGTCGGCTCAAACCGCATCAGCGGATTCCCCAGCCGCCGGTCATAATCCCGGTCCACCCCCGCCACCGAAATGTCCGCCGGGCACGCCAGCCCCAGCTCCGCCGCCGCCCGGATGCACCCCAGCGCGCCCCCCTCATCGTGCGACACCACCGCCGTCGGCCGCTCCCCCGATCGCAGCGCCGCCAGCGACCGCTCATATCCAAACCGCGCCCCCCCCCATTCCACCTTCCCGCCGCCGCTCCAGATCGTCGCCGCCAACCCCCGCTCGCCCATTGCCGCCGCATATCCCGCCTGCCGCGCCAGCGTCCCCTGGTGCTCGTGCCGCGCCGGCAGATACGCGATCCTCCGGTGCCCCAATTCCAGCAGATGCTCCGTCAACAGCCGCGCCAGCCCCGCCCCGTCGGCCGTCACCGCGTCCGTGGGCAGATCCTCAAAATACCGGTCCGCCTGCACGATCCTCATCCCCCCCGCCAGCAGCCGCTTGAGAATCCCTCTGTTTTCAGGCCGGTTCGCATGCACGATGATCAGCCCGTCCACCATCCGTTCCTGAAACGATTCCAGCAACCCCCGCTCCCGCGGCCCCTCATATTGCGAAATGCCCACCACCAGCGCGTACCCCTGCCCCACCACGCTCTCAATCCCCTGAAGCATGTCCCCGTACAGCACATCCATCACCGGCGCCACCACACCGATCGTCCGCGTCCGGCGGGTGGTCAGGCTCGAGGCGATCCGGTTCCGCCGATACCCCAAGGTCCGGCTGCGCTCCAGCACCGCCCGCCGCGTGCGCGGCGCGATCCCCTTCTCCCGCCATCGCTCCCCCAGCGCATAGCAGACCGTCGCCCGCGACAGCTTCAGCTCCGACGCAATGTCCTGCATCGTCACCATCACCCCGCACGGTACCTCAACCGGTTGAGAAAGACAACAAAAATCTTCCCGTTTCACCCCGCCCCTGCCAGCCCCTTCTGTCTCCTGCCCCCGGCACTTTTCCAATTGCCCCC
>JBIQLO010000148.1:0-10076 GCA_044464175.1 Planctomycetaceae bacterium | reverse complement strand
CAGGGGCGATAATTCTTTTTTTCACGAAGTTTTTTGCCTGATTTTGCGCTGCGCGATTTGGCGCCAAAAGCGCAGCGCGGAAGGGAGAAGGGCCCTGGCGTGACTAGTGAGGACCGGCTTGGCGGAATAGAATGCGCTGAGAGGTGACGCGACAACTACGATTCGAGCCGGATGGGAACAAGGGGTTTTTCACCCGATTCGGCCGGTCCCCCTTCCGGGCACCGGGCGGACCTACTGTTGTTGAGTGTATTTCATGAGCAAGTCCTCCGAGATTCTCACGGCTCCATTGCCCTTATCCGTCGCGCGCTGGTATTTGCTTGCGATCGGGTGGATCGGATTTTGGATCAGCTTATGGCTGCCGGGATGGTATGGAGCGATCTTGTGGGGTAAGCCGCAAACGATGCCCACTTGGGCAACAATCGTGTGGACTGTGGTATGGCCTTGTGCAACTGTCGGAAACATATGGGAAGATGGGTTTGCCGCGATTTCCGAGATTCTTCGGCACGGTGGTGTGTTTGGGCTTGTCATGCCGTTCGCTTGTTTGTTGATGATTTTCAGTCTGATCCTGTTTCTTTTGAGTCCAGGCTATTTATTGCGGGCGCCCCGTTCTCCGCGGATCGCCCGGAGGGGTTGGCTGTCCTGGAGCCTGGTGGCTTGGTGGCTGATGCCCATCTATACGTGGCTCTCCAATGAAAGCGGAACGCTTTTGTACGGCTACTATGTTCTGGCCGCCGCCTGCACACTGGTCTTTTTCGCCATCCTGTGGACGCCGACGCCGCCAGCCGTGCGGGCAGGGCACGGTTTCGAGCCGGTGATGAAGCAATAGGAACATGGCCAGGGGGCTTTAGCCCGTTGCGCGGATGGCATCGTCGGCCTATCGTGAATTTTGCATTGGCTCATGTAGTTGCCCGCGCGTACGCGGGCCACGGGCTGGTAGCCCCTGCTACCATTTAGGCCTCAAGCCGGAGCGATGGTCGGCAGAGTACTGCGGACCCTACTGCCGCGCCCACATTAAATTGTCCGGCCGGCATTTGTGGTGCAGGCGTCCCGCCTGCTCGTATGATGGAGCGGGCAAGACGCCTGCAACCATAACAACCCGACAGATTGAACTGGAAGCGGCACCTGCTCAGCGCACAGCATCACGCAATCGAAACGTGATAAAATAGGTGCCTCCCTCTTTCTCCAGATGAGGCAGTTCGCCACGTCTTCGGGGCGGGTTGAACGGCAGTGTGGTTGGATCAATGAACTCGGCCCGTATTTGTGGTGCAGGCGTCCCGCCTGCGTCGGCTTCGATCAAATTAGAGGAAGCAGGCGGGATGCCTGCACCACAACTCGAATACGGCCAGTCCTCCAAACGGTTACATAGGCCCGCTTCGACAGGATTTCTTTGTGTGTATGCGATGAACCTGTCCACCGCCTCGACATTGCGGATCAGGTGATCGAATGACTCCCGTTCCCAAACGTCCCCCTTGCGATGGAATGCCCGATAAATCGCGTGTGAGGTGAACGACTTCCATGAATGGAGGATGTCTGGCAAGTCATGGTTACGCAATGGCGACATCACGACATGCACATGATTGGGCATGATACACCAGGCGTGGAGGTGATAGCGCTGGCCGTCAAAATGGCGCAATGCGTTTTGAACAATCCCGGCCGCCCTCGGGTGTTTCAAAAGGCATGAGCCGGACTGAAGGTGCGGTTCGGATCGGCGCGCGATCTCCAGCGGCGGAGGTTGTGGTGCAGGCGTCCGGCTTGCACATTCATTCTGGCTATCCGGGTGATGCGGCATGGGCATTTCGTCTCCATTGCATCTCGGAGTGAATAATAGCAGGCGGGACGCCTGCACCACAATTCTAAAATTGGCCAGAGCAGGCGGGACGCCCGCACCACAATTTCTTAGTCGAGCCAGAGACGCTTTTTCAGCTTTTCGGGCAGGTAGGTTTCGGTGATGAAGGAGAAATCCTTGCTGCTGAGGGCTTCGAGTTCGAGTTTGACGCCGCTCTTGAGCATGTGCTGGATTTCCTTTTGCCACTCCTTTTTCTTGGCAAACCAGGGGTAGTTCATGATCTCCTTGGCCCGGCGGATGTCCTCATCCTTCATAGCGATGGTGACGGTTTTGTTGATGCCGAAGCGGTCGGCGTCGAAGCTGCTCATGCCGATGAAGCGGGCGGCGGGGATGGCCATTCGGCCGGATTCGAAGGCGAGGTTGATCGAGCCCTGCTTGACGACGGAGTAGATGTAATAGCCCCAGGGATCGTTATCGACCAGGACGTAGACGGGGAGCTTGAGTTCATGGTGCATCCGGTGCATGAGGCGACGGACGCCGCGCGGGGGCTGGCCGCCGCCGTGGATGATGATGCAGTTGTGGCGCTGCCAGAAGCGGTCCTCGTTGAATCGGCGCCAGACGGCGCCTTTTTCGATCAGGAGAATGAACTTGGCCTCGCACTTTTTGAACTTGATGAAGTTTTCCTCGACGATTGAAGGAACCGACCAGCCGCCGGTGCCCATTTTTCGCCCGTCGATGGTGTCGCCGTTGTCGGTGAGGGTGATATTGCCGACCATGGCGCCCTTGTTTTCGGCGAAGAGGCCCAGCTCCTCGCGCAGGGAGGTGATGGTGACCTCCAGGTCCTCGATGATCGGGTCGCTTTCGCTCTGCTCGTCGAAGGTGTTCTCTTTGGTCCCCTCGATCGTGTGCTTCATGTGGTAGTAGAGGTCACGGATGCTGGTGGTCTTGCCCTGGTCGTTTAGTTCCTTGCACCCCGACGCCACCAGCATGGTCTGCATGAACTTCTTGGCCTGGGAGAGGTTGAAGAAGTTGCGCCGCTGGACGTTGTCGCCCATGGTTATGATCTTTTTCTTCTCATCGAATTTGGCGTTGGAGAGGGCGCGGGTAGGGATGTCGAAGCCGGGATCCTCCTGCGATTTGGCGTACTTGACCACCGCCTGGGCCATGCCCTCGAGTTTCTTGGCGGTGGGGGAATTCTTGTTGGATTTGGTTGCGGTTGGCATGTCTTTCTCTCAATCGTCTGAAGTTCACCACGGAGACACAGAGAATCACTCAGCGAATGACCTCATGCGTATCACGTGGCGTGGGAGCAGGTTGAATACAGTTGGCAGGCAAGAAGCGTACCGCGGATCATCGGCGTTCCACCAGCCGGCCCGGCCCCATTCTCACGCCGCCTCGGCTTCCTCCTCCTCGTCGGAGAAGAGGTCCTTGCCCTTCTTGCCGGGCGGGGTTTCGTTCTCCTCAATGTCGGCGGCATCGGCCTGGTTGGCCTCGATGACGACAACGTTCTCATCCCCCTCCAGACGGCCGGCGGTGGGGGTGGGTTTGATGGGGTTGCCATCCTCGTCAAACTGCGTGTCGGCGGTGGCGGTACGACTCTTGGCGACGGCCTGGAGCTGCTCGTAGAGCTTTTTGGGGTCGATTTTGGTCATCTTCCCGCAGGCCATGACGACCTCGCCGATGTATTTCTCGAACACGTGCCGGCGCTGGCCCTCGCGGGCGATGCGCTGGCGGCGGCGGATGTAGGTGTTGAGCTTTCGGCCGCACTCCTGCAGGGCCAGGCGGATTTCCTTGGCGATTTCATCGTAGTCGGCGATGGCCTCCTTGGATTCGCTGGTGAAGGGAACCCAGACACTGGCCATGTGGACGAAGACGACCAGCGGGCCTTCGGGGGCGGCGTTGCGCGGCTGGCTCAGGCCGTAGTTGCGCCAACTGGTGCCGATGACGGCCTTGCTGATGGCGCAGGCGCTGGGCTGGTAGAGCAGGGGGACGCGGTTGGCGAAGCGGATGACGCGGGCCGAGTCGTCGGCCGGGAGATTGCCGCCGAAGGCCAGGCCGACTTCGATCTGGAAGGGATTGCCGCGGTAGACGGCCGGTTCGCGGGTTTCGGCGGTGTAGAACTCGGCTTTGATCTCCTTGAGCAGCCCTTTGAGAATCTGCTGAGGCCCGATGGGGACGAGGCAGTCGGTGGGGGGGGCGATGATTTTGGTGTTCTGGATGGCGTGGTGGAGGCGGTCGGCCTCCTCGCGGGCGACCTGAGCGCACCAGGTGTTGGTGGTGAGGCCGGCCTTGTCGCAGATTTCCTTTGCCACCTTGGGGGAGACGCGGCTGAATTCCTCCTGGAGAAAGCCGCCCAGGTGCTTGTGCTGGGTCTCCTTGAGCATGCGGATCAGGACGCCCAGCTCGACGCCGTAGGGGTGGGGCTTGATCGCCTCGGGGCTGCGGGGGACTTCCTCCACCTCGCGGAGGAAGTCGCGGGTGGCGCCGTCGGGGGCGATCCAGTGGATGGTGGCGTGGGGATTGGCGATGGCGGTCTGTTCCAGGTACTCATCGACGCTGGCCCGGCCGCGCTGGAATTTGGCTTCCAGAGCAATGGCGACCTCGGTGCCATGAGACATCTGCGGAACCTCGGTCGTCGGCTGGCCGTCGGCCGGGGCGAAGGGGATGTTTTCCAGCGGCCAATGTTCGTGCTGCTCATCGACGATGATTTCGGGGCGGTTTTTGAGAGTGTCCATCTGCAGTTCGAAGCGATGGACGGGCTTCCTTTTACCGGTCCGGCTGACGATCTGGACGGACTGGCCGGTGGTGAGCAGGCCGTACATGCCGGCGGCGCTGATGCCGATGCCCTGCTGGCCGCGACTCATGCGGAGGCGGTGGAACTTGCTGCCGTAGAGGAGGCGGCCGAAGACGTTGGGAATTTGGGCCTTGACGATGCCGGGCCCGTTGTCGCGGACGGTGACGCGGAAGCGCGTGGCGTTGGCGATGGAGGGGGCGGGGGCACCGGCCAACTCCGGGTTGGTCACTTCGATCAGGGCGGGCTGGGTTTCCTCCCCCTTCTTTTTCCGGCCCCTGGGCTCGGGGGCGGCGGATTTGGAGCCGCCGTTGAGGGCCTCGATCTTGATCCAGATTTCCGGAAGGATGCCCGCCTCCTCGCAGGCGTCGAGGGAGTTGTCCACGGCCTCCTTGACGGTGGTCAAGAGGGCCTTGCGGGGGTTGTCAAAGCCTAGGAGGTGGCGGTTTTTGGCGAAGAACTCGCTGACGGCGATTTCCTTCTGCTTGCCGGCCATCGTCTCGGCGGTTTCATGCTTTACCCCGGCCTCGGCCGCACGCCGGGACCTTGCTGCTTTAGCTGTGCTTTTACCCATGAATAAGTTGCTCTGCGTCGAATCGAGAGATTCGGTGGACACCACTTCGTCAGCCATCTCCATATGGCAGCTCCTTCACCTATAAACCGGTTCCGATAATCCCGCCCTTGGTATCGGCAATTTGGGGGTTGTTGAACCACCTTCAACGGAATCGGCTTGTAGTTAGGACATTGTATGGAGATTCCGTGGGAAGTCAAGCGACGATTGCGTGGGGGGGCGAGCGGTCGGGGGGTGGACTTCACCCGGAGGGAGGCTAGAATGCGAGCAAGACAACTGCCCGCCTTGATTCGTCACGAAATCCCTCCGGGTTCATTCCTGAACGCATCTTTCGCCCAGTTGCAGCGCACTGACCGGCCTGTTTCGGCGTCCGCCGTGGCCTTTTTGGTTTGAGTGCGCAACGTCCATGTTGTGGACCACCAGAAAGGTTGTTTCTATGCAGTTTGCCGATCTCAAGTTAGCGCCGCCGATTCTTCGGGCGATCCAAACCCGGGGTTATGTCACCGCCACACCGATCCAGGCGCAGGCGATTCCACACGCGTTGGCGGGGCGGGACGTGCTGGGATGCGCCCAGACGGGCACGGGCAAGACGGCGGCGTTTGCCATGCCGATCCTGCACCGTCTATCCAGCGCCAAGGGGACGAGGGGCGGACGGCGGGTGCGGTGCCTGGTGCTGTGCCCGACGCGCGAGTTGGCGACGCAAATTCAGGAGAACTTCCGTGACTATGGCAACCACCTGCCGCTGCGCCACACGGTGGTGTTCGGGGGGGTGAGCCAGAATCGGCAGGTGCAGGCGCTGCGGCAGGGTGTGGATGTGCTGGTGGCGACGCCGGGGCGGCTGCTGGATTTGCTGAATCAGCGGCTGGTCGATCTGGGGGGCGTGGAGATGCTGGTGCTGGATGAGGCGGACCGGATGCTGGACATGGGGTTCATCCGGGATATCCGCCGGATCATCCAGGTGCTGCCGCCGGCGCGGCAGACGCTGCTGTTTTCAGCGACGATGCCGCCGGAGATCCGAAACCTGGCCGGCTCGATTTTGCGAAATCCGGTGACGGTGCAGGTGGCCAGCGAGGCCAATGCGGGCGAGCGGGTGGAGGATTGCGTTTATTTTGTTGAGAAGCGGGACAAGCCGGCGCTGCTGGCGCACCTGGTGGAGGAGCTGCCGATGTCGCGGGCGATTGTCTTTACCCGCACCAAGCACGGGGCGGACAAGGTGGTGCGTCATCTGCACCAGCGGGGGATCAAGGCCGAGGCGATCCACGGCAACAAGAGCCAGAACGCCCGGCAGCGGGCGCTGGATAACTTCAGCCGGAACAAGATTCCGGTGCTGGTGGCAACGGACATCGCCTCGCGGGGGATCGATGTCGAGGGGATCACGCATGTCGTGAATTACGACCTGACGCACGAGCCGGAGACGTATGTGCATCGGATCGGGCGGACGGCGCGGGCCGGGGCGTCCGGGTCGGCGGTGTCGTTTTGCGACCGGGAGGAGCGGGCGCACCTGAAGGCGATTGAAAAGCTGATTCGGCGGTCGATTCCGGTCAAACGAAGCGATTTGCCGGCCAGTGTCGGCTTCGAGCCTGAGGCGGGCGATGCGAGGCCGGCGGCGCCGGTTCGGTCGCCGCGTGAGCACAAAGGACCGCATCGCCGGAACCAAGCGCCGCGCCCGTTTGGCGGTAAGCGCGGCCGTCCGGGGGCAAGACGGCGCCGGGCGGCCGCTCGGGCCTGAGGAAAGAGGGGATCGCTCAGGGGAGGCGAACCTTGACCACCACTTTTTTCACGCGGGCCGCCTCGGCATCGGGGCGGAGGCCGGGCATGTGGGCATCGTGGGGCAGGAAGATTGTGAAATGGCCGGGGGGGACGAGGATGGACTGGCCGGTGCCGGTGAAGATTTCGACATCGCCGCTCTGGTCGTAGGGTTTGGAGGTTCGGAGGGCGGAAATGTCGGCGATGCCCATGCGCTCGGTGCCGCTGAGGAGGAACTGGATGTCGGCGTAGCGGCGGTGGGCTTCCCAAAAGCCCTCGGCGGGGGTTTTGAGGTCCACTTCCATGATGGTGGCGTAGAGATCCTGGCCGTCGATCTCGTGGCGGCCGGGGGGGAGCTCGGCCAGGTCGGGGCGGCGGAGGAAGGTGAAGCCGCGGGCGAAGCGCTCGCCAAGGGAGGCATACACATCAGCACGTTGGAGTTGGTCTAGGATCATGGGGTTGTCTGTTATCAGATGCGTTGGCGGTTTTTACTCACTTTGGGTGACAAACTGCTCGTACAGATGGGCGTATTTTCCGTGGCGGGCCAGAAGTTCCTGGTGGGTGCCGCGCTCGATGATGCGCCCGGCGTCGACGACCAGGATGCAGTCGGCCTTCATGATGGTGCTGAGGCGGTGGGCGACGATGAAGGTGGTTCGTCCGGCCAGCAGTTTTTCCAATGAGCGCTGGATCAGCTGCTCGGTGGCGGTGTCGATGGCGCTGGTGGCCTCGTCGAGCATGAAGATGCGCGGGTCGGCCAGGAAGGCGCGGGTGAAGCAGATCAACTGCCGCTGGCCCAGGGACATGTTGGCCCCGCGCTCGCCCACTTCGGAGTTGAAGCCTTCCTTGAGGCTCATGATGGAGTCATAGGAGCCGATGGCCCTGGCGGCCTCGTAGACCTGTTCCTCGGTGGCCTCGGGGCGGGCGTAGCGGATGTTCTGCATCACCGTGCCGCTGAAGAGGTAATTCACCTGCAGGACCAGGCCGGTCTGGCGGTGGAGGGAGTCGCCGGTAACGTGGCGGATGTCGCGCCCATCGACCAGGACGCGGCCCTGTTGGGGTTGATAGAAGCGGGAGATGAGGGAAATGATTGAGCTTTTGCCCGATCCGGTGGCGCCGACCAGGGCGATCATCTGCCCGGGTTTGGCCTCGAAGCTGATGTCGTGGAGGACGGGGCGGTCGGGATTGTAGCCGAAGGTGACGTGCTCGAAGGTGACGTATCCCTCGATGCGCGGCAGGGGCTGGGCGTCGGGCAGGTCCTGCACATCCGGCTGTATGTCCAGGAGGTTGAAGACGCGGTCGGCGCCGGCCATGGCCATCATGAGCTGGTTGGAGAGGGTGCCGAAGTTGAGGATGGGGGCCATGAACCAGTCCCAGTAGAGATAGGCCGCCACGACCGATCCGATGCTTTCGGCGCCGCCGAGGCGGCCGGCCACCAGGAGGTAGCCGCCGTAGGAGAGGATGATGACCTTGCCCACGACGCCGATGAGCGAGAGCAGGGGCTGGTAAACGCCGTTGACGCGGGCGGCGTGGACGTTGTTGACGGTGTTGATGACCTGGAGGTTGTTGAAGGAGGAGAGGTTGGGCACCTGGCGGTTGAAGGCGGTGACGACGCGCATGCCGGTGATGTTTTCGGCCAGGTTGGTGGAGACGCGGGTGAAACCCTCGCGGACGGTCTGCCACATTCTGGCGGCCCGGCGGCGGTAGATTCGGCTGCAGATCATCAGGACGACGCCCAGCCAGGCGACGGAGACGAACAGTTGCCAGGGCATGTACAGGAGCATCATGAAGGCGGCGAAGGCCATCATGAGGGTGTTTTTGATGAATTGGTCCAGGCCCCAGACGTTGATCTGGCGCATGGCGTCGATGTCGCTGGTGCAGCGGCTGATGATGCGCCCGAGCTTGGTGCGGTCGTAGTAGCTCATCGAGAGGCGCTGGAGGTGGGCGAAGAGCTTGCGGCGGATGTCAAACTGCACGCTCTCGCCGGCGCGGGTCATGATGAGGATCTGGGCGCGCTGGAGGATGATGGCCGAGACGACCACCAGGCCCCAGATGACGATGATGCCCAGGATGTAAAGGACGGCCTGGTGGCGCATCGCCTGGGTGACGACGGCGTTGTTCTTATAGAGGTTGGTGGCCCGGTCGATGATGAGGCGAATGAAGCGGGGGCCCTGGAGTTCCAGCAGGATCATGCCCATGCCCAGGAGGATGCCGAAGGCATAGGTCCCCTTATAGGGGGCGAGGAGGGAGATCAACCGGCGCAGCAGGGGCCAGCTGATGGGGCGGAAGCGCGGCTCAACCAGTTCCTCATCCTCATCGACCAGGTCGGCCGTGGCGTCTGAGGTCTTGCGCCGGCGAAGGAGTTTGGAAAGCGAAAATGGCATGAGGTTTTCCGGTCAGATCGCCTTTCGTGTCTGCACAGCGCCGGGGGAGTCGGGTGACGGCGGGGCGACATGCAGGCGGTCCATGTGGGAGGGGGCGTTTTTGTGGGCCGGCCTGGGCTCATCTCCATACAACTGGGCCGCAGCGATATCGCGATAGTGCCCTTCCTGGCGCATCAGTTCCTTATGGGTGCCCATCTGGGCGATGCGGCCGTGTTCCAGCACGATAACCAGGTCCGCACGCTTGACGGAGCTGATGCGGTGGGCGATGAGGAAGGTGGTGCGGCCGCGCATGGCGAAGCTCATGCCGCGGCGGATCAGATCTTCGGTTTCGGCGTCAATGGCGGCGGTGGCATCGTCCAGGATGAGGATGCGCGGGTTGGCCATAATGGCGCGGGCGATGGCCAGGCGCTGGCGCTGCCCGCCGGAGAGGGAGGAGCCGCGCTCGGCCAGGATGGTCTGGTATCCCTGGGGGAGGGATTCGATGAATTCGTGCGCCTGGGCCAAGCGCGAGGCGGCCTCCACCTCGCCGGCGCGCTGGTATTCGCGTCCGTAGGCGATGTTGGCCGAGATGCTGTCGCTGAACAGGTACGTCTCCTGGAAAACGTGGGCCACCTGGGTGCGGAGGCTGGAGAGCTTGATGTCGCGCACGTCCACGCCGTCGATGAGAATGCGCCCCTGCTGGGGATCGTAGAAGCGGGAGATCAGGTTGATCAGCGTGCTTTTGCCGGCGCCAGTGGGGCCGACGATCGCCACGACGCTGCCGCCGCGGACCTCGAAGCTCAGGTCATGCAGGACCGGCTT
>JBIQLO010000147.1:0-10236 GCA_044464175.1 Planctomycetaceae bacterium | reverse complement strand
GTCAGCGTGCCCGTCTTGTCAAAGACCACCGTGTCCAGGTTCCGCGCCTCCTCCAGGCCGCGGCGATCTCGCACCAGCAGGCCGTTGCGCGCCCCCAGCGTCGTCGAGATCGCAATCACCAGCGGCACCGCCAGCCCCAGCGCGTGCGGGCAGGCGATCACCAGCACGGTCACCACGCGCGTGATCGTAAAATCAAGGCTCTTGCCCAGTGCCAGCCACACCACGAACGTGAGCACGCCCGATCCGATGGCGATGAACGTCAGATAAAAGGCCGCCCGGTCGGCCAGCGCCTGCGCCCGCGAGCGCGACGTCTGGGCCTGCTCGACCAGGCGCATGATTCCCGCCAGCGCCGTCGTTTCGCCCGTGCCGGTGACCCTCACCCGCAGCGAGCCGCGCCCATTCACCGTGCCGGCGATCACCTTCTCCCCTTCCCGCTTGCTCACCGGAGCCGACTCCCCCGTGACCATCGCCTCGTTGACCGTGCTCTGCCCGCTGGTCACCACGCCATCGGCCGGAATGCTCGCGCCGGGACGAATCAACACCACATCGCCCTCCCGCAGCGCATCGACCGGCACCTCCCGGGTTTGCCCTCCCTCAATCTCTCGTTCCGCGGTGTCCGGCAGCAGCCTGGCCAGTTCCTGGAGCGCTCCCTCGGCCTGAAAAATCGAGCGCATCTCGATCCAGTGGCCCAGCAGCATGATCGTTACGAGCGTCGCCAGCTCCCACCACAGCGGATGTCCCGGATACCCCAGCGTCACCACCAGGCTGTAGACAAACGCCACGATGATCGCCAGTGAAATCAGCGTCATCATCCCCAGCAGGCGGTCGGCTAGTTCGCGCCAGGCCCCCTGCAGAAACACCCACCCGCCGTAGAGAAACACGGCCGTGCCGAAGATCGCGGGAATCCACCGCGAACCCGGAAAATCGGGGGCCCGGTAGCCAAACCACCGCTGGAGCATCGGCTCCCAGATCAAGGCCGGAATCGTCAGCACCAGGCTGATCCAGAACTTGTTGCGAAACATCGCCACGCTGTGGCCGGCGTGCTTGTCATGCCCTCCATGCTCGCCCGCCCCAGACTCGTGCCCATGGGCCTGCCCCTCGACGCGGCGCCCGGATTGCCCGTGAGATACATCCTCCCTCCGGCTTCGACGGTGATGCGGATGCTGCTCCCTGTTCATGGCGATCCTCCACGCGACCGGGAATGCGCCTGCGGCAATGACGGGCCAATGCTCCATCCCTGAGGACTTGCCCCCCATAAAGCAGTCATATCGCCGACCATTAAACGGCAATAGACTCTTTCATCCGCACTTCATTCATCAACGAACCACTTGATTGGCGCCGCTTCCAGGTTATGCAGGACAGACCCTCCGCCATTCACTTTTGTTCATCCCTCTTGAGACTTTGCAGCCATTCTGCCACTTTTCGCTTGCCCATGCCTCGAACCGCAGCCAGTTTTGCCAATTGCTGCGCCCGAGGTCGCGTTTTGCCATTCTCCCAGTTATAGATCGTCAGTCCTGATACATTAACCAGCTGCCCATACTCCCGGGCCGACAAACCCAGCTTGGCCCGGTGAGATCTCAATCCATCGGCCCGGAATCGAATGCCTGCACCTTTCTGCGGCGCCGAATCCTGTATCGACCGGGATCTCCCCTCCCTTGCAACACGATCCGTCTCCTTTTCCAATTTCCTGACTTGCCGCTTTAACGCAGCAATGTCGCGCCGGTATTGGGCCATTGCCTTGCGGATTGTTTTTATATCGCCTGCGATCTGGCGGCGAGAAAGCCGGCGAATTCGCTCATTCAGAATATTGTTTAAATTAGCCATTCAACAGAGTTTGCCACCTCTACGGCCTTCCGACAAGGGCGCCCCTGGCAAGCCCCTGAATCCGGTCGCCTGCATGGCCGGATATTTGTCCCGCTTGCCGATCGGTCATTTCTCCGTGTTCATGGGGACAACAACCAGTTCCAGATCAAAAGTCACGGCCACTTTGTCATGGGCCCGGATCAATCCAAACAATGCCGAAGGCGGCGTGATGCCGAAATCGCTCATCAGCAAGCTGGTGCCCGCGCGCACGTGAAAACATCGGAAGGAACGCGGAATGATAGTTACATTCATGTGCAGCGGCCGCCGGACGCCCGCCATCGCCAGGTTTCCATGGACACGCAACAGAATTTCAAGTTGGCCGGTGTTTGGATCCCGATTGATCCGAATCTCCTCCAGCGCCTGATATTCGAACGTAATCAACGGAAATTCCTGCTGCCGCAGCGCGCGGCGCAGGTCGCGTTCCATCGCACGGTTTTTTGCAGCGAGCGTCTTGACCGGCACGGACAACTCGGCCGACGGCGGGCGTTCAAAAGCTGTTGTCTCGACCACCCTGTTCGGCTCTTTCGACTCCGCGGCCAGCCGGGAGAGCGCCTCCAGGACGGAGTTCAACGCGGATTGGTCGGTATGCAGAACCACCTGGCCAAGAATCTTCGTGCTCCGGCAACTCCAGGGGCCGGTTGTCGCGCTTCCCTGAAGGGTCACGCTGCTGTGCGAATCCGGAACGATGTGCAGTGGGGTCGGGCGGCTGCTGGGCGCCGCGCGTCCGGCGGCGGCACCCAGCAGAATCGACAGACCCAAAAGAGGGGCGGCGAACTTCATCGGTCCCCCCCTTCCTCCGGTTTCGGCGTCAGGCGCCACTGGACATCGACCGTCACCTGGTCGCCCGCCTTGATCATGCCGAGCATTGCGGTGGGCGGTTTGATGCCGAAGTCGCTCATCTTCAACTGCGTCTGCGTGGAGATCAGCAGCTGCCCGTTGGGCTGAGGCTCCATAAGCAGTTGCAGGGCGATGTCGCGCCGGACGCCGGCAATCGTCAATTCCCCGGTGGCGTCGATCCGGCGCGCGCCGCCGCTCGTCTGGCCCGGATCATCCGTCTGCGCCTGGCGCAGCCGGTAATGGATGACCGGATACTTGTCGCTCTTGAGCGCGGAATAGGCGTTCTTATCCATGCCGGAGCCTTCGGTGCTCTTGAGCGACCTGGCCTCAATGCTCAGATCGACGGTCGTTAATTCCGTTTTCGGCTGCCCTGAGGAGACCACGACCCAGCCGCCGATAACCTTGGAAGTCATTTTCCAGTCATGGAGGGTCGAAGTGCCGGTCACGGTAGCCCGTCCGGAATCCGGCCCGGCGACGTACGTGACGTCGGCCGGCCGGTCCGCCGGCGCTGCGGCGACCAACAAACCCGCCGCAGCGCACCCGATGACAACCATCACGATAGTTCGATACAGGTTCATATTGCGCTCCCATCCGGGTTTAAAAGCCGAACGACACTTCCATCAGGACGCCGTTGAAATCCGGGTTGCGGCCCGCATCCACGCCGCTGACTACGCCGTCGGAGGCGTCGAATCCGTGGAAGCTTTCATAGACATAGGAAACCTTGGCCAGCAGGTTCCGGGTGATCCAGTAACCGCCGCCGATTTCCGCGCGGTCGGCCCAGCCGCTCGTGGAGACCCCGTGCACCGCGTTGGCCACGGCCACGCTGTAGCGCCCCGCCACGTACAACGCGGAGGAGAGGTGATAGACGCCTTCGATACCGCCGTAGACCCACCGCTCAGCGGGCGCCCCGGGCGCTTTGCCGTTGGTGTCGGTATCCTGGACATATCCCAGATTGCCGTACACTTCGAACGGCCAGTGATTCCACGTCACATCCCCCTGGACCGCGGTGCTGTCCTTCCCGCTCCGCGGCAGGATTTGGCCGGGGGAATCGCCGCCGCCGAACACGCCGGCAAAGCTGCCTCCGCTGCGGCTGGCGGCAAAGAGATTGGATGTGTCGTTGCTGTCGGACAGGTCGACGTGATAGGCGGAAAGGCTCGTTCGCACCTCCGGCAGCGGATACCCCCACACCTTGGCATGAACACTGGGTTCGGCGCCGCGGTCGAAGTGTTCGGTGGTCGTGCCGCTCCCGGCGCCGAAGAGCCAGTAGATCGGACCGGACGTGTTGTACACTTCTCCGCCGATCTCTTCGACGTTGGGATCGACAATCGCGTTGCCGATCAGCGGATTCTGCCACACGCGGGCATTATTGGAGCGATGGTAATTCTGATCGCCGAAGTCGATGTCGAAGGCGCCCACCTTCACATCGATGTTGTCAAACAGCCGGGAAAGCGTCTTATTCTCGTCGAACGGTCCCGGCAGCTGCTTGATCAGGAGATACCCCTCATGTCCGTACATCGTGCTGGGGTGCGGCCGGCTGCTGATGTACATGTCGAAATAGACATCCATCTTGTCCTGGATGGCCGCCAGAAAGGAAAGGTTGGCGAAAGGCGTCTGGAAGCCGCCATCCAGGCCTCCGTTCTTGACGCCGTTCGTATAGGCATCGTGCTGCTGGAGGTATTGCACCCGCCCGACGGTCTGCAGGCCCATATACAGGCTCATGTCATCCAGCTGCCCGATCTGCATCGGCATATCGGCGCGCATGTGCGCGGGGTTCATGTGATCGAACGGAGAGAAATATTCCTCCTGCGTTCTCGCTTCGAAAAGGGAGTGAACCCCGTCATTGACATCGTCGTTCAGGGATAAGAGCGGGGCCTGCCGCATTCCCCGGGCGGCGTTGCCCGCCGCGGGGCGAGTCGTCGGTGTCGCGGAGGCAGCCCGGCTCTCCTGGGCATCCACACGCCGCTTCAGATCGCCCAGCTCCGCCTTCAAATCGAGATAATCCTGGATCGGCACATACTGCGGCGAGGAGGCGCCCCGGACCGGCTGGGTCGCCGTCGCTGAATTCGGCGCTGTTTGCGCATAAACGTTGCCATAGATGGCGGGTGCGGCCAGCGATAGCAACCCCACTCGGAAGATTCCCCGTTTCATAAACGGCTCCTTTCCTGAAAAAGCCCTGCCTCCAATGAGCACCATGCTCATGCTTGAGATTGTCCTGAGGGATTGGGGGGCGGAATATGAGGGGAAGCCGCATTTTCCCCTAGAGATTTTTCCTAATGGGCAACGGATAAATGACTTATTGCCGCGGGAACGATTCGATGTCTAAAATGCGATGAGCTTCCTGCGCCATCACGGGCGCTGTGGTGATGAGGTGATCCATGGCAGCAGAAAAAGACGTCCCCTCCCCTTTGCCCGACGCTCACGCAAAGACGTCTTCAATCTTTGGCCGGGCGCTTGTCGTCGCGCTGGTCGGACCCCCGGGATGCGGAAAGACCTCCCTGATCGAGACCACCGTCCGGGAGTGCGGGGGACGGCATCGCATTGCCGTGATTACGGTCAACCCGGCCGCGCAACGCGACGCCCAGCGCCTGAAAAGCTGCTGCGAGCACGTGCAGGCGGTCGCCACGGCGTTTCCGCAATACGCGGTCATCGCGCCAGCCGTGGGCAAACTCCCGATGGATCAGATCGATCTGCTGCTGATCGAATCCATGGGAGGCATCTCCGAAGCGCCGGATTTCCGCCAGGACCATATGGTGTGCGTCCTGTCGGTCAGCGGCGGGGACGACAAGGCCGCGGAATATGCCCAGCTGGTGGGACGATCCTCCGCGGTTGTTTTGAGCAAGGTGGATCTTCTGGATCACGTGAGCTTTGACCGCCGGACCTTCGCCTCGGACATCGTCCACGTCAATCCCACGGCGGAGATGATTGAACTGTCCGTCCTCGATCGCACGGGAGTGGATCGCTGGATCGGATGGTTGAATGATCGGCGCCAGGAACAACAGGCACGCCTCCCGAAGCGCCGCCCCTCCCAGCCGGAATGGTTCATCGGCTAGTCCCGTGTCCGCCGCGCGATTCTGGCGTGCTCCATCCGAAGGCGTCAACGGGACCGGGCGGCGCCCACGACTTTTCCTGACGGCGCTTTGCCCGGTCTGCTGTTGATTGCCTCCGGCTCGCACCGCAGGATGCAGGTGATGACGGTCCCGCCCCCCTTGCACGTGTCGGCCGTCAGAATTCCGCCGATGACCCGTGCCCGGTATTGCATGGTCTGGAGGCCGATGCCCGGCACCGCCGCCCGTTCCCGCATGGAGGGACCGCTCAGGGCAAACCCGCGCTTAATGCGTTCGGCGATGCCTTTGGGCATTCCCTTGCCGTCATCGCGGATTGAAAGCACAATGGTCGACTGAAACAGTTCCAGTTCGACGTCGATTTTCCGGGCCTTCCCGTGCTTGATCGCGTTGCTGATGGCCTCCTGTGCGATGCGGAAGAGATGCGTCGCCGAGGCGTCATCCGACACCTGGGCGCCCGGGTCGCAGCGAAAGCCGCACCGAATGCCGAACGATTCCGACACTTTGGAAGTCAGGCTCTCCAATGCCGCCTGCAGGCCGCCGGCCCGGACATCCACGGGATTCAGACCATGGGACAAATCGCGCGCCTGCCCGGCCGTGGTGCGAACCGACGCGGCGATTTTGCCGAGCAAGTCCCTCGCCTGCACGCAATCCGGCGGCAATCGCCTGATGACGTTGTCGACCGAAAACGCAATGCCGATCAGGTCCTGGCAAAGGCTGTCATGCAGGTCCCGGCCGATCCGCCGCTGCTCGTTGGACGCCGCCTGAATAATCTGCTGCTCAAGGAATCGTCGCGCGCTCAGGTCATGAATGACCCCCGTGAACAGTCGCCGCTCGCCCAGGCGCACCTCGCCGACGGCCAGATGGATCGGAAAGGCGGTCCCATCCTTTTTCAGTCCGGTCACTTCGCGCCCGATCCCGATGACTTTCGCCCGGCCCGTCTGAAGATAATTGCGGATATACCTGTCGTGCTCGCCGCGGAACGGCTCGGGCATCAGGAGGGACACATTTTGCCCGACCAGTTCCCCCAATGGATATCCGAACAGCTGTTCGGCGGCCGCGTTGGCGGATTGAATGATGCCGCTCTCGTCAATCGTGATAATTACGTCGGCGGCGGTGTCCAGGATGGCGCGCATCAGTTGCTCGCTGTCGCGCAGCTCGGCCTCCATGCGCTTTCGATCCGTGATGTCCCGCAGGATTTTTGCCGCGCCGATGATGTGCCCGCCCTCATCACGGATCGGCGAAGCGGCAATCGAGACATCAAGCAGGCGTCCATCCTTGTGGCGCCGCACCGTTTCATAGTGGTTGATTCGCTCGCCATGGCGCAGCCGGCGCAGGATTTCCCGCTCCTCCGTCACCCGGTCCGGTGGAATGATCCGGAAAATAGGCTGACCGATCATCTCGTCGTGGCGATAGCCGAACAGCCGGGCGGCGCCCCGATTCCAGCTCAGAATCGTGCCGTCCAGCCGCTTGCCGATAATCGCGTCTTCCGAGTTTTCAATAATGGACGCCAGGATCCGCGGGCCTTCCGGAAGGCGGAGCAGTTTATCGCCACTTTGCAGTGGCTCGGAACCAGGTGTCTTGGAAAGGCGAGTCGTGCGCATGGGACAGGGTGGAATCTCAACCTCACCAGGGGCTCCAGTGTAGGCCCGGCGGCGCTTGCGCCAAGGCCGTCAGCGGCCGCAGGTCGCCTTCCGCCCCACCGGATCCGCAATCGATGGGAGATCACGCATCGGGGCAATTGCGGATGGCAAAGCGCAGGAGCTCGGCGCTGCTCTTAAGATTCAACTTTTCCTTGATGTGCTCGCGATGGGCCTCGATCGTTTTGACGCTGAGAAACAGGTGATCGGCAATTTCCTTGACGCTCTTGCCCGCGCCGATCATGCGGAACACCTCCAGCTCGCGGTTGCTCAGGCAGTCCATCGGCAACACGGCCTTGCTCTTTTTATTGCCGACCATTCGCTGCAGAAGCGCAGCGCCCATTTTCTCGCTGGTGTATACATTGCCACTAAGCACGGTGCGCATGGCGGCCAGAAGCGTCTGAGGGGCTTCCTGTTTCATGATGTACCCGCTGGCCCCGGCCCGCAGGGCACGCTCGGCGTAAAGCAACTCATCATGCATGCTCAGAACCAGGATGGGCAGGTCGGGAAACTGGTTCTTAAGCTCCTTGACCAGATCGATCCCGTCGCTGTCCTTGAGCGAGATGTCAACCAGGACCAGGTCGGGGTGGCAGGTGCGAATGGCGCGCAGGGAGCCGTACGCATCCTCCCCTTCACCGATGACGCTCAAATCCGTTTCGTGGTTGATCAACTGCGCCAGGCCCTGGCGCACGATGGGATGATCATCGACGAGGAAGACTTTGCGCCTGGCGGAGGCCTTGCTCGAGAAGTCCGCGGACTTTGATTTGCTCATGGCTTTCTTATAGTCCTTTCCGAATATTCAGATGACAAGTCATTCGCGTGCCGCCGGCGCGGCGGGGCTTGACGGCGATTTCCGCGCCAATCATTCGGGCGCGGCGATGGATGATTCTCGCGGCCGTGCTGTTGGGAGAAGCGCCGTGGCGTGGCGCATTGTCGCTGAGGGTTAAAGTGACGTCTTTGCCGGTGCGCGCCAGGGTGACCAGGATTTGCGTCGCGCGGCGACGGCGGATGGCGTGATGGATCCATTCCTCGGCGATCCGGTAGAGATGGATCGCAACGAGCGGTTCGTCGATTTCGACACGGCGGGGGCATCGGAATCGGCAGGAGATGCCCGGGGCGCCGCCCACCTGAGCCGCCAGGCGTTGGAGAGCGACCATCAGGCCGGTCGGCGGCGACTTCACGGGATTCAGGCGGTTGGCCAGACCGTGGGCACGGATCAGGGCCGCTTGCGCCAGACCGGCGACCTGATCGATCTCGGGGCGGCCGACGGGAACATTGTCTTCCAGCTTGCGCTGCATGGCCCGCATCAACAATGTGACGCCGGCCAGTTCCTGACAAAGACCGTCGTGCATTTCATGGCCCAACTCCCGCCGCCGACGATCGTCGACCTGGATGATATGCTGTGTGCTGTTGATACTCGACCTCTGAAAACGACTGGAAGCCATAACCTGTCACGATTAACACTACAGCCATGCCGCTCCCCCTCAAATTGGTGAAGGACACCTTTTAAAGATGTGTAAAATCCCGATCCCGGATCGGGAAATTTCTTACAGTCATATCGTTGGGCGCGGAGTCAGCGCGCCCAACCGCTAGGAAAAGCGCTTATCGCACATCCGGCATTTTCAAATCTGACAACGGGATGCCGGCCCGATGGCGTGGCCGAATCCAGATTCGTAATTTTCGATGCGGAATCATCAACAAGGAGCTTTCCCATGACCACCGTGATGCAGTTTCCGGATCAATTGGATATCTGGCAGGATCATCATGCCGCCCCGATCCCCCCCAAGGAGGTGCGGCGCTGGGTGTCGCACATGACTGCGATCTGCCGCCCGGCCCGCATCTATTGGTGCAACGGCTCGGCGGCGGAATGCGCCAAGCTGATCAGGCACGCGGAGGACGACCGGGCCTTCCAATCTCTGAACACGGCGCCGGGCGATGAAGACCCGGAGCCGGTGATTGATTTATTCCGAATGGCATCCCGGAAAACGGAACCACTTTTCAGGGAATGTATGCGGGGGCGGACGATGTATGTGGTCCCTGTGGCCCTGGGGCCGATGGGCGATCCCGCCGCCAGGATCGCGGTGCAATTGACCGACTCGGTTCGTGTGGCCGCTTCGCTCAGCAGCATCCTGTGCACGGGCGATCCGGTGTGGAAGCAGCTGGCAAGGACGGGCTCTTTTACGCAATTCCTGCACAGCATGGGGAATGAGACTTCGAAACGTCGGCGCATCTTCCACTTTCCGGCGGATCATGCCGTCTGGTCGGTCGGGTCCGGTTACTGAATCCACCGGCGGACCCCGGTCCTTTCGGCCCCCGGCCTTGGCAATGCGACCACGAACAACGCGGACCAATCACCCCGGATGGGTGATTCGCTGCCACAGAGCCCCGGATGCTCAATGAGAAGCTTCGAAGGCGTCCCGCATCCAACAGACCGCGATTTCCATGAGAGCTCTGCTTCAATGGCCAGTAAACAGCCCTTCCAGTGATGTCCCACAAGCCGGCCTCTTTTCGAAGTGACGGGCCATGACCTCACCATCCCGAATCAAATCAATTGCTCGCATGGACCCCTAATTAAAAATCAGGAGTCTCCCGATGGCCGGAATCGTCATCCATTCTTTATTCTTTTCCAATTATTGGTCCTCTAGAGAGGAGATTGCCATGGACTGCGCCCTTCACCAACCCAATACAGACTATCGGATGCCAACAGAGCGAGGCCCCCTGCGACAGCGGGATTCGGCGATCGCGGGCGGGATTCCAGCGAAAGAGGCCGTCGTCCCCAGGGATCGGATATTGGCCGAGGTGAGCCATGAACTTCGCGCGCCGCTGGCGTCGGC
>JBIQLO010000146.1:0-10249 GCA_044464175.1 Planctomycetaceae bacterium | reverse complement strand
CTCATTTTTTCCTCCGGCGCATAGATCCCGCAAGCTGAACCTACACACCTGTTGTAGTGAAGGCGATCATAAAACAACCCGGCGGGATTGTCATGAAAAAGCCGCCGGGCAGACACCCGTTTCGATGAACCGCCTGGCCCGATGCCAACGATCGTGGGGTAGGCCTTGGCCCACCACGACAAGCCGGTGCTAAAGTCCGCCCTACGAACTCAATGCAAGTCCGAACCTCGAAATGCATACATGAAGAATATTCCAAAGCCTAGCAGCGTGAGGACAATTCCGGCACCCACCCCGAGCGTGAAGCCGGTCCAACGCCACTTCTTTTGCGCATAAACGACAAAACCCCCAAAGCTCAGCCCGATCAACCAAAGAAAGAGCTCATGGAATTCGCCTAATCCCACTCGACCGAGGACTCTCATGAAATGTAGTGAATCCAGTCGCACAATGAGTAGTGCTACCATCGCGTAGCTCCCCAGGCCACTGAGGAATCTTATGCTGGAAATCCGGGTAATCCGCAAACCAGAATGGCGTTGCATCAAATCTTTCCAAAGCAGCTTTTCACAGGGCGCAAACCCGCCTTCGAGCCGGTGATAGTCGGCTTCGTCGGCGGCCGGACGGACCTAGACAACCTTTTTCCCCTCACAGAGATTGATCAAGTCCCCCAGCCCATAAACGGCGGCCCGGCGCCCGGACCCCTGGCGAACAGTCTGAATGATGTCCGCATTTCGCAAGATACGCAGCAATCCGGCAATTGTCGCCCGATTGGGACCGGAAGCCCCAAACACGAGATGGGAGCTTTGGAAAATAGGGCGTGCGAACATCTGGTCGAGCAGCGGCACGGCGAATTGGGAATGGGTCAGCCCGATGATGCGGTGTTTAAGCGTTCCATAGAGGTCCATGACGGCGCGGGCCGTGACGGCATTGGCGCGGGCCTGTTCATCTATACCGATGAGGAAGAACTCAATCCAGCGGTTCCACGCGCCATGGGTCCGCCCCAGATCGCGCAGAAGTCCGACATATGCCTCCCGTCGCGCCTCCAGCCATCCCGACAAGTAGAACATGGGGCGAGACAACAATTTCTTTTCAAAAAGAAACAGTGGAATGACGATGCGCCCAAGCCGGCCGTTTCCATCGAGGAAAGGGTGAATGATCTCGAATTGTGCATGAAGAACCGCCAGTTGCACCAGCGGATCAAGGCTGTCAGAATGATAATGTTTTTCCCAGTTATCCAGGCATTCCGTAACCATCTGCGGAGGCGGCGGAACAAATTGCGCCCGCTCAATCGGCGTACCGTGTGGTCCGATCCAATTTTGAATTGTGCGAAATCGCCCCCGCGCCTTGTCGCGGCCACGCACGCTGTCCAGCAGAATCTCATGGAGGCGTTTGAGCAAATTCAGCGTGAAGGGGCGGGTTTTCAAAGCATGTTCCGCCTCCCTCAATGCCTTGCGATAGTTGAGGATTTCCTGAATGTCCTCCTGTCGTTGAATTTGCGCCGGCGGCTCACCAGCCTCAAATTTAAGCACTTCGCCCAACGTCGCCTGCGTGCCCTCAATCTTTGAAGAAAGAACGGCTTCCTGCGTGGTTAAAGGGGACAGCAATAACTCTGCATTCGGCACGCCATAAAGGACGCCCTCGTAGAGGGCAATCGCGCGATTGGCGCGGCCGATCAGAGGAATAAGCGGTTCCCACTCTAATTCCTTGAGCGGAAGAGCTTGAGGGATAAAGGGTTGCATCTCGTGTCTTGTCTACTATACACAAACGGATTTGTGTATGGCATTTCGCAAAATACCATACACAAATCCGTTCGCAAAGTGGGCCAGACCTCACCCTACTTGTAGCAAACCGCCTTGGCCGCCTCGATGATTCGCTCCACGCTGGGCATCATCGCCTCTTCCATGAAATGATTGAACGGCACGGGAATTTCATCGCTGTGCAGGTACTCGATCGGCGCGTCCAGGTAATCGAAGCAGGGCTTTTGGATCTTGCTCAGAATCCCCGCCCCCATGCCGCAGTAGCCCCAGTCCTCGTCGATGATCAGGCAGCGGTTGGTCTTCTTCACCGAGTTGACGATCGTCTCCAGGTCCAGCGGCCGGAGCGTCTGCAGGTCGATCACCTCCGGGTCCAGCCCGTGATCGCTCACCAGCGCCTCGACCGCCGGCCGCACGACCCGCTGCATCGGCCGCCCATAGCTCAGGATCGTCAGTTCCCCCCCCTCCCGCTCCACGTTCGCCTTGCCGATGGGCAGCGTGTATTCCTCTTCCGGCACCTCACCCGGAAGGTTGAGCATCATCTCAGATTCAAGAAAAATGACCGGATCATCGCATCGGATCGCCGTTTTCAGCAGCCCCTTGGCCGCGTACGGCGTGGAGGGCGTGACGACGATCAGCCCCGGAATGCGCGAATAGACCGACTCCATCCGGTGGCTGTGGGTCGCCCCAAGCTGGTGCGCGATGCCGTTGCCCCCGCGGAACGTGACGGGAATCTTCGCCTGCCCGCCCGACATGTAGCGCACGTTCGCCGCGTTGTTCACCAGTTGGTCCATGCAGACCAGCGTGAACGACCAGCTCATGAATTCGATGATCGGCCGCAATCCCCCCATCGCCGCTCCGATCCCCAGCCCGGAAAAACCCGCCTCGCTGATCGGCGTGTCAAAAATCCGCCGCGGCCCGAACTTCTCCAGCATCCCCTCGGACACCTTGTAAGCCCCGTTGTACTGGGCCACTTCCTCCCCCATCAGGAAGATGTTTTCATCGCGCTCCATCTCCTCGGTCATCGCGGCACGCAGCGCTTCTCGAAACTGAATCGTGGGCATGGGTGGTCCGCGGTCCCTGGTCCGCGGTCCGTGGCCCGAATGATTTTCTCGGACAACGAACCACGGACCACGGACCACGCCTTTCATTTCTCCAACGGATACTTCTCGCTCAACACATCCTCAAACCGGTCCTCCAGCGGCGGAAATGGATCGGCGTCGGCCTGCTTGATCGCCTCGGCCACCTCCTGGTTGGCCCGCGCCTCCATCTCCGTCGCCTGCTCCTCGCTGAGCATTCCCTGCTCGCGCAACCGGTGCTGGTAGAGGATGATCGGGTCGCGCTTGCGCGCCTCCTCCAGCTCCTCCCGCGTCCGGTACTTCATCGCATCCGACATCGAATGCCCGCGGAAACGGTAGGTGTTGGCCACGATGTAGCTGGGCCCCTCCCCCTTCCGCGCCCGATCCATCGCCTTGCCGAATTCCGCCATCACCACATCAATGTCATTGCCGTCGATGTTCCAGTGCGGCATGTTGTAGCCGCACGCCCGCTCGGCCAGATCCGGCTCGGCGCTGGCCCGTTCCACCTGCGTCCCCATCGCCACGCCGTTGTTTTCCACCACGAAAATGCACGGCAGCTTGTACAAACTGGCCAGATTCAGCGACTCGTTGTGCGTCCCCTGGTTGATTGCCCCGTCCCCCAGCAGCGTGAACGTCACCCCCCCGGTCTTCTTGTACCATTGCGAAAACGCCAGCCCCACCCCCACCGGCAACTGCCCCCCCACGATCCCGTGCCCCCCCATGTTTCCATGCTCCACCTGAAACAGGTGCATCGACCCCCCTTTCCCCTTGGAACACCCCGTCGCCTTGCCGAACATCTCCGCCATCGCCGCCCGCGGCGACATCCCCAGCGCCAGACTGTGCCCGTGACAGCGATACCCGTTGATCAGATAGTCGCGATTCTTGTCGAACAACGCCGCCAGCCCCACGGCGATCGCCTCCTGCCCGGAATATAAATGACAAAACCCGCCAATCTTCTGGCCGGGTTTCGTGTACTCCTGATACGTCCGCTCCTCAAAGCGCCGAATGAGCATCATCATGTACAGATGCTCGCGCTCCGCGCGGCCATCGGCCGACGGCGCAGGCGATTTCTTCGCCGCTACCGGACGCTTGGCTACTTGATCCGCAACCGCCATCTTGGCTCCAGTGCTGAGTGCTGAGCGATGGGTGCCAAGCGCCGGGCGCGCCATTCTCCGCGCTCCCGGCACTCGGCACCTGGCCATTCCGCACTTCTTATACCAACCCGTCCTTCTTGCCCATGTTCACCAGCATGTCAATGATGCGGTTGGAATAACCCCATTCATTGTCATACCAGCTCACGATCTTGAAGAAGTTGGCGTTCAACTCAATCCCCGCCCCGGCATCGAAGATGCTCGAACGCGGATCGCTGACGAAATCCGTGGAGACCACCGCCTCCTCCGTATACCCGAGAATCCCCTTCAGCTCGTTCTCCGACGCCTTCTTCATCGCCGCGCAGATGTCCTTGTAGCTGGTCGCCTTGGCCGTCTTGAACGTCAGATCGACCACCGACACATCCGGCGTCGGCACGCGGAACGCCATCCCCGTCAGCTTCCCCTTCAACTCCGGCAGCACCAGCGTCACCGCCTTGGCCGCCCCCGTCGACGCCGGGATGATGTTCTGCGCCGCCCCGCGCCCGCCCCGCCAGTCCTTCTTGCTGGGCCCGTCCACCGTCGGCTGCGTCGCCGTCATCGCGTGCACCGTCGTCATCAGCCCCTCCACCAGCCCGAAGTTGTCATTGATGACCTTCGCCACCGGCGCCAGGCAGTTGGTCGTGCACGAGGCGTTGGAGACGATCTTGTCCTTGGCCGGATCGAATTTGTCCTGGTTCACCCCCATCAGCAGCGTCGACACCTTCTCCGGGTCCTTCGTCGGCGCCGAAATCAGCACCCGCTGCGCCCCGGCCGTCAGATGCTTGCCCGCCCCGGCCGCATCCGTGAACAGCCCCGTCGATTCCACCACATACTGCACCCCCAGCTGCTTCCACGGCAGCTCCGCCGGGTCGCGCACCTGCGAACACTTGATCAGCTTGCCGTTGACGCTAAACCCATCCTCGCGCGCTTCCACCTCTCCCTTGAAGCGCCCGTGCGTCGAATCATGGCGCAGCAGGTAGGCAAGATTGTCCGGCGGGACCAGATCGTTCACACCGACGAACTCGATATTGGGATTGGAAATGCCCGCGCGGAAGACCAGTCGTCCGATCCGCCCAAATCCATTGATTCCCACCTTAATGGCAGCCATGTTCATACTCCTTTCAGACCCGTTCTAATCGTGGAAAAGGACGGCTCCGAAGGAGGCCGCCCCACATGGCGCACGATAGACCCACCCGCCAACCATGTCAAGGAAGCACAGGCCCCTCCCGCCCCGCCGCCGGGGCGGCTTCGGCCGCCGCTTCCCGCCATCTCAACCGCCCAAACACCTTCGCCTTGCCCTTACCGCACCACCAGCGGATGCCCCGGATCCAAACTCGCCCAGGGGGACAGCCGCTTGTCCAGCGTCAGCATGTAATCATAGAGAATCCCCGTCCCCGCCTTGCCCACCCGCACCGTCCAGAAGCCCAGCGCTCCTTCCAGCGTCGCCGACCGGTGCCCGCTCTTGCCCCCCGTCTCCAGCACCGCCGCCTCCCGCCCGTCCGGCCCCAGCACCGTCACCTTCGCCGTCTCCCCCGGCGCCATCGTGTCCAGCCCCAGCGTCCAGCGATCCACCCCCGCCGGCACATGCACATACAGCGTGCTCGGGCTCTGGAACAGATGCAGCTTGCCCCGGTCCAGGTTCGTCTGAACCGCCGCCCCCGCCCCTTCAAACCGCACCCGCGCCGACGCCACCGTGTAAAAATAATAAGGTGTGTTTGCCTTGGCCTGGAAGCTCACCACCTGCCCCCGCTTCATCCGATCCCCCATCTGGATCACCCGCCGCTGCCCGTCCCGGATCGCCCAGGAATACGCCTCCTCATCCGTGCTCTGGACCGTCTGGCGCCCCAGCACGCGGACAAACGTGATGCGCACCGTCCCGCCGCTCTGGGAATAGAGCAGCACCCGGTTGTCGCTGTTGCCCGTCTGCTTGAACGTCAGCACGCCCCCCGCATCCGACCCCTTCAGCGCCGGCGCGGGCGCCACGCTCCAGTTCAGCGGCGCTTCATGTGTGTTGGCGATCCCCTCGGCGATCATCCGCTCGATCTCGGCATCGCTGAACGGCCGGTTGGCATCCCACCCCGCCGCGTATGCCTTCCAGGTCTTGCCGATGTTCACCTCCGCCGGCACCTCGTACTCAAACCGGTCCCCCTTGCTCACGAATTTGAACCGCACCAGCTGCGTGCTGGTGATCATCTGCGTGCTGTAAATCCGCTCCGCGTAGCGCACCAGGTTCTCCCAGTCCTTCTGCCGCTGGGCCGGGTCGGTGATCGCCTGATGCCGCCGATACAGCTCCAGGTAATGAACGTATTGCGCCAAATCCCCCAGCCGCGCCCGCACCCCCGCATCCTCCGTCCCCTTCCACGCCCGATCCAGCAGCCGCCACAGCCGGTTGAGATACTCCCCGTCAAACGGCGGCACCGTCGTGCCGTACGCCCCGGTCAGCAGCCCGTAAAACTCCTTCATCGGCCCGGCCGACATCCCAAAACACTTCTCCACAAAATCATCCACCAGCGCATCGACCCGATCCGCCTCTTTCCCATCCCACAGAAGGCGCGACGCGATGTAATACCCCAGCCCGTTGGGGCCCCAGTTGTGGTTCGACTCCGCCGAGATCATCCGCAGCCCCAGCCGGTGATATTCCGCCAGCACCCCCGGCAGCGTGTCCACCTGCGCCGCCCGCGCGATGTGCGGCACCGCATATTCCCAGTTCCAGACGCTGAAGTAGTCCCGCACCCCCACCATCGCCCCCTGGTCGCGCCATCCCGCCACCCGATCCTGGAACGAATCCACCTTCCCATGCGTCAGCGCCGTCGTCGCCGGCACGATGATCCCCGGATGCAGCTTGTACTTCGGCGGGTCGGCGTGCATGTTGTAGGCGTAAAACGCCACATACTTCCCGGGATATTTCGCCCGCACCGCATCCACCACCTCGTTGGCCAGCACCGCCATCAGGTCGCTGGGCCCCCCGATCGCCGCGCACTTCGGGCACTGGCACCACCCGCGCAAATCCGACGGCTCGATCGAGACGCTATCCGCCTCAGGATTCGCCGCGAAATAATCCAGCGCGTACTTCACCACCACCCGCCGCAGCCCCGGATTGGAGATGCAGAATTTCTTGTGCGCCGCCCCGACCTGCCGTTTCCCGTCCACCAGCGCGAAGTATTCCGGATGGGCGGCGAATTCCGCCTTCTCCGCCTCGACGATCATGTTCCACGAATGCCGGGAATTGACATCGATCGCCCCCCCCATCCGGTTGGCCGCGTTCCACTGGTCCCACTGCGCTTCCAGTGCCTGGCGATACTTCATCGCCGTCGCATCATTCCATCGCGGGCTCGTCCATGCCGCCCCGGTGGACCAGATCGCCCGGGAAAAGAAATCCGGATGCTCATGCACATCCACCGCCAGGCTCAAATTCGGCTCATGCGGAATGATCTCCCAGTGCGGATTGGGGAAAAACCGCCGATACCCCAGCCGATACAGGAAATCCCAAACCGCATGGGTCACCCCCTTGTCGCTCGCCCCGATCAGCAGCACCCGTTTTCCGCTGCTCTGCAGGAGGTAGTCCTCCCGCTGCAACTCATCCTTGCCGTCGAATGGCGCGCTGATCCCCGCAAAATCCCCCGCCCGCCCCACGACCAGCCCGCTCTGCCCCTCCCCCGTTTCCACCGCGAACGCCGCCCCGCTGATTTTCCCCAGGTAATCGGCCAAAGTCCGCGCTGCCTGCTTCGTCCCCTCCGACGCCCGCGCACTGACAACCACCGCCATCCCAGCCCGCCCATCGGCCGCGATCCGCGCCGGCTCCGCCGCACCGGCCCACCCCGCAAACCCAACCACCCCCACCAGAGCAACCCACACCACCAGCGCTGAAAAAATCCGCTTCATCATTGCCTTTCGCTTCCACGCTTCCCAAACGATCGCCGCGCCGCCGCGAACCAATCCGCCGCGCCCCCGTGGGGGAGAGGCCGCCGCACAGCGGCGGGTGAGGGGGTGATCGTCGAACGGCGTTCATATCTCATGGACATGCCGTCCGGGAATGAGCCCCGTAGGGTCCGCTTCAGCGGACCCGGTTACTCCGCCCCCAGGCATCGCCCCTTACCACACCGGCACCGTCCCGCCCCACCAGCACACATCATCCCAGTTCGGGCCCAGCTGCGCCCACGGGTTCTGCCGGTTCTTCACACGGATGCTCGCCGCGTGTCCGTCGCAGTAGAGCACATTCACCGACATGTTGTGCCGGGCGTCCGGCGTCCCCGCCGAGGTCGGCCCGCGATTGAGAAACCGGAAGTACCCCTTGGTCCAGGTCGGATCGAACGATGAATCCATGAACAGGTACGTCACCGCCGGCTGCTTGATCTGCGTTAGGCGGATGGACGTCCCCCAGTTCGCCCCCGACGGCCCGCGGTTCACCAGGCAGTAGTTGTACCCGTAATGCACGAACGCCAGCCCGTCCGATCCCGAGGAATAGGTCGCCTGGTCATACGTCTGCCCGCCCGAGGTGAACTCATAGTGCGGGCCGTTGGGGCACAGAAACACCCGCGTCCCCACCCCCGTCGCCGGCTTGCCCACCGGCGCCGGCACATCCGCCGGGATGTAGCGCGACAGGATCAGCAGGTCTGCCGGACGCAGGTCCTTGCTCCCCACCGTCATCGTCATCGGCATCAGATGGCCCCGGTTCTCGTTCACGTACGCCATCGTCGCCTGGCCGATCTGCCGCAGGTTGCTCAGACACTGCACGCTCTTGGCCGACTCGCGCGCCTTGTTCAGCGCCGGCAACAACATCGCGATCAGAACCGAGATGATCCCGATCACCACAAGCAGCTCCACCAACGTAAAACCGCGACATCGCTTCATGGTTGACTCCTGTGCAAGTACGCTTTCGTTGAAGATGGGTTCGGCGCGCCGCCCAGCGACGCCCCGTCAATGAATTCGGCATCCAGTTCCGTGCGCTGGGGAACGGGGCCCTCCCGGTACGCGATCTGGTCCAGGACCACTTTCGCCAGCGTCTGCCCCCGGTCAAAAAACCGCTGGTCCAGGCTCGCCAGTCCCACCGGCGCTTCGCCGGCGTACGGGGCGTGGTCCACCCCCAGAACCCGCACGTCCCCCGGCACGCTGATCCCCTTGTCCGCCAGCGCGCTCATTCCCGCCATCGCCATGTGGTCGGACCCGTAAATGATGCAATCCGGCAGCGGCCCCTGTTCCAATAGCTCCAGCGTGTGCCGATATCCATCCACCTCGCGCACCGTCCGGATCACCCCCCGCTCCGGCAAGTCGATCCCCTGCGCCGCCAGCGCGGCCTGAAACAGCTCGATCCGCGGCACCCGCTCATGCTCGTTCCGGTGCAGCAGCCCCACATACCCCGCCCGCCGGCACCCCAATTCTTTCAGCCGCGCCGCCGCCGCCCGCACCGCCGGCTCCAGGTTCACCGCCACCACCGGCAGCCCCAGCTCCCCCATCGTTTCGCTCACCGTCACCGCCGCCAGCCCCGCCGACTTGATCCGCCCGGCCACCTCCCCCTCCGTCCGCCGCTTGTCCAGGCGATACCCCATGAAAATCACGCCGTCCACCGCGTTCTCGCTCAGAATCTGCTGCTCCAGCTCCTCCAGGTCCCGCCCCGGCCTCGAAACCAGCAGATGAACGTGGTATCCCCGCTCCAGCGCGTAGGCGCTGACCCCCTGCAGCAAAAGCAGATTAAGTGAAAAGCTCGCCCGCCAGGTGTTGCTCAATGTCACGGCCGAGTCCAGCTGCATCGCCAGCGTCTTGGTCGACTGCCCCCGCAACTGCCGCGCCTGCCGCGACGGCCGATACCCCAGCTCCCCCGCGATCCGCCGAATCCGCTCCCCCATCGCCCGGCTCACCATCCCCGCCCGCCCGTTCAATGCGTACGACACCGTCGCCACGCTCGTCCCGGCGCGCTCGGCCACATCGCGGATGGTCACATTCGGCTGCATGACACCTCGCTCGACCTTAACCGTTTAAGCCCCGCCACCCTACCCCTCCCCTCCCCCTTCTGTCAACCCCTCCCCCCAACCGTACGACAGGGTCCGATCCGTAATTTTCCTTTTTCCCTCCCCCGCTGTAATCAGCGGGGGAGGGTCTAGAGAGGGGGGTCTTTTTTCCAAAGCCTGAAAGGCCGCCCAAATTTCCCTTGACAAAACCCGAACAAATGCTAGGCTATCCCATCATGGACCTCCCCTTTCTCATGCCCAACTTCACCCTGTCACCTTTTCACCCCCTCATCTCCCCCTCCGTGCTTACGTGCCTTCCCCTTTACCAACGAACCCAATCTAACCAA
>JBIQLO010000145.1:0-10256 GCA_044464175.1 Planctomycetaceae bacterium | reverse complement strand
GCACGACCTCACCCCCCTCCGCCGCCCAGTCGCTCGCTGAGCCGCTGCCGGGCCTGGACCAGCTCTGGCGTCCCGATGAGTCCTCCAGCCGCCAAAGCGTCGAGGCGCTGCTGCTGGAGCGCGGGCAGATCACCGAGGAGCAGCTGGCCCAGGCGCGCGCCGTGCAGGCCCAGACGCCCGCCAAGAGCCTGGCGCAGATTCTCCTGACCATGAACGCCGCCGGGGAGGGGGAGATCCTCTCGGCATTGGCCCGGACGCTGGGCATTCCCTTTGAAACGCCCCAGAAGCAGACGGTGGACCCCGCCGCCTTTGAGCTGCTGCCGGTGGACTACATTCGCAAGCAGGGCGTGATGCCCCTGAGGATGGAGGATGGGACGCTGGTGGTCGGCATGAGCGACCCCACCAACGTCTTTCTGCTGGATGAGGTCAGGCGCCGGGTTAAAAAGCCCGTGCGGATCGTCGCGGCGGCCGGAGGCGATATCAACCGGGTTATCGAGCAGCTGGCCAGCGGCAACAGCGATGTGCAGGTCGATGAGATCATCAAGGACATCGCCGATGACGACATCCAGCTCGTCCAGTCGTCGGCCAAGGACGATGTCGCCGACCTGGAGAAGATGGGCAGCGAGTCGCCCATCATCCGCTTTGTCAATTACCTGATCTTCGACGCCATCAAGCAGGGTGCCAGCGACATCCACATCGAGCCCAAGGAAAAAGGGCTGAAGGTGCGCTACCGCATCGACGGCATCCTCTTTGAGGCGATGAATCCCCCCCACCACATGCACGCGGCCATCGTCTCGCGCATGAAGATCATGGCCAACTTGGACATATCCGAGCGGCGGCTGCCCCAGGATGGGCGCATCCGCGCGGTGGTGCATGACCGCAAGGTGGACCTGCGCATGAGCACCCTCCCCACGGCCAACGGAGAGAAGGTGGTGGTCCGCATTCTGGACAACCGCTCCATCAACGTGCCGCTGGAGGACCTGGGCTTTTCCGACAATGTCCTGACCATCTGGAAAAAACAGGTGGAGGAGCCCCACGGCATCATCCTCGTCACCGGCCCCACCGGCAGCGGCAAAACCACCACGCTCTATTCCAGCCTCCGTTGCATGGATGGCAATAAGCTGAATATCTCCACCGTCGAAGATCCCATTGAATACCATCTGCCGGCCGCCAATCAGGTGCAGGTGCATGAGAAAATCGGCATGACCTTCGCGGCCGCCCTCCGCTCGCTCCTGCGACAGGATCCGGACGTGGTGATGCTGGGTGAAATCCGCGATGCCGAAACCGCCCGCATCGCCGTGCAGGCATCTTTGACCGGCCACCTGGTCCTCAGTACGCTCCACACCAACGACGCCCCCAGCTCCATCACGCGCCTGATCAACATCGGCGTCGAGCCGTACCTGATCGCCTCTGCCGTCAACTGCATTCTGGCCCAGCGGCTGGTCCGGCGAATCTGCCCTCATTGCCGCGAGCAATACACCCCCAGCGATGAGATGAAGGAGTTCCTCACGCTCCAGGGTTTTGACTCCACCCAGGCCTTCCGCGGCAAAGGGTGCGACAAATGCCGCAAAACCGGCCACACCGGGCGGCTGGGCATCTACGAATTATTGGTCATGGACGACTCCATGCGCGACCTGGTGACCCGCAACCCAAACGTCACAGAACTCAGAAAGCTCTGTCGCGAGCGCGGCCTAGTCACCCTCCGGGCCGATGGCTTTGAAAAAGTGATGAAGGGACTGACCACGATTGACGAAGTACTACGGGTGACCGACAGCGGCCTGTGACCGCTTGTGGTCCGTTGCTGCTGGCTCATGGTCCCAAACCAGGATCAGAAGCCACGGACAACGGACCACGGACAACGGACCACGAATCATGAGCCTACTCAACGACATTCTCCGAACCGGCATCGAATCCAAGGCGTCGGACATCCACTTCACCGTGGGCGCTCCGCCGCTGTTCCGCGTGCACACGGTGGTGACCCCCAGCGACTTCCCCATCGCCACCCCCGAGGGCATCCAACGTCTCCTGGCCGAGATGATCGATGAGCGGCGCATGAAGGAATTTGAGGAGAGGCGGGACCTGGACTTTTCCTATGAAATCCCCGGCCTGGGCCGCTTCCGTGTCAACGCCCACTACCAGCGCAAGAGCATCGCCCTGGCCTTCCGCGCCATCAATGACAAGATCCGCCCCATCGAGGAGTTGTTCCTGCCGGAGATCGTCGGGAAACTGACCCACCTGCCGCGCGGCCTGATCCTCGTCACCGGCCCCACCGGCAGCGGCAAGTCCACCACGCTGGCGGCCATGATCGAATCGATCAACCGCCGCGAGCAGGGGCACATCATCACCCTGGAGGACCCGATCGAGTACGCCCTGGTCTCCAACAAGTGCGCCATCGAACAGCGCGAAGTTGGCACGGACGTGCCCGACTTCGCCAGCGGCCTGCGCCACGTGCTGCGCCAGGACCCCGACACCATCCTGGTGGGCGAAATGCGCGACCTGGAGACCGTCGGCGCCGCCATCACCGCCGCCGAAACCGGTCACCTGGTCTTCTCCACGCTGCACACGGTCAACGCCCCCCAGACCATCGAGCGCATCATCGACGTCTACCCGGCCGACCAGCAGAACCAGATCCGCTCCATGCTCGCCAATACCCTCCAGGCCGTCATCAGCCAGACGCTCTTCAAGCGGGCCGACCAGCCGGGAATGATTCCCGCCGTGGAAGTGATGCTCTGCACGCCGGCCGTCCGCAATTGCATCCGCGAAAACCGGATTTTTGAGATTCCCAACATCATCGAGACCAGCCGGGCCCTGGGCATGCAGACGCTCGACAGCTCGATCAAGCAACTGTTCGTCAACGGCTACATCAGCCGGGAGGATGCAGTCGCCCAGGCGGCCCATCCGGAGAAATTGGAACGATCCCTGGCCGCATAAACAGTTGCTGGTTGCTAGTTGCTGAAAATGAACCACTAGCAACCAGTAACTAGCAACCAGCAACCACGCACCATGCCCAATTACCGCTACGAATCCCGCAACGCTCAGGGGCAGGTCAGCTCCGGGGCCATCGCCGCCGCCAACCTCTCGGCCGCCTCGCAGATGCTGCGCGACCGCGGACAGTTCATCCTTTCGCTGCTGCCGGCCGATGACGCCCGCAAAAAAAAGCAATCCCTCAACCTCAACATCAATTTCGGACCCGGCGCCAAGGACATCCAGAACTTCACCAGCCAGCTGGCGGTCATGATCCGCGCCGGCATCAGCATCCGCGCCGCCATTGAAGGAATCTCCGAGCAGGCGGAGAATCCCAAGTTCCGCGGCATGCTCCAGCAGATGCGCAAGGATGTGGAGAGCGGCAAGCCATTCTCCGCCGCTCTGATGCGCTACCCCAAGCACTTTTCCCCCCTCTATATCAACATGGTCAAGGCGTCCGAGCTGTCCGGCGGATTCAGCCGGATGCTCGACAAGATCGCCTCCTACCTCACCCAGCAGATCGAAACCCGCTCGATGGTGCGCGGGGCGATGATCTATCCCGGCATCATCGGTACCATGGCCATTGGCACCACGGTGTTCCTGCTCACGTTCGTGCTGCCGCGCTTCATGGTGATTTTCAAGGGCAAGGAGGCCGCCCTGCCCGCCCCCACCAAGCTGCTGCTGGCGATGAGCGCCTTTATGACCAATTACTGGTACATCGTGCTGTGCGCCGTCATCGCCGCCGTCTGGGGCTTTGTGCTGATGCTCCGTACCGATTGGGGCCGCCTCTGGTTCGACAAGGTCAAGTTGAGCGTTCCCCTGTTCAAAAAACTCTTCCGCGCCCTGTACATCAGCCGCTCCCTCCACACCATGGGCCAGCTCCTCAACGCCGGCGTCCCCATGCTCGACACCCTGGCCATCACGGCCGAAATCTCCGGCAACACCCTCTACCGCCGCATGTGGCGCGCCGTCTACAGCGCGGTCAAGCAGGGCAAGAAAATCGCCCAGCCGCTGCAGAAGAACCCCTTGCTCCCCAAGGCGGTCGTGCAGATGATCGCGGCCGGCGAGGAATCGGGCAAGCTCGGCGAGGTCCTGGATGAGGTCTCTGAGTTCTACAGCCGCGAATTGCGCAGCGTCATCAAAAGCGTCACCGCCATGATCGAGCCGATGATGATCGTCCTCATGGGCGGCATCGTCGGCTTCATCGCCATGAGCATCATCCTGCCGATCTTCAAACTCAGCACGCTGGTCAAATAACGCTCGAAGGGAAGGAAAGGGCATTTTCCTCATTTGCAATGCGCCCCTTTTAATTGGATATCTTGCCCAGTGACGCGCAGTTCACCCATCTTCACGGTCCCCGGTCCACGGACCCCGGCCAACGGCTTCACCCTGATCGAGGCCGCCCTGGCCACCATCATCGTCGGCGTGGGGATCGTCGCCATGATGCAACTGTTCGCCGTCTGCACCCAGAACAACGCCGCCGCCTCCCACCAGACGGCCGCCATGCTCCTGGCCAACAACATCCAGGAAACCATGGCCTCCCTCCCTTTCAACGACCCCATCCAGGGCTCCAAGTATTTCGGCCCCGAGCCCAATGAAACCGCCGCCACCTGGAACGACACCGACGACTTTGACGGCGCCTCCTTTAACCCGCCCATCGACTCCATGCGCAACGAGGTGCCGAATCTTGCGCAATACACGCAGCAGGTGACCGTCGTTCCGGTCGATCCCAGCCAGCTAACGGCCGAAAAAACCGCCTATACCGGCGCGGTGCGGGTGACGGTGCAGATTTTCTATCAGCCCAACGCCTCGGCCGCCAAACAGGAAGTCTACCGGATTTCATGGACACGTTTTGACGGGTGACACTATGAATGACAAATGCAAAATGCAAAATGGAAACCGGGGCAAGAGGATTCCCTCTCCCCATTTTCCATTTTCCATTTTCCATTTTCCATCCCCTCCCCGCCGCCGCGGCGCCGTCGCCGTTCTGGCCATGCTCTTTCTGGTCATCCTGGCCACACTCACCACCGCCGTCTATTCCGTCGCCACGCTCAACGTCCAGAGCGGCTCCAACCTTGCCGACGTCGCCCGCGCACGCAGCGCCGCCGAATCGGGCCTGCGCTGGTTCACCTATCGCCTGCTCAAGATGGACCGCCCCCACACCACCGTCGGCCGCATCGACGCCAAGACCGCCGCCGCCCTCTGGCCCAACATCACCAGCGCCCTGTCGGCCGATTTCACCACCAAGCACCCGATCAACGCCGCCATGAAGACCGACGCCGGTGACGACCTCCTCACCGTCAGCGGCGCCACCGCCACCACCGCCCGCTTCGTGGCCGACGGCTACGGCGCCAGTTTCCAGATCATCTTCGCCCAGCATCCGCTGGATGCCTCCGATGCGCTGGATGCGCGCTATCTCCGCGTCATCAGCACCGGCTACTACGGCAACACCCAGCGCTCCTGCCACATGGACTTCAAGATCGACAAGAAGGTGAAATTCGCCGTCGTCGGCAAGGTCCCCATCCAGCTTGGCCGAAACGTCCTGGTCGAAGGCTCCATCGCCATGGCCACCACCCTCCAGCCCAGCGGCCAGCCCCCCATTCTCTCCCTGAGCGACTTCAAAAACCTCAAGAGCGATCTGACCTCGCAAATCAACAGCTTTCAGACATTCCTGAAAAATAATTACAGCGGATTCGACAACCGTGTCAGCGTCAATGACCCCGCCTACAAAAAGGCAACCAACGCCGGCTTCAGCGATGTGAACAAGGACGGCTACATCGACGAATATGACTTGTTCGTCAAGGAATTCTCCTCCGCCGACGGCGGCTACCATGCCGTCACCGCCTCCGATTTCACCAACCCCATGACCGGCCAGTTGTACGATGACAGCCTGCTCACCGCCATCGACAACCTGGGCGCCCCCCTCTACACCGGCCAATCCCTCCGCGACGGCTATCAGGACACCGTCGTTGATGACCGCGACGGCTACGCCAAGGTCCGCGGCCAGGTCCTCATCGCCGAAAGCGTCGACCATCTGGCCGACCGCCTGGCCGACTCCGGTAAATCCATCAGCGATGTCATCCAGGGCCCCATCATCCCCCAGAACCCCGGCGACACCCCCGTGAAATTCAGCGCCGGCCAGAACGACGTCTTTGATCTCTCCCCCGAGAACTTCAAGGATTGCGCCGATGGTTTCGCGGCCAAAAGCGGCGCCAACGCCGGCACCGCCAGCCGCACCACCAAAGCGATCTCCAATACCACCCTCCAACCCTCCGACGCCAACGGCGGATCCGTCACCGAGCACACCCCCTACGGCTCCACCAGCTACCAGGCGACCTACAAACGCCCCGTCTTCAAAAACATGACCTTCACCAACGTCGTCATTCCCAAAGGCATGAACGCCCTGTTCCAGAATTGCACCTTCAAGGGCGTCACCTTCGTCGAAACCGAGCAGAACATTGTCGACCCCAACACCAACAAGACCACCACCAACAAGGATGGCGGAAAACGCTGGGCCGAGGACAAGATCTCCGGCAGCAGCTTCAGCACCAACACCGTCCTGATCTCCTCCGGCCGCCCACAATCCGGCCAGACGATCACCGAAGGCTCCCAGAACGGCAATAACCTCCGCTTCGACAGTTGCACCTTCAACGGCCCAATCGCCGGCAACTACGCCACCGCCTACACCCACTTCGCCAACAGCTGGGAATTCACCGGCACCACCAACATCGACCTGAGCGCCCTGCCCGCCGCCCAGCAGACCGCCACGATCGTCTCGCCCCAGGTCAACATCGAAATGGGCTCCTTCACCCAACCTGGGCAGAACCCCAGCACCCTCGTCGGCGTGGTCGTCGTCGGCAATATCGACATCCGCGGCGCCGGCATCGTGGACGGCTCCATCATCATCACCGGCGACGGCGCCGGCAACACCACCCTGGGCTGGTTCGGCAAGAGCGACGGCGACACCGACACCACCGCCCCCATGCCCGAAGGCGGCTTCGGCCGACTCAACCTCCGCTACAACCCCTACCGCGCCCTGCCCGACGGCATCGACCTGCCCATCGACATCCTGCCCGACCCCACCACCTACGCGGAGGGCGCACAATGAACCTCATGAGTGCATGTCGTATGCAACTGGGAATTGGCCCACAGGCCACGGACCACCGCCGACGACCACCCGCCAACCGTGCCAAAGGCTTCGGCCTCATCGAACTGCTGGTCGCCCTCTCCATCAGCGCCGCCCTGCTGGTCGCCACCGGCATGGCCGTCCACGCCTCCCTCATGGCCTATCAGGTCAACCAGGAGCAGGCCACCCTCATGAACCGCTGCCGCATCACGCTCTACCGCATGCTCGGCGACATCCGCTGCACCATGCTCCACCAGCCCCTGCACCACCTGAGCGATTTTCAAAATGGACAGATCATCGACGACAACGGCATCAGCATGTACCCCGACGGGGGCGCCACCGCCTACACCTATGCGTGGGATCAGGATACTCAGGAATTGACGGTCCAGATCGGTTCCGGCGCGCCTCAGGTGCTGCTGACGGGAGTAGAATCGTTCAACATCCGAATGGAACCGATGAAAAGCCCCGGCTCGGTCAAGAGCGACCTGCTCAAGCGCGCCACCATCACCCTGACCGTCCACACCACAAGCGACTCCGGCAGCGCCACCGAAACCACCGGCCGCCAGAGCATCACCCTCAGCTCCTCGGTCATGCCCCGCCGCAATGTCTGGGTCGGCCAGAAAATGGCCATCTCCATTGCCACCGACCGCCAGCTCAACCCGTAGTCCGCTTGCGCAGGCTCTCCACGGGCAGAAAGACCACCCGCTCCGACGCCTTGGCCGGCGGCGGGCACCCCTTGGCGCAGCAACTGCCGAATTTGCTCCGCTTCCCGCGGAACGTCCCCAGGAATTGCGATCCCATGTAGATCGCGCATCCCAGCACGATGAGGGCGATCACCCCGTTCTGAAGCCACATTGCCATGACGCCCAACCTTTCTCCCCCACCGCGGCTCAGGCCCGCAGGATCAGCAAGCCCCCCTGATACACGATCAACGCCGCCACATACGCCAGCACATTCATGTACACCAGCATAAACAGCGGCCAGGTCCACCCCCCCGTCTCGCGCCGCACCACCGCCAGGGTGCTCATGCACTGCATCGCCAGCACAAACCAGACCAGCAGGCTCACCGCCACCAGCGGCGTCCAGACCGGCTGCCCCGCCCGCGCCCCCGTGCGATAAACGTCCGAGTGCATCGCCTCCGACAGTCCCGCCGTATGCTCCTCATCCCCCGCTCCGTAAGTAATCGCCATCGTGCTGACAAACACCTCGCGGGCCGCGAACGCTCCCACCAGCCCCACCCCCATCTTCCAGTCATACCCCAGCGGCCGGATCGCCGGCTCCATCAGATGCCCCATCCGTCCGGCGATGGAGTAATCCAGCTTCGCCGACGCCACCGCTTTGTCCACATCGTGTCCCTGCGCCTGGGCCGCCACCGCCGCCGTCCGGGCTTGCGATGCCGGCAGTCGCGGGTAATACGCCATCGCCCACAGAATCACGCTCAGGCAGAAGATCACCGTCCCGGCCTTGGTCAAAAAGGCCATCGTGTTCGTCCACACCTGCCGCGCCACCTGCGACACCTGCGGCACCTTGTAGCTGGGCAACTCCAGAATGAACGCCGTCGCCGGCCCGCGCAGCATCGTCCGTTTGAAGCACCACGCCGTCCCCGCCGCCGCGATGATGCCCAGGGCATACATGCTCAGCATGATCCCCGCCTGCGTCAGCGCCCCGTAGGCCGCGAAAAACGTCCCGATCAGCAGCGTGTACACCGGCAGCCGCGCGCTGCAACTCATGAACGGCGCCACCAGGATCGTCGCCAGACGGTCCTTGCGATTCTCGATCGTCCGCGTCGCCATGATCCCCGGAATCGCGCACGCGAAGCTGCTCAATAGCGGAATGAAGCTCTTGCCGTGCAGACCCACCTTCGACAGCAGCCGGTCCATCAAAAACGCGGCCCGCGCCAGATACCCCGTGTCCTCCAGCACCGCCAGGAACAAAAACAGCAGCGCGATCTGCGGCACGAACACCACCACCGCCCCCACCCCCGCGAAAATCCCGTTAACCACCAGGTCCTGCAGCGGCCCCGCCGGCAGCAGCCCCCCCACCGTCACCCCCAGCGCGTTGATCACCTCCGTCACCCAGTCCATCAACGGCGCGGCCAGCCAGAAAATCGAGACGAACAACCCTCCCATGATGATCGCAAAAATCAGCAGCCCCCACACCTTGTGCACGAATATCGCATCCGCCCGCTCGCTGGCCGAACGCCGTGCCCGCTGCGGCTCCGCCGGCGAGGCCACCGCCCCCCCGGCTTCCCCCTCCAGCAGCGAAGCGCACGCCGGCGTCAGCGACCCCGCCGCCACCTCATCGATCCAGCGGTAATGCGCTTCCACATCCGCCTGCATCGGATCGATGCCCAGCCGCTCCAGCCGGCTGCTGGCATGCGCCAGCAGCGAATTCACCGGCTCCCGCTCCATGTACGGCTCAATGTCCGACGCCAAATCCCCAATCAGCATCCGCTCGGCCAGCGCGTGGTAATGCGAAAGGGCTTCCCCTTCCTGACTTTGTGCCTCCGCACTTTCGTGCCGCTTTCTTTCTGTCTTCTCTTCTTCGCTGTGCAAAATCGCCAATCCCCCCCCCACCAGCGCCACCTCCTCCTTCATCGCCTGCGGCAGCGGCCAATCGGGCATCGGTGCAACCTTTGCATTCCGCAGCGCTTCTTTCAATTCAGCGATCCCCTCGCGCCGGTGCCCCACCACCGGAACCACCGGTACCCCCAACTGCTGGGAAAGGCGCTGCGGATCCACTGCGATCCCCCGCCGCTTCGCCACATCCATCATGTTCAGCGCCACCACCAGCGGCCGCCCCAGTTCGATCAACTGGCTCACCAGATACAGATTCCGCTGCAGGTTGCTGGCGTCCACCACCACCACCACCGCATCCGGCGCCGGCGTTTCCGGCCGCAGTCCGCGCAGCACTTCCATCGCCACCCGCTCATCCGGCGAGCGGCTGATCAGGCTGTACGTCCCCGGTAAATCGATGATGGAAATCCAGGTCCCGTCCCCCAGCCGGCACTTCCCCGTCTTCTTCTCAACCGTCACCCCCGGATAATTCGCCACCTTCTGGCGCAGCCCCGTCAGCGCATTAAACAGTGTCGTCTTGCCGCAATTGGGATTCCCCGCCAGCGCCACGACAAACTCGCCCCTGGCCGTCATTCGGTCCGATGTATCGC
>JBIQLO010000144.1:0-10412 GCA_044464175.1 Planctomycetaceae bacterium | reverse complement strand
TTCTGGGGATGGGAGGGGAATTTGACAGGGGGCTTCCCCCCTCACCCGCCCGCTGAAGCGGGCGGCCTCTCCCCCAATGGGGGCGAGGCGAGAATGGGCTGACGGGCGGCCGTCAATCTGGGGCGCCCCAAGGATGAGGTGGGTCGGTGGGGTTACATTTTTCCCAGGATTTCCAGGACACCGACGCGGATGAAGTTCACGGCGATGGCGGCCAGGAGGACCATGACGAGTTTGCTGAAGGCGAGCATGGCGTTGAGGCCGAGGCGGCCGCTGAGGCGGGTGGAGGCGAGGAGGAGGGTGATGAGGAGGAGGAGGTTGAGGGCCAGGGCCAGGGCGGTGAGGCCGTAGCCGGCGGCGCCGGCGCCGTTGTGGGAGGCGAGGACCAGGAGGGTGGTGAGGGTGGCGGGTCCGGCGATAAGGGGCATGGCCAGGGGGACGATGCCGATCATTTCACTCTGTTCGACGGCGGGTTTTCCGGGGCGGAGGAGGTCCAGGACGGCCAGGACCAGCAGGAGGATGCCGCCGGCGATGCGGAAGTCGGCCTCGGTGATGCCGAGGTAGTGGAAGATGAGGTGGCCCAGGAACATGAATCCGATGCAGATGATGAAGGCGGCGGCGGCGGCCTCGAAGATGACCTGCCGTTTCTGAGCGGCGGAGAGGTGGCCGGTGACGGCAACGAAGAGGGGCGCCAGGCCGAAGGGGTCGATGGCGACGAAGAGGGGGATGAAGTATTCGAGGAAGTGCATGGGGAGGGGCGGTTGTTATTTGTTATTTGAAGAGAGTGGCGATGACGGGTTTGCTTTCAACTACCAACAACAAATAACCAATAACCAATCACAACATTCATGTTTGGAGGTGTTGCATGAGTTCCTCGTAGAGGCGGTCGATGGCTTCGGGGATGACGCGGGCGTCGGCGATGACGGACATGAAATTGGTGTCGCCCCCCCACCGGGGGACGATGTGGCGGTGGATGTGGCCGGGGACGCCGGCGCCGGCGCATCGGCCGAGGTTGATGCCGAGGTTGAAGCCCTGGGGGGCCATGGTGCGGGTGAGGAGCTCGATGGCGGCGACGGTCTGCTTTTCCAGATCGAGGAGCTGGTCATCATCCAGCTGGGAGAGTTCGGCGACGTGGGCGCGGGGGGCGATGAGGAGATGGCCGTTGGTGTAGGGGAACCGGTTGATCAGGGCGATGGAATGGGGGGTTTGCCAGAGGACCAGGCGCTGGGCGCGCTGTTCGGGGGTGTCGGCCTCGGCGGCGGCGCAGAGGAAACATTGGCCGGTGTCGTGTTTGTTGAGGGAGCGGATGTACTGCATGCGCCAGGGGGCGTAGAGGGAGTGGCTTTCCATGGGGGGATTGTAGCAGATTTTGGAATTTTGACCGGGGTCAGACGCGGGTGAGTCGGGTGAGGCGGCCGGTGAGGACCCATTCGCCGACGTAAAGGTTGCCGCGGGAATCGACGGCGGCGGCGTGGGGGGCGATGAACTGGCCGGGGGTCTGGCGTTCGGGGGGGAGATTGGGCCAGTCGGGGATGTGGTCGGCGGGCTTGCCGGGGAGGTTGAAGGGGGCGCTGTCGCCCAGGTGGGTGATGAGGCGGTCGTTTTCATCCAGGAGGGTGAGGCGGCCGTAGAGATCGGGGATGACCAGGTCGCCTTTGTGTTCGTAGAAGCAGCAGGGGTAGCGGAACATGCCCTGGACGAAGGCGAGGTGTTGGCCGTCGAGGGTGAAGATCTGGATGCGCTGGTTGGCGCGGTCGGCGACGTAGAGACGGGGCTCGGGGCGGCGGGTGTCGACCCAGATGCCGTGGGGGCAGCTCATTTGGCCGGGCTCAGCGCCCTTGCCGCCCCAGGAGCGGATGTGACGGCCGTGCCGGTCGTACTGGTGAATCCAGGATTGGCCGTAGCCGTCGCAGACATAGACATCGCCGTTGGGGGCGACGGCGGTGTCGGTGGGCTTGTACAGCTCGAGGGAGGGGTAGACCTGGGGCAGGGGCGGCGTGGGGAGGGTGTGGACAAGTTGGCCGTCGAGGGTGGTTTTGACGACGAGGTGGCGGGCGGTGTCGGTGAGGTAGAGATAGTCGCCGTCGGATTCGGGGGAGAAGTACATGCCATGCGCGCCTTGGGCGAATTCACCGCCCCAGGCGCCGAGGAAGTTGCCCTGGGGGTCGAAGCGCATAACGGCGTCGGGGGAGGTGTTGAAGACCAGGACGTTGTCATGGCGATCGACGACGACGCCGTGGGTGCGTCCCAGATTCACGCCGGGGGGGAGCTTGGCCCAGTCGCCGTGCCATTGGTAGGTGTGTTTGCCGGTGCCCAGTGTCGTCATGGTCGCCTCCTTGGATGGGGTGGAGGATACCGTTTGGGGGGCCGGGGGGAAAGGCGGGGGGAATCAGGCGGCGGCGGATTTGAGGGAAAAGACGCGGACGCAGTTTCGGCCGCTGTGTTTGGCGGCGTAAACGGCCAGGTCGGCGGCCTTGAGCAGATGGGCCGGGGCGCTGAGGGGGCCGCCGGGTTCGAGGGTGGCGACGCCGATGCTGGCGGTGACGGGAATCTGCTTGTTGCCGCAGCGGACGGTGCGGGAGGCGATGAGGCGGCGGACGCTTTCAGCGACGGCGGCGGCGGTGGCGCGGGGGGTGTCGGGCAGGACCAGGACCAGTTCCTCGCCGCCGTAGCGGGCGGGCAGGTCCGAAGCGCGGGCGGCGGAGCGGAGGAGCTGGCCGAGGGAGCTGAGAATATGGTCGCCGACCTGGTGGCCGTGGGTGTCGTTGATCGACTTGAAGCGGTCCAGGTCGATCATGAGGAGGGAGAGGGGCCGGTTGTTGGCCAGGGCGGTCTGGACCGCCTGGGCGAAGACCTCATCGAAGCGGGCGCGGTTGGCCAGGGTGGTGAGGCGGTCGGTGGTGGCGGCGACCTGGAGCTTCTGGTTCTGTTCGGAGAGGCTGTTGAGTTCCTGCTGTGATTTCAATGTCAGTTCCACAAGGGTTTCATTGGCCTTTTTGAGGATCGCCTCATAGTTGGCGCCGGAGGCGATCTTGATTTCGAACATGGGGGCGACCTCGGCGGTCTGCTGGCCGATCGCCTCGAGCATTTCATCGGTCTGGCGCTCGTTCATCTGGTGGTACTGGGCGCATAGCTGGCGGACGCGGGTGATGGGTTCGGCGGCCTGTTCCTCGACGAAGACATCGGCGCAGGAGCAAGCCAGGTGAACCGCCTCGGCCAATTTGCGCAGGAGGGGATCCTCAATGCGGTCGGGCTCGTGGTGGTGGCGCATCGGCTCGGCGAGCAGGGGCGGGAGCTTCCACTGGTCGGCCAGGACGCCGATCGCCTCGGCGTGGGTGAGGTCGATGGTGCGGCGTTCAATCTCCAGAAGAGCCTGGTGGGTGGGAGCCTGGGCGCAGATCTGGCTGTATTCCTCCCCGAGCACCTGATCGAGGACAAGCATGCCCAGGTCCATGAGGAGGGCGGAGAGGAAACATTCCTCCTGCTGGACGAGGCCGGCGCGGGCGGCGATGGCCCGGGCTGCGGTGGCGGCGTAGATGCTGCGGCGCCAGTAGGTCAGGTGCTTGAAGCCGCGGGTCTTCTGGGGCTTGAGGTTGGACAGGAGGGAGAATCCCAGAACGAGGGTGCGGACGGACTGAAGCCCCAGGACGACCAGGGCATGGTTAAGGGTGCAGATGCTCTGGCTGCGGCCGTAGAAGCTGGAATTGACGGTGCGGAGAATTTTGGAGGAGAGGGCGGGGTCGCGGCTGATGACCCGGGCGATTTCGGGGATGTCGGCCGCCTCGGTCTGAGCCAGTTCCAGCACCTGCAGGGCGACGGCAGGGAGGGAGGGCAAGGCGGGACACTTGCGAATGCGATTGGCGAGCGCTTCGTTCATAGAATCCTGGTGCGCATTGTCCACCCGTCGGCCCCCCTTGGGCCTCGGGTCATTGGTCTGATTCTCTTATCGTCCGGCGGTGCCGGGGACTTTGTTAGGAAGTCAACAAAAGGCACGCAAGTCGATGTGAGAGGGAGTGTAGTCGGCGTCGTTGCGGCCGCGGCGGGGTCAACGACCCCGCCTCCAGAAAAAAGGCTCCACACCGAGGGAAGGGCCGCGTGCATCAGGTGATGAATTCGGGGGAGATGGAGGGTAGAGTAGTGCATGCAGGAAAGACCATGAACCCACTGACGATCGCGGAATTTCAGAAGCACATTTCTCAGCGCTATGAGGCGGCGGACCGGGCGCGGGGCTCGGCCGGGACGTTTGTCTGGTTCATTGAGGAGGTGGGGGAACTGGCGACGGCGCTGCATGGGACGGACCGGACGAACCTGGAGGAGGAGTTCGCGGACGTGCTGGCGTGGCTGTGCACGCTGGCCAACATCAATGATGTGGACCTGACCGAGGCGGTGAAGCGCAAGTATCTGGGGGCGGATCGGCCGGCCGGGCATAAATAGGGCGCGGGGGTTTCCGGCATGATGCCGGGCTCAACCAATCTTTTGGGGGCAATTTCCCTGTCACTCTGGGAAAGATGACGGGATTGTTCCTGTAAAAATTAAAAATCCGAACGCAATTTTTGCCTCTCGCCAAAGTTGGGGTATTAGTGTACTAATGAGATCGCTCATCTCGGATGGATCGGTGATGGAAAGCCGGTCTGAACATGCAGGCGATCACATCGGGAGAAAATGCTGTGAGTGCCAAGCCGCTTCGCGTTATCCATTTGGGTAAATATTACCCCCCTGCCCCCGGCGGCATCGAAAGCCATGTCCAAGCGATCGCCCAATCACAGGCGGCGCTGGGGATGGAGGTGCATGTCGTGTGCATCAACCACGCCAACCGGCGTGGGCAGGATGTCACCTGGAGCCGCCATGGGAGCACGCCGACGGCCTGCGAATACGATGGTCCGGTAAGAATCACGCGGCTGGGGCGCAGCGCCTCGGCGGGCCGGCTGGATTTGTGCCCGCGCCTGCCCAGTCTGCTGCGGATGCTGGACCGCCGCGGGATCGACATCCTGCACCTGCACACGCCCAATCCGATGATGCTGCTGGGGCTGGCGATGGCCAGCCCTCAGACGCCGCTGGTCATCACCCATCACAGCGACATTATCCGCCAACGGATTTTAAGGCTGGCGCTGCGCCCGTTTGAATGGGGGGTGTACGGGCGGGCGGGGGCGATCGTGACCAACAGCCCCCCCTACGCCGAAGGGTCCACACTGCTGCAGCGCCATGCCGTGCAGGTGCATACGCTGCCGATGGGGATCGACCTCCAGCCCTATCTGAACCCGGCGCCGGCGGTGCTGAAGCGGGCGGCCGACCTGAAGGCGGAGCATGGATCGCCGCTGTGGCTCTCGGTGGGCCGGTGCGTCTATTACAAGCATTATCACATTGCCATCGCCGCCCTGGCGCAGACGCCGGGCAAGCTCATGATCGTCGGGTATGGGCCGATGCGCGGCAGCCTGGAACGGCAGGCCAAGGATTTGGGAGTGGCCGACCGGATCATCTGGCGGGACTACCTGAACCGGGAGGAACTGGCCGCAGCGTACCGGGCGGCGACGGCGCTCTGGTTTCCCTCCGGGGCGCGCAGCGAGGCATTCGGGCTGGTGCAGGTGGAGGCGATGGCCAGCGGGTGCCCGGTAATCAACGCCAGCATCCCGGCCAGCGGGGTGCCGTGGGTCAGCCGCCATGAGGAGAGCGGGCTGACGGTGCCGGTGGGGGATGCGGCGGGGCTGGCGGCGGCAGCGCGGCGGCTGCTGGAGGAGCCGGGCCTGCGAGAGCGGCTATCCCAGGGGGCGGTGAAGCGGGCTACGGAGGAGTTTGACCAGACGATCATGGCCCGGCGCAGCCAGGCGCTTTACCTGAAGGTGCTGGAGAGCGAGCGAACCATCCGGCTGCCGCAGGAGCAGTCGGCGATCCCGCGCCCCTGGCATTACGGCACAGAGCCGGTCGCACCGGTGCCTCTGAACACGCGGCCATTGCTGGAGGAGGAAGATGAGGAGGCGGGGTTGGCTATTTAGGTGATGGGCGTTTGATGGGCAAGCGGCGGGAATCAGGGCAATGACCACGGCGGCAATTCAACTTGAGCGGGAAGGACCCGGAGCCAGATGGATCCAGGGATATCTCGTTTTCGTCTTCCTGTGCCAGGTGCTGCTGCTGGTGCCGCAACTGGGGCCGGTCCGGGTGGTGTTGCGGACGGCCGCCTTCGGAGCCAGCGTGGGGCTGGCGCTGCTGATGCGGCCGCGGCATCGGGTGCATCCAGCGTGGTGGGCGGCGCTGGTGGTGCTGGCGGTGATGGCCGTGGAGCTGCTGCACCCGACCAGCAACACGCTGCTGGCGGGGATGGCGGAGATTTTCCTCTACGCCTCCATCCTGGCGCCCCTGCTGTGGGTGGCGGGCGTGGGGGTGGATGAGAAGGGCTTCCGGAGCATGATCCGGCTGCTGTGGGGCTTTCACGCGATCGCGGCGCTGGTGGGCGTGCTGCAGGTTTACTTTCCCGGGAAGTTTGAGCCGCACCTTTCATCGGTGATCGCCGCGCAGGGGGACTGGTACGTGCGGGACATGCACATCACGCTGGCCAACGGGGCATGGGTCTTTCGCCCGATGGGCCTGAGCGATGTGCCGGGCGGGGCGGCCCAGTCGGGCTTTTATGCGGTGCTGCTGGGGGGCTGTCTTCTGGTGGCGGAGCGAAAATGGCTGCTGCGGGGGGCATGCGCGGCAAGCATGCTGATGGGATTGTTCTGTCTCTACCTGTCGCAGGTGCGCATGCTGATGGTGATGACCGCCATCTGCCTGCTCGTCTTCATGGGCCTGATGTTCCTGCGCGGCGAGGGGCGAAAGGTGATCGGACTGGCGGTGGCGCTGGTGCTGGCGGTGGCGCTGAGCCTGTCATGGGCGATCTCGGTCGGGGGCGAGGCGGCGACCAGGCGTCTGGAGACCTTCGTCGAAAGCGATCCGGGAGAACTCTACTACAGCAACCGGGGGCATTTCCTGGAAGACACGGTGACCCGCCTGCTGCCGCAGTACCCGATGGGGGCGGGGCTGGGGCGTTGGGGGATGATGTACTACTACTTCGGCGACAAGAACAATCCGGAAACGCAGATGATCTGGGCCGAGATCATGTGGACCGGATGGCTGCTGGACGGGGGTGTGCCGCTGATCGCGGCCTACATCACGGCGATGGGGATCGCCTTTTACTGGGCGGGCAAGATCGCCCTGGACCGCAGCCGCCCGGAACTGACGGTGTGGGGGGCGCTGGTCTTCGCTTACAACACCGGCGCGCTGGCGGTGACGTTCAACAGCCCGCTGTTCGTTTCGCAGGCGGGATTGGAGTTCTGGCTGCTCAACGCCGCGATCTTTGTGGCGGCGAGGGGCGGCCTGTGCGGGAAGCGTCGATCCCCGGCCTTTGAGGCGGTGCGAAGGGGTCCGATCCCCCTGCCGAGGGAGGCCCTCACATGAAGCCATACTTGATTGTCAGCGCCGACATCGCCCCGACCGGCGGGCAGGACCGGGCCAACCACGGTCTGGCCTTGCACCTGGCGGATCGCGGGCATGAGCTGCACCTGGTGGCGCACCGGGTGTCGGCGGACCTGCTGGGGCGCAAGAACGTCTTGTTCCACCGCGTGGGCAAGCCGCTGGGGAAGGACCTGCTGGGCATGCCGCCGCTGGACCGGGTGGGACGCTGGTGGGCCAGGCGCATCGCCGCGCGGGGCGGGCGGGTGATCGTCAACGGGGGCAACTGCCCCTGGCCGGATGTGAATTGGGTCCACTATGTGCACGCGGCATGGGGCTCGGGCTGGAAACGTCGGCTGTTCATGCGGGATGAGCGGCGGGCGCTGCGGGTGGCGCGGCTCATCATCGCCAACTCCGAGCAGACCCGGCGCGATCTGGTGGAGAAGGCGGGCGTGGACCCGCAGCGCGTGCGGACAGTCTTTTACGGCGTGGATGCCGAGCAATTCACCCCCCCCACCGATGCCGATCGCCTGGCGACGCGGCGGAGGCTGGGATGGGCCCCGACGGGGACCACCCTCGCCTTCATCGGCGCGCTGGGCGATCGGCGCAAGGGGTTTGACACGCTATTTGACGCCTGGCGGCAACTGGCCGGGCGGCCGGGGTGGGATGCGCACCTGGCGGTCATGGGCGTAGGGGCGGAACTGGAGGCATGGAAGGCCCGGGCGCAGGCGGCGGGGCTGAGAAGCATTGAATTCATGGGATACCGGAGCGATGTGCCCCAGGTGCTGCGGGGATGTGATGCGCTGGTGGCGCCGACGCGGTATGAGGCGTACGGGCTGGGGGTGCATGAGGCGCTGTGCTGCGGGATGCCCGCGCTGGTCAGCGCGCGGGCGGGCGTGGCCGAACAGTATTCGCCCGAGCTGAGGGACCTGCTGATCGCCGATCCGGACGATGCGGCCGCGCTGGCGGGACAACTTTGGAAATGGCACGAGCGCCGGAAGGATTATCGGACGGCGGCGCTGCGGCTGAGCGAGTCGCTGCGCCGCCGTACCTGGGACCAGATGGCCAGGGAGATTGTCGAGGCGGCCGAGGAAAGCGAAGGGGCGGACGGACCGATGACAGGGATAAGGAAAAGACCAGAGCGACCGAACGACCTGGCGACGGAGCGGCCGGCGGCGGAGATGATTGGATCTTCGTCATGCCACTCCGCCGCCTTGTGTTTGTGCCCTGCTTCGCCGCGTGAGCAATAATTTGACACGACCGGCAGGGTGAGTTTGAGGATTTAACGAGAATTAACGAATATGACCAGTTCCATTCGTGATCTTCCGATGGCGCGGGAATCGGCCCCGAGGGAGGCGGCGATGCCGGTGACGCGGCTCTATCCGCGCACGGGGTGGGCGGCGATTAATTTCCGGGAGCTGTGGACGTACCGGGAGCTGCTCTGGTTCCTGGCGCTGCGCGACATCAAGGTGCGGTACAAGCAGACGGCGCTGGGGGTGATGTGGGCGGTGTTTCAGCCGCTGCTGACGATGGTGGTCTTCACGGTCTTCCTCCACCGCTTCGGCAAGATCGGGGCGGATGACCCGTACTACGCGATCAACACCTTCTGCGCACTGCTTCCGTGGAACCTGTTCGCCTACGCCCTGATGCAGTCGAGCACGAGTCTGGTGGCGGGGCGCGAGTTGCTGACCAAACTCTATTTCCCGCGCCTGCTGATGCCGTTCGCCTCCGTGCTCAGCGGGGTGGTCGATTTCAGCATCGGCATGCTGATTTTGCTGGCGATGATGGCGTTCAACGGGCTGGCGCCCACGTCGGCGGTTCTGCTGATGCCGCTGCTGATCGTGCTGGCGCTCTCGGCGGCGCTGGCGGTGGGACTGTGGCTTTCAGCGCTGAACGTGATGTACCGGGACGTGCGCTATCTGGTGCCGTTTCTGACCCAGGTGTGGATGTTCCTCTCGCCGGTGGCATACCGGGCGACGGATGTGCCGGCCCAGTGGCGGGATCTCTATGGGCTCAACCCGATGGCGGGCGTGGTGGAAGGGTTCCGCTGGGCGCTGCTGGGGACCGCCCCCCCGCCGGGCGAGATGCTGGGGGTGTCGATCGTGGCGACGATTCTGCTGCTGGCCAGCGGGTTGTTCTACTTCCGGAAGATGGAGCGGATTTTCGCCGACGTGGTTTAGAGGTGGGGGTCGTGGGGCAGAATCGTTCCACGGCAAGCGCCCACCAGTCAACGGCATACGGTAAACGGCATACGGCCAGCGGCCAACAAGCATCGGATTCATATGAGCGAGACGGCGATACAGATTCGAGGACTGGGCAAGCGTTATCTGATCGGGGACTCCGAGCCCTACAGCACCTTTCGTGACACGATCATGAAGGGGGTGACGTGGCCGGCGCGGATGATCCGCGCCCGGCGCGCCGGGGGGCCGGGCGTCGGGCGGAAATGGTTCTGGGCGCTGAAGGACCTGAGCTTCGAGGTGCGGCGCGGCGAGGTGATGGGGATCATCGGGCGCAACGGCGCCGGCAAGAGCACGCTCTTGAAGGTGCTCTCGCGCATCACCGACCCGACCCAGGGGGAGGCGGAGATTCACGGACGGGTGGGAAGCCTGCTGGAGGTGGGGACCGGCTTCCATCAGGAGCTGAGCGGGCGGGAAAACATCTATATGAACGGCGCGCTGCTGGGGATGCGGGCGGCGGAGATCAAGTCCAAGCTGGATGAGATCGTGGCGTTCTCGGAAATGGAAAAATTCCTGGACACGCCGGTCAAGCGCTACTCCAGCGGCATGTACACGCGGCTGGCCTTCGCGGTGGCGGCCCACCTGGAGACGGAAATCCTGATCGTGGACGAGGTGCTGGCGGTGGGCGACGCCGCCTTTCAGAAAAAATGCCTGGGCAAGATGGGGGAGGCGGCCAAGTCGGGGCGCACGGTGCTGTTCGTCAGCCACAACATGGCCGCCACCGAGGCGCTGTGCCGGCGGGTGGCGCTGCTGGAC
>JBIQLO010000143.1:0-10463 GCA_044464175.1 Planctomycetaceae bacterium | reverse complement strand
TTGGTTGGGGAGAAGGCAGAAAGCGGAGGGGTGATTTTTGGGCTTGGGGGCTGGGGTGGCCCTTGGCGCGGGCGAGGGGGATCGGGATGGGCGGACGGCGGAAGCGGGTCATTGTTTTTAGCTCCTCTATCCTTACAGGGGGCGCTGCGCGATTTGGCGATGAAAGGCGCAGCGCGATTTTGCAAATCGCGATTTGGAGAGCGCCAGGGGCGATAATTCTTTTTTCCACGAAGTTTTTTGCCTGATTTGGCGCTGCGCGTTTTGGCGACAAAGGGCGCAGCGCGCGGGGTCAGCGAAGAGCGCCTACAGTTTGGTTGGGCAGCCCCCTTGGGTACGAGTCAGCGGGGACGCTGAGGTCGTGGCACCCTGCGGTGAGAGCATTCGGAAAGGAGGGACGGGTTTGGGCGGCTCTTATTTCAGGAAATCCAGCAGCGCTTTGTGAAAGGCCTGGGGGGCCTGGAGGTGGGGGATGTGGCCGACGCCGGGGAGTTCGACCAGTTTGGCGTTGGGGATATCGTGAGCGGCGGCTTGGCCGAGCTGGGGGTATTGGCCGAGGGTCTGGAGGACCTGGGGGGAGACCGCGCCGCGGCCGAGGGTGGTGCGGTCTTCCTGCCCGATCACCAGGAGGGTCGGGGGCTTGAGAAGGTGAAACTCGTGGCGAACAGGCTGCTGGTAGATCATTTCATAGGTAAGGGCGGCGGCCATGGCGTACCGGGAACGCTCAGCGCTGAGGAGCATGCGGGCGGGGACCTGGGCGTACTGGGCATATTCCGGCTTCCAGGCGGCCGGGGGGAAGTAGGTCTTGATGTAGTTGAGCAGCTGCTGCGGGGTCTTGGCCAGCTCCTCCTGATAGACCGCCTCCAACGACCGGGGGGGCACCTTCATGCGGTAGTCCTCCAGGCCGATGGGGTTTTCCAGGACCAGGCGGGTGACGCGATCGGGGTAATTGCGGGCGAAGCGCACGGCGAGCATGCCGCCCATGGAGTGACCAACGACGGCGGCCTTGTCGATTTTGAGGTGGTCGAGGAGTTGGGCGGTGTTGGCGGCCAGGAGGTCGAAGCTGTAATGGAGGTCCGGCTTGGATGATTTTCCAAAGCCGATCTGGTCGGGGACGACGACGCGGTAGCCGGCGGCGGTGAGGGCCTGGATGGTATTGGCCCAGTAGGCGCCGAAGAAGTTTTTGCCGTGGAGGAGCAGGACGGCCTGGCCGTTGGCGTGGGCGGTTTGGGGGACATCCATGTAAGCCATGCACAAATCCTGCCCCTGGAGGTGGAGGTTGAGATATTGGACGGGGTGGGGATAAGGCCACCCTTCCATGGCGATGCCCAGGGGCTGGTTCCAGTCGGCGGGAAGGGAGGCGGGGCCGATGGCGGGCTGGGCGGCGGCCGTGGCGGTCAGGAAAAACAAAGCCATCCAGAGGGGGTGGATTCGCATGGAGGGCATGGTAGCCCTCGGGGCGCGGGCGCGGGAAGAGGGGAAATGCGGGGGCGAGGACGGCGGCGTTTGGGCGATGGGACCCCCACCCTAACCCTCCCCCGGCGTACCGGGGGAGGGGACAATCCGTCGTCGCGTCCAGCGGCGCGATGGCAAGCTGGGGGCAAATGTGGGATAATGGCAGAGGTTGGCATCCGACTTTAGTTGATCCCGGCGCGGATGGTTCCGGCCGCGAAGGCTGGCGGGCCGATGCGTCCAATGCCGAATGTGAAATTCATCCATGTCCACCGATCGCGCTGAGTATCTTTCCACCGTCCGGACCGCCGTCGTCAAGCTCGGAACGCAACTGCTGACCGACGCCGAGGGGCGTCCGGACCCGCGTTTTCTGGGCCAGATCGCGCGGCAGATCGCGGAGCTGCGCCAGCGCGGGGTGAGTGTGACGCTGGTCAGTTCGGGATCGATCGGAGCGGGGCTGGCGGAGTTGGGATTGAAAAGCCGGCCGCGGGACCTTCCGAAATTGCAGGCGGTGGCGGCGGTCGGGCAGCGGAAGCTGATGGACGCCTGGGCGGGGGCGTTTGCGCCGCTGGGGCTGAATGTGGCGCAGATTCTGATCACGCGGGATGACATCAACCATCGGTCGCGCTATCTCAATCTGCGGAATACGATCCACGCGCTGCATGAGATGAACGCGGTGCCGATCATCAACGAGAACGACACAGTCAGCACGGATGAGATCATCCGGATCAAGTTCGGGGACAACGACATCCTGGCGGCGCTCGTGACCGGGGCGCTTCGGGCGCAATTGCTGGTGCTGTTGAGCGTCGTGGACGGGCTGCTGGACGCCGCGGGGCAGTCGGTGCGGCTGGTGAGCAGCATCGAGCAGGCGCGGGCGCTGGTGCGGCCGGAGAAGTCGGCGCGGGGGACGGGGGGCATGAAATCGAAGCTGGAGGCGGCGCGGCTGGTCACGGCGGCCGGGGAGGCGATGGCGGTGGCCAACGGGCGGATGGAGAATGTGCTGCCGCGACTGTTCGGGGGGGAGATGGTGGGGACGGTGTTTCTGCCGGCCGGTTCGCGGCGCAGCGCGCGGAGCCGGTGGATTCGGGCGGTGCAGCCGGCGGGGGCGATCCGGATCGACGCGGGGGCGGCGGCGGCGGTGGCGCGGCACAAGAGCCTGTTGCCCGCAGGGATCGTGGGGGCGGAGGGGACGTTCAAGCGCGGGGATGTGGTGGCGCTGATCGATCCGGCGGGGCAGATCGTGGCGCGGGGGTTGTCGAACTATCCGGCCGACCTGATCGGGACCATCGCAGGGCGCAAGACGCCGCAGGTGCGGGCGCTGCTGGGGGAGGCGGCGTATGACGAGGTGATTCACTGCGACAATCTGGTGGTGGGGTGAGGGGGCGCGGAGGTTTTCCCTTTTTGGGGTATGGCTCTAAGATGGGCGTCAAAGGACTTTCATGACGCCCAAACGACCCATCGCGCTGATTATTCGGGACGGGTGGGGGAAAAACCCCTATCCGCAGTGGAACCAGGCCAACGCCGTTTTTCTGGCCAAGCATCCGGTGGATGACCGGCTGATGGCGGAGTATCCGCACACGCTGATTCACACCAGCGGCTTTGACGTGGGGCTGCCGGAGGGGACGATGGGCAACAGCGAAGTGGGGCATCAGAACATCGGGGCGGGGCGGATCGTGGACCAGGAGTCGGTGCGCATCACCAAGGCGATCCGGGACGGCTCGTTCTACCAGAACTCAGAACTGAACAAGGCGGTGGATCACGCGCTACAACACAACAGCGCGCTGCACCTGCTGGGGATCGTGTCGGATGCGGGGGTGCATGGGCTGCTGGAGCACTTGTACGCCTGCCTGGAACTGGCCAAACGGCGCGGGCTGGACCGGGTGTACCTGCACGCCTTCACCGACGGGCGCGACACCTCCCCCAACAGCGGGCTGGGGTACATCCAGCAGGTGGAGGCGAAGATGAAGGAAATTGGGGTGGGGGCGATCGCGACGGTGTCGGGGCGGTACTACGCGATGGACCGGGACAACCGTTGGGCGCGGGTGGAGAAGGCGTACCGGGCGCTGGCGGCGTCGGAGGGGCCGGCGTTCGCCTCGGCGCAGGCGGCGGTGCAATATTATTATGACCACCCTTCCGAGCCGAACATGAAGGGGGATGAATTCGTCACGCCGTCGGTGATTCTGGACGGGTCGGGACGGCATCCGCTGGCGCGCGTGTCGGAGAACGATGCGGTGATTTTCTACAACTACCGGGGGGACCGGCCGCGGGAGCTGACCAAGGCGTTCACGCTGAAGAACTTCGAGGGGTTTGAGCGGGGCGGGCCGATGGGCCTATATTATGTGACGATGACGGCGTACGAGCAGGGGCTGCCGGTGCACGTGGCGTATCCCAAGCCGGGGAAGATGACCAACATTCTGGGGGAACTGCTCAGCCGGCGGGGGATGCGGCAGTTTCGCTGCGCGGAGACGGAGAAATTTCCGCACGTGACGTTTTTCTTCAACGACTACCGGGAAGCGCCGTTCGACAATGAGGATCGGCAGATGATCCCCAGCCCGCAGGTCAGCACCTATGACCAGCAGCCGGAGATGAGCGCCTACGGCATCTGCGATGAGGTGGTGAAGCGGATCCACTCGCAGCAGTATGACCTGATCGTGGTGAATTTCGCCAACGGGGACATGGTGGGGCATACCGGCGTGCTGAAGGCGGCGGTGGAGGCGGTGGAGCATGTGGACGTTTGCGTGGGACGGATTCTGGAGGCGCTGCGCCAGCACGGCGGAGGCGCGATCGTGACGGCGGACCACGGCAACTGCGAGCAGATGATCGACCCGACGACCGGCGGCCCGCACACCGCGCACACGACCTATGATGTGCCGCTGATCGTGGCCGATGAGCGGTTCAAAGGGCGGACGCTGCGCGAGGGGGGGCGGCTGGCGGATGTGGCGCCGACGCTGCTGGCGATGATGGGGATCGAGACGCCGGCGGAGATGACGGGGCGGTCGCTTATGGAGGGGTGAGGCAAAATGTCACTGATCAGGCGCCGTTGGCGCAGGCCAAGGCGCGCCGCGATCGCCCGTGGGGCGGGCAATTGCCGGGCGTAGGGAGCGAATCGGGGAGGGTGGGGCAAAGATGACTCAAGTCCTGTTGCCCCCAAGTCGATTGCGCCTATAATCGCATCCCATTAGCCGCTCTGGGCACCAGAGCAAGGAGTATAGTCGTTATGGCCCATATTATCGCACAACCGTGCATCGGTGTGAAAGACGCCTCGTGCGTGACCGTCTGCCCGGTGGACTGCATCCACCCGACGAAAGAGGAGTCGAACTTCGAGACCGAAGATCAGCTCTGCATTGAGCCGGACACCTGCATCGACTGTGGCTTGTGCGTGGATGAGTGCCCCGTCCAGGCGATTTTTCCGCAGGATGATCTGCCGGCGGAGTGGGACAGCTTCATTCAGAAGAACGCGGATTACTACAAGCGGTAATCGCGGGTTCGAGCCATTGAGCACTCAGGAGACACCATGAAAAAACTGCTGATGAGCGGGATTCTCGCCCTGGCCTGTACCGGCGCGCTGGTGATGGCCAAGGACAAGCCGGCGACGCAGCCGGCGGCGGAGAAGGACTGCGCCGCGTGCAAGACGTCGGCGACGACACAGCCGGCGGCCGCGGCCAAGCCGATCAACAAGATGTGCCCCGTGGAGCCGGACGATGAGATCGATCCGAATCTCACCATCGTTTACGAGGGCAAGACGATCGGTTTCTGCTGCAAGGACTGCATCAAGGACTTCAAGAAGGACCCGGCCAAGTACCTGGCCAAGCTGAAGTAAGCGACCGCCAGCGCATTTGAACGCAAATGGCGCGGCCGGCCTGATTGCCGAATCAGGCCGGCCGCGTCTTTCTTTTTGCATTTTTTTCAAACCCGCGCATCGTGGCGACGGCACCAGTCAAGCAGGACGTAGACGGACCAGACGCGCGACCAGTAGAGGCCGGGAGCGTTCTGCTGGAAGGCGTCCCAGAGAGCGGCGACTTTGGGGGCATTCAGGCCGGCGGCCTGGGCGAGCTGGGGATCGTTCATGGTGCGGGCCATGGATTGGCCCAGGTTTTGTCGAATCCAGCGGTCAAAGGGGAGGACGAAGCCGCTCTTGGGGCGGTTGAACAGTTCGGGATCGAGCCCCTGGAGCCCGATGCGCCGGAGGATCGCTTTTTTGCGCAGGGGGTGATACCGGTCGGCCTCCCGGAGGCGGTTGACCTGCTGGAGCAGGACCGAATCGACCAGCGGGAGGCGCATCTCCAGGGAGACGGCCATGGAGGCGGCATCGGAGTCGCGCAGGAGGCGTTCGCCCAGGAAGAGGCGTTGCTCGAGGAGGCTGATGGCGTTAAGGGGCGTGCGGCCGGCGATCTGACGGCGCAGCTCGTGATCGAGCGCGGGGGGCAGGCCGTCGAGAAGAGTTGTTTGGGCGCGCAGGTCGGGGTGGAGCAGCTGGGACTGGAAGCTGGGGAGGAACAGGGCGTAGGAAAGCTGGTAGAGGCCCAGCAGGTCCGCGCGGCATTCGAGCATGTCCGGGAGCTTGGCCCAGCGGGTTTGCGGGGGGACCAGGGCCTGGGGATCGCGCCGCTGGAGCCAGTTGGCGCAGGCGCGGCCCAGGGCGTTGCGCCAGGCGGCGGGCAGGAAGCGCAAGGGGGCCGACCCTTTCATCAGGCGGGGCAGGTCGTTGAAGGTGGCATACCCGCCGAAAAGCTCATCGCCACCGGTGCCGACCAGGGCGACGGTCAGGCCCGCCTCGCGGACGGCTTGGGACATATAGAAGGAGTTAAGCCCATCGAAGGTGGGCTGGTCCAGCGTGGCCAGGGCATGGTCGAGGTTTTGCACGAAGCGGGATTCGCTCAGGAGAATTTCCTGATGGTTGGAGCCGATGGCCTGGGCGATTTTTCGGGCGTGGTGGCCTTCGTTGAGCTGGACATCCTCGAAGGCAAGCGTGAAGGTGTGGAGGGGTTGATCCGAGGCGCGGGCGGCGAGGTTGGCGACAGCGCTGGAATCGACGCCGCTGGACAGAAAGACGCCCAGCGGAACATCGGAGGCGAGATGGAGGCGGACCGATTCGGCCAGGGCATCGGCCAGGTCTGACTCGCTCAGGTCGTTTTGCTGCGGCGGCGGGGACCAGAATGCGCTGGACGCGGGGTGTTGGGCGTTTCCGGCGGGAATGGAAAGCACATGCCCCGGCGGGAGTGATTCAACGCCCTGAAGGATGGTTGGCGGGCCGGGGACAAAGCCGTTCCAGAGAAAGGAGGCGACGGCGTTGGGATTCAGCCTGGGTTTGCCCAGCAGGCCGGAGGCGAGAAGGGCGCGGACCTCGGAGGCGAAGATCAGCCGCCAAGTTCCGTTGGGGTCGGGGTTGGAGGCGAGATAGAGGGGCTTGATGCCCAGGGGATCGCGCCCCAGGAGCAATTGGCGGGTCTTATCATCCCAGAGGGCGAAGGCGAACATGCCGCGCAATTGGGCGCAGGCCGCCGGGCCGTCGAGGGCCAGGAGGCGGAGGAGCACGGCGGTGTCGCCGCTGGACTCAAAGGACTGGCCACGGGATTGGAGTTGCCCGCGGAGATCGACGTAATTGTAGATTTCGCCGTTGAAGATGAGAACCTGGCCGGTGACGGGATCGGTCATGGGCTGGTCGGCGGCGTGGGAGAGGTCGAGGATCGAGAGGCGGCGGTGAGCCAGGAGCACGCCGTTTCCGTCGGCGTCGGGGGTGGAGATGAAGGTGCCGCAGGCGTCGGGGCCGCGATGGGCGATGGCGCGCTGCATGCGGTCCAGCGCGTCGCGGTTGACGTGGTCGATGCCTCCAAGGATTCCGGCGATTCCGCACATGGTCAGAGGGTTTCCTCAAAAAGAGCGCCCAGTTTGGCGGCCTCGGTCTGGGCGTTGTGGCGGCAGGCGACCCGCTGAGCGCCGATCCGGCCCTTGCGGTCCAGTTCCTCGGGGGGAAGGGTGAGCGCCTCTCGCATCGCCCGGGCCAGGGCGTCGGGATTGCCCGGGGGAATGAGCCAGCCGGTCTGGCCGGGCAGGACCAGTTCGGGGATGCCGGCCACCTGGGTGCTGATGACGGGACGGCCCAGGGCGAGCGACTCCATGATGACCACGGGCAGCCCCTCGGCAAAGCTGGGCAGGACCAGGGCACGGCTTTCCAGCAGGCACTGGCGAATCTGCTCCCCGCTCATCCAGCCGGCCAGATGGACCTTGCCGCGCAAGTGATGCTGGTCGATCAATCGCTCCAGGTCCGGACGCATCGGGCCATCCCCCACCAGCGTCAGATGGAAATCGATTCCTTCTTTGGACAGGCGGGCGGCGGCGGCAATCAGCAGTTGCTGCCCCTTCTGCTCGGCCAGCCGCCCGATGCAGACCAGGCGCGGGGCGGGGGGAACGGGAACCGGTTCCCGGCCGAGAAACTCCCCGTCCAAAGCGCAATGAACGATGTGGATTTTCCGCCACTGGTCGTGGGGACACCAGCGATAGAGCTGGGAGCGGCAGAAATCAGTGATGGCGATGACCAGCGCCGCGTGTTCGATCTTGTCAGCCAGGTGAATGGCCGCCGGCTTGTCGAATTCCTCCGGGCCGTGGGCGGTGAAGGACCAGCGCGGGCCGCCCAGCAGGCGGCAGAGCAAGGCGACGGAGGCGGAGTTGGTGCCGAAATGGGCGTGGAGGTGATCGACGTTCAGAGGCGCGAGCATGCAGGCCAGGCGGCAAGCCTCGGCCAGATAAATCAGATGGATCAGGATGCCGCGCTCGCCGTGGCGGCTGAGGCGCAGCGCCATGGAGAGGGCGCGCAGGAGCCGCAAGGGGTGGGTGAAGAGGAGGCGAAGCAGCGCGGTCAGCAGGAATGCCGGGGCGTCGAGAATGGCGCGGGTGGCCTGGCGTTCGGCTTGATCGGCAGGATCGACCAGCGTGCCGGGCCAGCGCCGGACGGTGAAGCGGTGGACCGTATGGCCCGATTGCTCCAGCGCGCGAATCTCCCGCCGGATGAAGCTCTGGCTGGGCTGGGGGTATTGGTTGACGAGGTAGGCGATCGTCACGAGGTCACCACCTTGTGTTCGATGATCCGGCTGGTGCGCCCGGTGGCGCGGTTGAACCAGTATTTCAGTTGGCCCAGCGCCTGGGGGATTTTACCCAGCACTGTGTAGCGCGCCAGGAGACGGGCATCGGCCGGGGTCCGCCCCTGGCGGCGGACGCGGCGCAGGATGCGGGCGTAGAGCAGCACGTGGCCGCCGAAGAGGATCAGGCTCAGGCCCCAGGTGGGCCAGGCCAGGAGGAGGGCGGCTGCCGGAACGCCCAGGCCCCAGAACCAGTTGGAGCGCACCTGGCGCACATCGTGTTTCAGGGGCGTGCGCCCGTGGAGAGCAGCGCCTTCGGCGTAGGCATGGCCGGCGCGCACGTTCCTCCGCCACCACTGGCCCCAGCGCAACATGGCGGCATCATGCAGCGCCATGTCCTCGGAGAGGCGGAGAATACGCCAACCGGCCAGGCGCAGGCGGACGGCCAGTTCCGGGTCTTCCCCGGCGATCAGGCGGGGGTTGTATCCGCCGCTTTGGCGCATGGCCTGGACGCGGAGCATGACGATGCCGCCGAACTGGTCGGACTCGCCGGGGGGCGCCTCCCATTCCATATCGCACAGGCGGTTGTAGACACTGGCGTCGGGATGGCGCTCGCGCAGGCGGCCGGCGACGGCGGCCAGCTCGGGGCGGCTCTGCAGGGCGCCGGCGGCGGTGGCCAGCCAGCCGGGGCAGATTTCGCAGTCGCCATCGAGAAACTGCACCCACTCCAGCGCTGGGTAGAGTTCCATCAGCCGCTCGAATCCGGCATTGCGGGCACGGGCGGCGGTAAAGGGGGTGGACAGGTCCAGTTCCACCACCGCCACGTTCATCCGGCGGGCCAGTTCGACACTGCCGTCGGTGGAGCCGGAGTCGACGTAAACCACGGGGCATCCTTCCCGGCCAAGGGCTTCCAGGCAGCGCTTGAGGCGGTCCCCCTCGTTTCGCCCGATGGCGACAGCGCCGACGCCCTTGGGCGCCGGACAATCTGTGGACGGCCTCGCTGAGGCCGTGGCGGGGTCGGCGACCCCGCCTACAGGGGGCGTGGCGGGATCGGTGACCCCGCCTGCAACCCGCCAGGGACCGCGGCACATGGAACGGAGAAAGTCGCCCAGCAGGTGCGGCGGATCGGTGTCGGGCTTTCCCTGGAGCACCCGGCGCACGCGCCACAGGGCGTATCCAACGGCCCAGCCCAGATCGGCAAGAAGGGTCTGGAGGCGCCCGTGCTGCTTGAGGAAATAGCGCCGGCGCGCATCAAACCAGTAGGCGGGCATGCGGCGGCGGTGGTCGCCAACGCCGGAGGACTGCCCCACCAGATGCACGATGCGCGAGGCCGGAACGTACCAGCAAGTCCAGCCGGCGCGGGCGGCGCGGCGGCAGAAATCCAGCTCCTCGTAATACATGAAATAGCCGTCGTCGAGCAGTCCGATCTCCTCCAGCACGGCGCGGCGAATCATGAGACTGGCGCCGCTGCACCAGTCCACGCGCTGCGGCTGGGCGGGCGGCTGGAGGGCGACGATCCAGCGCGACAGCAGGCGCGAGACCACGCCCAGGCGCACGCCGTTTTCCCACTCGCTCATCACGCTGGGAAAGCGAAAGGCGGAGCGCTGCACGGAGGCGTCGGGGTTCTCCAGCCGGCTGCCGGCGATGCCCGCTTCGGGATGGGCGGCCATGAATTCCAGCAACGCGTCGACCGCCTGGGGCCGGGCGATTGTGTCGGGATTGAGCAGCCACACATAGTCGGGCGGCGTGGGGGACTGGAGGGCCGGCGCGATGCCGGCATTGTTGCCGTAGGCGAAGCCGCCGTTTTCTTCCAGGGCCCGCACACCGGCCCACGTCCAGCCGTTTTGCTCGATGGCGGAGGTGATGCGGCGAGCCGAATCGTCCCCGCTGCCTCCCTCCACCACGACGATGCGGCGGACGGGATGGGGAGCGATCTGC
>JBIQLO010000142.1:0-10498 GCA_044464175.1 Planctomycetaceae bacterium | reverse complement strand
TGCCACTGCTGCTTCTGTGCGAAGGGCTCCGCCGCCGAAAGCACCCCCGTCTCGCCTGGGGCGTGTTTGTGGCCGGCCAGATCGTTCTCTGTTTTTATTTCATCGTTGATGTCCACGTCCTTCAGATCACCGGCCACCATCTGGCGTTTTATCTGCCGATGATCATCCACCCGCAGGTCGATACGGAGATCGGCGGCCTCGATCAATTCACCGACGCCCTTCGCCTCATCGTCCAGTGGATTCTGACGCGGGTCCTCCTTCTCTCCTTCTTCAGCTACTGGCTGTGCAAACTTCTGGCCCGTGTGGGAGGGAGGCGGCCCACCCTCTGGCTTGGGCGTGGCGCAATCGCGATCTACGGCGCGACCCTCCTCGCCTTGCTGCCTTGCCAACTGGCCGTCGCCAGCCCCAACCGCCTGAGCTACTTCCTCTCCTCCCTTCCTGTGGACCTGTCCTCCCTGGCCTGGTCCGCCACGCGGATCAATCCGGCCCGGTTTGACGCCCCCCTCAATGCGGATCTGAATCCCAAAATCACTGCCCAGAGCGACAACCTCCTGACGCCCAAGCCGATGGATCAGCGCCCCCTGATCGACCGTCCGAACCCGCCCAACGTCATCATCCTCGTCCTGGACAGCCTCCGCCGCGATCGGCTCAGCGCACAATGGATGCCCCATCTGACCGCCCTGGCCAGACAGGGAATGAATCTCCGTAATCACAACGCGGGCGACAACTTGACCCACCTGGGCCTTTTCACCCTCCTCTATGGCCGCAGCGCCCTGTTTTTCAGCGCGACTCAGGATCGGTTCCCCCCGCAACTGCCCATCACCTTTCGACGATCAGGATATAAATGCACTCTTCTCAAGGGGGTCGGCATCCGCCAGTGTCATTTCCTCAAACCGGGTCCGGCCTTCAATCAGGTGGTGGAAGTGGAAAAAGGCCCAACTGACGTCGATTGGGCCTCCAACGACTGTACCATTCTCCATACCATTCACCATTCGCTCACCGTCCATCGCGTCCATCCCCAGTTCTTCTTCGCCTTGCTCAGTTCCACCCATTACCCCTACTGCTACACGCCTGACCACCGGACGTACACTCCCGCCCTGGACATGCGCGACTGCGACCTGATGAATCCCACGCCCGCCGATTACAAAGGCCTGTTCAACAGCTACAAAAACGCCGTCGGCTTTCTGGATGAAGAGATCGCCCGATTTATCCAGTCCATCGACCTCACGCGCAACATTGTCATGGTCACCGGCGACCATGGCGAATCCTTCGGCGAGGATGGCACCATCTTCCATGCCGGCCGCCTCTCCCACATCGAAACCGCCGTCCCTTGCTTTCTCATCGGCGCGGGCGTGCCGGTGCGCCAAATCACCGATCCCACCCAACACATCGACCTGCTCCCCACCCTCCTGCACCTGGTCGAAGGAAAACCCGTCTCGATCCGTCACGCCCAGGGCCGCGACATCCTCTCCGTCAACCCACCCGCGGCCATTCTTCTCTCCGCCGACTCGGTCGGCAAAGAGGGGGCTCAATTCGTCCTGGCCCATCAGGAACACCGCTGCCGCTTTTTTATCTCCCGCCAGACCGGTCAGGTCACCCTGCTGGGCACCGCCGACCAGCGCGGCGTCTTTCTTCCCCAGGCCCCGCCGCCGGCCACCGCCCCCCAATGGGCCCACTACCTCAACCACTGCCTCCGAACCTGGGCCCGATAAGTCTCAATGCGCCGGTTTTCCGCGGACTCCATGCTCTGCCGGCTCGGTCAGAGATTCATCCGGATTTGTAACCGTTCAATACCGCCAGTGCCCTCACTGGCGGCATCGGAGCATAAGCGCTGCAGACGGGGTTGTTGCCCCCGCGACGGCCTCAACGAGGCCGTCTACAGAGGGGACTGAACGGCTGCCTGGAATTAACTTGACAAATACCGAACAGATGCTATACTACTCCATCATCAACATCCACTTTCTCATGCCCAATTCCACCGTGTTACCTTGTCGCGCTCTCATCTCCCCCCGCCCTGCCTGTGTCCTCTTGTCCCTCCGTGCCTCCCCCAACCAACGAACCCAAACGAACCAAACCCAAATCCCCCTTGGCGCTATCGAAAATCACGATTTCCACCACCCAACCCAGTACGCGTATTACCCAACGAACCCAATCCACCGTCCCTGCAAACTGGAACTCTCCACCCGCTTTTCCTAAAATGGCCCGTTCGATCCCCGCCGGGATCAAAACAAAAACTCCATGCTCGCCGGACACGGCACTAAGGAAAGGATCTGACCCATGTTGATGAAATACCGTCTCTTCACCCCCGGCCCCACCAGCGTTCCGCAGGAGACGCTCCTGCAACTGGCCAAGCCGGTTCACCACCACCGCACCGCCGAGTTCCGGGCGATGTTCAAGGAGGTGCAGGACCTGCTCCAGTACGTCTACCAGACCAAGCAGACCGTCCACACCATCACCGGCTCCGGCACCGCCGCGGCCGAGGCGGGCATCGTCAACACCCTGGCTCCCGGCCAAAAGGCGCTTTGCGTCACCAACGGCAAATTCGCCGAGCGTTGGAGCCAGGTCTGCCAGGCTTACGGCATCGAGCACAAGGACCTGAAGGTCGAGTACGGGCAGCACGTCACCCCGGACCAGATCGCCGCTGAGTTGAAGGCCGACAAGTACGATGCCGTCATCCTCGTCCACTCCGAAACTTCCACCGCCACCGCCTGCGACCTGCAGGGCATCGGCAAGGCCGTCCGCGCGGCTGGCGACACCCTCCTGATTGTCGATGGGATCACCAGCATCGGCGCCATGCCCTTTAAGATGGACGAGTGGGGCGTTGACGTCGCCATCACCGGCAGCCAGAAGGCCCTGATGCTTCCCCCCGGGCTGGCCTTTGTCGCCCTGAGCGACCGCGCCTGGGGCGCCGTCGACCGCAACAAGAACAGCCGCGAGTTCTATCTGGACCTGCGGGCCTATCGAAAGAGCCTGGACAAAGGGGACACCCCCTACACCCCCGCCAACACCCTTATCGAAGCGCTGGCCGTCAGCCTCCGCATGATCAAAGAGGAGACGCTCGAAACCGTCTGGAAGCGCACCCACACCACCGCCGAGGCTTTCCGCCAGGGCGTCCAGGCGCTGGACATGACCCTGTTCAGCCAGACCCCGGCCGACTCGGTCACGGCGGTGCAATACCCCGACGGCGTCACCGACAAGGACTTCCGCGGCACGCTCAAGAGCAAGCACAACATCCACATTGCTGGCGGGCAGGGGACGATGGAAGGCAAAATCTTCCGCGTCAACCACATGGGCTACTCCGATGCCTACGACACCCTGGCCGTCGTCGCCGCCATCGAGCACACCCTCAAATCCCTGGGCAAGCAGACCCCCCTCGGCGCCGGCGTCACCGCCGCCCAGAAGGTGCTGGGCCAGTTGTTCTAGGGTGGCGCACGCCTCCCCGTGGCAATCTCAAGGAGCCGCGCACGAATTCAGCGGTCGATGCTCTGTTGGCATCAAGCGCTGACTTCGCGTGCGGCTCCCTTTCTTTCTTTAGCTTGTTCCATCCCGGCCTCGGCGAGGCCGTCCACAGATTTTACGGAACCTCGATCCGTAAAAACGCCTTGGCCGGCGCATTGTCCAGGAGGGTGATGCAGATTTCCGCCACCGCCCGCCGGTCGCCCGACCAGAAGAACTCTTCGGCTGCCCGGTCGCGTCCGATCCAGCGGTACTGGTCATGCTCCTCATCCAGCACCACCGGCGCATTGGGTCGGACGTAGGCGCAGAAGGGGACGGCGAACCAGACCGCATCATCCTGCTGCATGTAGTAGGTCTGAACCGCCTCCACGGAATAGAGCTCCACCGGTTCCAGCCCGGTCTCCTCCTTCAACTCGCGGACTGCCGCCTGCCAGGCGGTCTCTCCCGGCTCGATGCGCCCGTGGATCGGCTGCCAGGTGCCCCCCATCAACTGCCCCGGCCGCCGGTGCAGTTGCAGAAATTCATGCGAACGCCCGGCCGGGCGGACGACATAGCACTGAATCAGGTCATGCCGCAGGTTCATGATCCCTCAGGCAGATGAAACCGGGCCAGATACAGCTGCGGCTCAGCGGCTTCTCCCCGGGCGCTGGTCCAGATAAGCCAGTGTCCATCAGGGCTGACTGCCGGCAGCAGGTCTCCTCCCGGCGTGAAGGTCAGCCGTGTCCGCCGCGAGCCATCGGCCCGGACGACGTATAGCTCGGTGTCACCATTTGGCGCGGTGGCGGCAAAGAGAATATGCCGCCCGTCCGGATGCCAGCAGGGGGAAAACCCGCCGCCCAGGGAGCGCTCATCGCTCAGGCCGGTGGGGCGGCCTTGGGGGTCATAGATCACATTGGCGACCATGATCCGCGTTTGCCCGGCGACTTGTCGCTGAAACAGCAGTTGTCCTCCATCGGGCGAGAGGCTGGCCCACCCATCGTACCCCGCGTGGTGCGTCAGCCGCTGGAGGTGCGAGCCATCGGGGGCCATGGCATACAACTCCGGATCGCCGTCGCGATTGGAGGTGAAGACCAGCCATCGCCCATCGGGCGCTGGGGAAATTTCCCCGTTGAAGGCGTTGTTGTCCACGACCGGATGACGGGCCAGGTTGATTCCGCCCCGCGGCGCCAGCGCCGCCACGGCTCCCTGCCATCCATCCGCGCGGTAGAGGTTCATTACCGGCCAGACACCCGAACTTCCCGGCAGGGGAGCACAGGCGAGGTAGAGGGACTGCCCATCGGGCGAAAAGCACCCATCCCCGGCCGATTGCTGCGGCGGGGTGACGGGGATCGGGCGGTGGAGGCCTTGGATCGCGCCGTCGGGCCCGGTGCGGCACTGGGCCAGGTAAATCCGCGCCGGGCGATCGGGCAGGGCGGCATTAAACAGCAGCCAGCGCCCATCATGGCTGAAGCGTGCGCCGACGGACTGGGCAAAGCCGCCGGTCAGGCGCACGATGCCATCAAGGCTCTGGCGCTCACTGCCCGGCGGCGCGGGGTTCCACATGGTGGTGCAGCCCGGCAGCAGCAGCAGAAGCGGCCACAGGTGGAATCGGCGCCTCATTCTACTTCACCAACTTGGCGTTCAGCTCGATCGGCGTGGCGGCCAAGGCCTTGGAGACGGGGCAGCCGGTCTTGGCGGCCTGAGCGTTCTTCTGAAACTCAGCCTCATCGATGCCGGGGACGGTTGCCTGGGTCTCCAGGTGAATGCCGGTGATCTTGAAGCCGTCAGGCACCTTGTCCACGGTCACCTTGGCGGTGGTTTGGACGCGAGTGGGCTTATGTCCGGCGGCCTCCAGCGTGGCCGAGAGGGCCATCGAATAACAGGCCGCGTGGGCGGCGGCGATCAGTTCCTCGGGGTTGGTCCCGGGCTGGTTTTCAAAGCGGGTCCCGAAGGAATAGGGGCCCTGGAAAGCGCCGGACCCGAACTGAATGTTTCCTTTTCCATCCTTCAATCCGCCTTCCCAGGCGGCCTGTGCGTTGCGTGTGGGCATGTGAGTCTCCTTACGTTGTGAGGGCACAAGGATAGCAGGGTTGAGGTCGGGAGGAAACCGCCAAACGGTGGACGAGGCCCGGAGGAGGGGTATCGGTAGAGGCCGGTGGGGTGGCGGGAAGAATTTCTGGTGTTGGACGATTGACATGGGAATTGGGGTTTCTATACTCTTTTCTCCTTGCACGCTTCCCGTATGCGCCGAGGTGGCCGTGGTATTTGGGTCAATGGCCGGGCGGAGGCGTTGGATTCGAACCGCACGATTGCGTGGGGCGTATCTGGCATGGGCGTCGCTGGCATAGCTCAGCGGTAGAGCGCCACCTTGGTAAGGTGGAGGTCCTGGGTTCAATCCCCAGTGCCAGCTTATAGGAAATTTTGGGTTTTTGATTTGTGATTTTGGATGGGCCTGGTGAGTTGCCGGGCCGGGTCACAAATCCGAAATCCGCAATCCAAAATCCAAAATCCCTCTAGAGGAGGTTACGACATGGCGAAGGGTGTATTCGAACGAACCAAGCCGCACGTGAACGTGGGCACGATCGGTCACATCGACCACGGCAAGACGACGTTGACGGCGGCCCTGAGCGCCCGCTCGGCGCACAAGTATCCCAACGTAACGGCCAAGGGGTATAAGGACATCGCCAAGGGCGGCACCGAGCGTGACGCCACCAAGACGGTGACCATTGCCGCGGCTCACGTGGAATACGAATCGGATCAGCGGCACTACGCCCACGTGGACTGTCCGGGACACGCCGACTACATCAAGAACATGATCACCGGGGCGGCCCAGATGGACGGGGCGATCCTGGTGGTGTCGGCGGCCGACGGCCCGATGCCCCAGACCCGCGAGCACATCCTGCTGGCTCGTCAGGTGGGCGTGCCCAAGATCGTGGTCTTCCTGAACAAGATCGACCTGGTGGACGACCCGGAACTGCTGGAGCTGGTGGAAATGGAAATCCGCGAGCTGCTGAGCAAGTACGGCTTCCCGGGCGATGACACCCCGATCATCAAGGGCTCCTCGCTGCCGGCGCTGGAGAATCCGACCGACGACGCGGCCTGCAAGCCGATCGACGATCTGGTCAAGGCGCTGGATGAATATGTGCCGATCCCGCAGCGCGAAGTGGACAAGCCGTTCCTGATGCCGATCGAAGACGTCTTCTCGATCAAGGGTCGCGGCACGGTGGGCACCGGGCGCATCGAGCGCGGCAAGATCAAGATGGGCGACACGGTCGAGATCGTCGGCCTCAAGCCGACGCAGACCTCGGTCGTCACCGGCATCGAGCAGTTCCAGAAGACGCTGGACGAGGGGATCGCCGGGGACAACGTCGGCGTCCTGCTCCGCGGCATCGACAAGGAACAGCTGGATCGCGGCCAGGTGCTGGCTGCGCCCAAGAGCATCACCCCGCACACCAAGTTCGAGGGTGAGGTCTACATCCTGACCAAGGAAGAGGGCGGGCGTCACACCCCGTTCTTCACCGGCTACCGCCCGCAGTTCTACTTCCGGACCACGGACGTGACCGGGGCGGCCAAGCTCCTGGGCGGGGCGGAAATGGTGATGCCCGGCGACAACGTGACGATGGAAGTGGAGCTTCAGGCCCCCATCGCCATGGAAGAGAAGCTGCGGTTCGCCGTCCGTGAAGGCGGCAAGACCGTGGGCTCGGGCGTGGTGACGAAGATTCTGGCGTAATTGGTCGGCAGTGGGCAGTTGGCAGCGGCAGTTCCTCCTGGGACTGCCCTGCCAACTGCAAACTGCCGGCTGCCAACGGATGTGTCATGGCTAAAGAAAACCGAGAAAACGTCTGGCTGCAGTGCAGCGAAACCGGCGACCTGAACTACCGTACGGAGATCAAGGTGGTCGGCGGCGTGCAGAAGGTGGAGCTTAAAAAATACTGCCCCCGCCTTCGCCGGCACACGCTGCACAAGGTCAAGCGGAAATAATTCCCAGTGGGCGGCTGAAGGTCGGCTGGTGGCAGTGAATGCCGATCCGCCTGCTGTCGACTGTCCACTGAAGTTACGCCAGTAGCTCAATTGGCAGAGCGGCCGTCTCCAAAGCGGCAGGTTGGGGGTTCGATTCCCTCCTGGCGTGTTGTTTGCGGGCGGGGTGATTGGCGCGGGTGAATCGACGGTGAGTTAATATGGCGTATGTAACTCAAGCAAGTGGCGACAAGAGGCAACTGGTGGATGACAAGGCCCGGGCTGAGGCGCCGGTCGAGAAACCCCCTGAAGCGCCCAAGCCCGCTCCCAAGCCGGCGGCCGCGCCCAAGACGCAGGGCGGCTTTTTCACGATCTACAAGAAGGGCCAGGGATACTGGACCCGGATGGGCACGCTGGCCGGGGCGGCGCTGATCGGACTGTGGGCGGCGTATTTCCTGTTCTCGCATCTGCAGGTCTGGGTACAGGATGCCCAGAACCGCCCGATGAACAAGCTGAACATGGGGATTGTGATCCTGTTCCTGGTGGTCTATTCGTTGATCGCCTGGGTCCTCATGAACCGTCCGGGCAATGTCCAGTTCCTGATCGAGACCGACAGCGAGATGAAGAAGGTGAACTGGACGAGCAAGCAGGAGCTGATCGGCTCGACCAAGGTGGTCATCGGCTTCATGTTCCTTACCGCAGCCTTTCTGTTTGTGATGGACCTGATTTTCGGGTCGCTGTTCTATTATCTGGATGTGCTGAAAGTCAGGCCGTTCTAACATCCGGCCCGCGGTGCGGGCCATTTCGCCGAATCCGGTCCGCCGAGCGGGCCCTACCAACTGATTATGCAATTTTTCGTCCTGCGAGTCGCGAGCAACAAGGAAGACCGGGTGCGTGAGGCGCTGGCCCGCAAGGTCAAGATCGAAGGCGTGGAGGATACGGTGGGGCGCATTCTGGTCCCGACCGAGCGCGTTCGCTCGATGAAGGGGGGCGTGCGGAAGGAGAGCGACCGCAAGCTCTACCCCGGCTACGTCTTCATCGAGCTGGAGCTGGACAAGAACGGGATGATCCCGGAAAAAGTCTGGTTCATGATCAAGGAGACCGACGGGGTGGGCGATTTCATCGGCTCCAACGGCAAGCCCACGCCCATGAGCCCGCGCGACCAGGCGAAGATGCTCGAGGAGGCCGAGCGGCCGGAGGATGAGGTGTCGCTGGGCGCCGACTTCACCAAGGGCGAGAAGGTGAAGGTCACAAACGGACCGTTCATGAACTTCGAAGGAGAGGTGGACGAGGTGATTCCGGACAAGGGGATGGTGCGGATCATCGCCACGATCTTCGGGCGTTCCACCCCGCTGGAACTGGAATACTGGCAGATTGAGAAGGTGTAGGGGCGCAGGGACACAGGGGATGTCCGGTGCCAGGCCGCCTATAATCCTGTATGTTCCGAATTTTGAATTATTACGGGCGGTTTGAGCGCGCCCGGGGGCAGTGGGGCGGGTTGCCCGCCTGGGCCCGGGGAGTGCTGTTTGTGGCGGCTCTGCCGGGATTGGTGCTGGCGCTCTTGTCAGTGGCGGCTTTTGCCGTTAGTGTAGGCATCCTTTTACTGCTGGTCGTGCCGGTCTACCGGCTGGTGTCGGCGGTCAATGGAACGGGCAGAGGCCGGCCGGCGGCGGGGCCTCCGATGCATAGCCCGATGCCGCAGGTGGAGATTCCGGCCGCCACGCCCCAAGGGCGGCGGCATATAGAAGTGACGATTATTGAATAATCGTTGTCACTTGCGATTTTCGGCAAGTGACCAACGGCGAGTGACGACAATGGCAAAAAAAGAAATCACGGTTCAGTTCAAGCTCCAGGCGCCCGGCGGGACCGCCACGCCCGCGCCGCCGATCGGGCCGGCGCTGGGTCAGCACGGCGTCAACCCGGGGCAGTTCATTCAGCAGTTCAATGCCGCCAGCGCCCATCTCAAGGGCAAGGTGGTGGGCGTGCTGGTGACGGTCTACAAGGATCGCACCTTCAGCTTTGAGCTTAAGAGCCCCCCGGCCAGCGTCCTGCTCAAGGACGCCGTCAATGCCGAGAAGGGGAGCGGCGAGCCGAACAAGAACAAGATCGGCACCGTGACCATGGAGCAGTGCCGCAAGATCGCCGAGGAGAAGATCAAGGACCTCAACGCCTTCGATCTGGACCACGGCGCCCGCATCATCGCCGGGACCGCCCGCAGCATGGGCATCACGGTCGAGGGATGAGCTGAATCCGGGGGATGACATTCAAGGCCGAACCACGGGCCATCACAGTGGGAGCTTACCGCCGGAAGCTACAGTTATCCGGCCAAAGGAGCGCACAGGCGATGCCTGCTGTTGTTGAACAACGTTCCAAGCGTTACAAGAGAGCCGCTGAAAAGGCGGTCCACACCCCGTTGCCGGTCGATCAGGCCATCGAGGCGGTCAAGGCGTTTGACGCCCCGAAATTCGATCAGACCGTCGAGTTGATCTTCTCCCTGGGTATTGATCCCAAGCAGGCCGACCAGATGATCCGCGGGTCGATCTCCCTGCCCCATGGCGTGGGCAAGACCAATCGCGTCATCGCCTTCTGTCCGGACCACCTGGTCGAGGCGGCCAAGGCGGCCGGGGCAATCCGCGCCGGCGGACAGGAGCTGGTGGCGGAAATCGAGAAGGAGAACTTCACCGATTTCGATGTCGCCGTCGCCACGCCGGACATGATGCGGTTTGTCGGGCGGCTGGGTAAGGTGCTGGGGCCCAAGGGGCTGATGCCCTCGCCCAAGGCCGGCACCGTCACGCCAAACGTGGAGAACGCCGTGCGTGAATACGCCGCGGGCAAGATTGAGTTCCGCAACGACGCTGGCGGCAACATCCACAGCGTGGTGGGCAAGGTGAGCTTCCCCACCGACAAACTGGCCGACAACATCAACGCGATGATCGGGCAGATCCGGAAGATGAAGCCGCAGACGAGCAAGGGGGCGTATTTCAAGAAAGTCGTCCTGAAGGCCACCATGAGCCCGGCCGTGCCGGTGAGCGTGACTGCGTAGTTGACCGCGGGCGGCCGGCAGTCGTCAGTTAAGAAGAACTGCGTCACTGCCAGTTGCCGATTG
>JBIQLO010000141.1:0-10511 GCA_044464175.1 Planctomycetaceae bacterium | reverse complement strand
CATGCTCTGCCCCACCCCGACCGCCGCCGCCAGGTGCAGTACCGCTTCCACGCCGCGCAGCGCCTTCTTCAAGGCCGATTCATCCCGCACATCCCCCACGATCAGTTCCACCTCGGGATTCAAATAGTTCGGGCGGCCGGCCTTGGGCCCATGCACCTGCGGGCTGAGGCTGTCCAGCACGCGCACCTGATATCCGTGCGCCAGCAATTCATCGGCTGCATGGGAGCCGATAAATCCGGCCCCGCCCGTGATCAGAATCTGCCTTCCCATGGTTTCCTTTTGGTAAATGAATGGACCGGAATGGCTTGCGCCCTCCGGCGGCCGAGGTACGGTTGAACCCGTTTGCAAACCCAGTGCCGTTGCTCAAATCAAGCAGAGCCGCAAAACGCCAAGGCGGGAGGAAACCGGGAGTTCTGCCTTGTTTTTATCCTTGGGCTTGTTCTTGGTAATTATGACGACAAGGACTCATTCGCATGAGTTGGCCGGGCGCTGCAACATTTTGTCGCACTCGGTACCGGACTCTCTCCGAATCCCGATCCTGGGGTATCAGTTGCTTTCAAAAGGCCGGTAAATGAGAGGCCTTGTCCCGCGTGGAACTTGGATCAATCCCTCCCTCGGGCTACTATTACCTGGTTATGGGTGAACCGGCCTATTCAATATTGCTGGATGTAACCGACCGCCAGGCCGTCATCATCGGCGGCGGCGCGGCCGCCGCGCGAAAGGCGCAGGGACTGCTGGCGGCCGGGGCGCAGCGCATCCGCGTGGTCGCGCCCGGCTTCGACCCGGCAATGCCTCAGGACCTCGAGCGCATTGAGGAGGCCTATCACCCGCGCCATCTCGACGGCGCCGCCCTGGTGATCGCCGCGACCAACGACCCGGCCGTCAATCAGGCGATCGTGCGCGATGCCCGCCGCCTCGGAGCCTTGGTCAGCCGGATCGATCCCGAAGGAGCCGATCACGGCGATTTCATCCTCCCGGCCGTCTGGCGAAAGGGCCCGTTGAGCGTTGCGGTCTCCACCGGCCACGCCCCCGCCCTGGCGCGGATGATCCGGGATGGCATTGGCGAATGGATCGATCCCCGCTGGATCGCCATGGCCCAGGTCATGCCGACGGTGCGCCCGATCATCCTCAACGCGCACCTGGCCCCGCAAAGGCGCAGGGAGATATTTCGCTCCCTCACCAGCGATGACGCCCTGGAGATCGCCGCTCAGGAGGGTGCCCAGGGCCTGCTGCAATGGCTGTCGGGCCACCATCCCGATTTGGGACTTCCCCCGGCCCAGGTGAGGGAGAAAGAGGAACTATGAGAAGGCGACGAAGCGACAAGGCAATAAAGCGACAAAGGGCCGGGGAACGCTTGCTCTTCCCTTTCGTCGCGCCGTCGCTCCATCGCTTCGTCGCTTGAATTCACCCATGCCCACTCAAGGTCAATTGATTCTCGTGATTGCGGCGGCGGCCCTTCTGGTCGTGGGGGGCATGCTGTCCATCTCCCGCTCCAGGTGGGAGGTCGGCTGGCTCCTGCCGGCGGCGCGCCTCTGCCTCATCGGCGGTGTGGCCCTGACCCTGGCGGCCCTGCTCTGGCATGCCGTTGCCCGCGGCGACTGGCTCCCCATCACTGACAATTTCGATGCCCTCCTCTGGTTGGCAGTCCTCCTGTCCCTCTTTGTTGTCTATGTTCAGCGATCCACCCGCCGACAACTGGGCGGGGTCGATTGGTTCGTCATGCCCATCGTCGTTTTCCTGCTGGTGGCTGCCGCTTGGTTCGGGCGGCAGGATTACCACCGCTACCAGCCCGTCGTGCAGGATTTGTGGGCCTGGGTGCATCGCGTCACCGCCTATGGCGGCGCGGGCGCCTTCGCGGTTGCCGCCGCCGCCGGCGCGGTCTATGTCATTATGAGCCGGCGTCTCCGCCGCAAAGCGCCCGTCCATCCGCGCCTCGGCAGCCTGGAGCGCATGGAGCGGATGACGACCCTGAGCGTGCGCGTCGGCTTCGCGCTTCTGACCGTTGCCCTGGTGACGGGGCTGGTGAAGCTGCTGGGCGAGGGACAGCGCATCACGCCCGCCAAGCTCGCCTTCTCCTGCGGCGCCTGGATCGTCTACGCCGTGGTGCTCCACGCGCCCATCAATCCGATCTTCCGCGGCCGCCGCGCTGCCGTCCTGAGCATCCTTGGCTTCGTGCTGATCATGGGCACGGTCCTGGCGGTGCAACTGAGCGGGGGGGGACACTGATGCACGGCCTGATGCTCCTGGGACTGAGCCATGCCACCGCGCCGCTGGAGGTGCGCGAAAAGCTCGCCTTCATCGCCCGAAGGCAGACCGACGCCATCGAGTCCCTCACCGGCCGTTTTCCCCAGGCCGAGGCCGTCGTCCTCTCCACCTGCAACCGTGTGGAACTCTATATCGCCCGAGGGCCTTCCGGCGATCCCACCCCCGAGCAGGTGGTCGCGTTCCTCTCCGAGTTCCACGGCCTCAAACCTGAATTCTTCGAGTCCCATCTCTACCGCCGCATGGACCGCCAGGCGATCGACCATCTGTTCCGCGTCGCCGCCTCCCTCGATTCCATGGTGGTGGGGGAGACCCAGATTCTCGGACAGGTCCGCAGCGCCTATGACCTCTCTCGCCGCATCGGCTCCGCCGGCGGCATGCTCAATCCCCTCTTCCAGCGGGCCCTCTCGGCCGGGAAAAAGGTCATGCAGCGGACCGCCATCGGCCAGGGCCGCCTGAGCATCGCCTCCGTCGCCGTCGATTACGCCCGCCGCATTTTCGACCACTTCCACGACAAGACCATCCTGAGCATCGGCGCGGGAAAAATGGCGGGGCTTGTGCTCAAAAATCTCCAGGAACTTCAGCCCCGCCAGTTGCTCGTCAGCAACCGCAACCCCGAAAAGGCCGCCGAACTGGCCCGGCGCTTCAACGCCACCGCCGCTCCCTTCGAGCGGTTGGAGGACCAGCTGATCGCCGCCGACATCGTCCTGACCTCTACCGGTTCGACCCAGCCGATCATCACCCGCCCGCGCTTTGAGTCCCTGTTGAAAAAACGCCGCTACCGTCCGATCTTCCTCATCGACATCGCCCTGCCCCGCGATGTGGAGGCCGCCGTGGGCGACCTGGAGAACGTCTACCTCTACAACATCGACGACCTGCAGCAGGCAGTCAGCCAGACCCTCTCCCAGCGCAAGGAGGCGATTACCGCCGCCCAGACCATCGTCGATGCCGAAATCGACGCCTTCCTGCAATGGAACCGCGCCCGCACGCACGGCCCGCTGATCGACCAGCTCTTTGCCCGCTATCACCGCCTGGCCGAGGAGGAACTGGCCCGCACCCTCAAAAAGCTCCCCAACATCACCCCCCAGGAACAGGAACACCTGCGCGAGCTGGCCCGCCGCCTGGTCAACAAGCTCCTGCACGATCCCGTGCGCGCCCTGCGCCAGTCCGGCCGGCTCCACGTCGATCAGACCGCCTACCAGCACGCCCTGAAGGAGCTCTTTTCCCTCAACGATCCCCCATCCGAGGAACAGGATGACTGATCCGGCCCCCGCTCCCCCATCCGCCGCCCGCCGTGCCGACCGACTCATCGCCGCCGCCTGCGGCCTGGGGCTGCTGACGATCCTCTTCTATGCCGGTGACAACTGGTCCATGGTCATCTATCGGCTGCTGACCGACGGCCTGCTGGCGATCCTCTGGGTCGCCGCTGCCTTCGGGTGGGGGGGGCTGCTGGTCTATCAGCGCAAGGCCGCCCCCCAACCCTTCCTGCTCCCCATCGTCACCGCCGCCGGTCTGGGTCTGGGAGGATTGAGCCTGGCCTTCCTCCTGCTCGGCTTGGCCGGAGCGCTGAACTTCTGGACCGTCCTGCTCCTGCTGGCCGTCGGCCTGGTCCTGGCCGCCTTGCGCCTGTTTCTGCACCGCCGTCGGCTGCTCCTACCGCCCCTCTCCACGCGCTGGCATTGGCTCTGGCTGGCGGTGATTCCCTTCATCTCCATGTCCTTCATGGCCGCCCTCGTCCCCCCGGGCATCCTCTGGCGCGGCGAGCCCAATGGCTACGACGTCGTGGAATACCACCTGCAGGTCCCGCGCGAGTGGTATGAACTGGGAAAGATCGCTCCCCTGGAGCACAACGTCTTTTCCTACATGCCCATGAACGTCGAGATGCACTACCTGGCCGCCATGGAGCTGCGCGGCGGCCCCTGGGCCGGCATGTATCTGGCCCAGTTGCTTCATATGGCGTTCATCGTCCTGACCATCCTGGCCATCTACGCCTTTTCCGCCCCTGCAGGCGGCGGGGCTGACCCCGCATCATCCCCGAAGCAATCCGCCGCCCCCGCCATACTCGCCGCCACTGCCGCCGCCCTGGTCCCCTGGATGTCCCTTCTCGCCCCCATCGCCTACAACGAAGGGGGCCTGCTCCTCTTCGGCGCCCTGAGCCTCGGCTGGGCGATGAAAGCCTTGCGCCCAAAGGCACAAACCCGCCAAGGCACGGAGGGAGTAGAACCTGGGCCCACCTCATCTCCATCCCTCTGCCTCCTCCTCTCCGGCCTCTTCGCCGGTTTCGCCTGCGGAACCAAGCTGACCGCCGTCCCTATGATCCTGGTGGCGGTTCCGCTGGCCTGGATCATCGTCTGGGGCCTGGCCCGCCTCCGCTCCGCCCCAAACCCCAAGCCTCAAACCCGAAACCCGATCCCGCCCCTCCTCCTCTTCGCCGCCGCGGGACTTTTGACCTTCTGCCCCTGGCTCATCCGCAATCAATTCTGGGCCCACAATCCCGTCTACCCCGAACTCATGCCGCTCCTGGGGGCCAACCACTTCAGCCCCGCCCAGGTCCAGCGCTACCAGAAAGCCCATTCCCCCCGCCCCGACCAGCGCTCCCTCTCCGCCCACCTCGCCGCCGCCTGGAACCAGATCGTCGCCGACTGGGCCTATGGATATCTGCTCCTGCCGATAGGCCTCCTGGCCGGCCTCATCGCCTTGCGCAAGCCCGAGGCCATTTTTCTCTGGCTCATGCTTTGCGCCCTGGCCCTCATCTGGATCGCCTTCACCCACCTCCAGGGCCGCTTCTTCATCCTGGCCATCCCCGTTCTCGCTCTCATGATCGCCCAGGTCCGCTGGGGCCATTGGCAATGGCTCCTGGCCCTTCTCATCCTGGCCGGCGGCGCCCCGGGCTTTCGCGCCCTCAACATCCAACTGCTCCCCTGGCTGGAACCGGACTTCGTGGGCCTGGAGAACTTCCACGGCTTCCTGGAAGGCCTGGCTCCTCCCGAGGCCGTCCGCAAGATCGACGCCGGCCAATCCCTCGCCCTCGTCGGCGACGCCCGCGCTTTTCTCTATCCCATCCCCATGAACCGCCTGCACTACCGCACCGTCTTCGACGTCGCCGCCGCCCCGGATCAGGACCTGATCCAGGCCTGGCTCGGCGGGGCCAGAGCCGACCTGATCCTGGTCGATCCCAACGAGCTGCGCCGACTCACCCGCACCTATTACGGCCTCCCGCCCGTTCCCCCCAAAGTCACGCAGCACGACCAACCCTTTCTTTGGGATTCCTCCACCCGGTGAGGAGGCGACAACCGGGCCGCGAGCGTCAGCGAGCGGAGTTTGTTGACGCGGCGGAATCCGTCGGCCCCTGCGGCTGCTCCACAAGGTAGACCGGCTGCGGCAGGCGAAGCGCATCACCCGGTTTTCTGCGCAATTGCCGAAAGACAAAGAACCAGATGAACAGGAAAATCAAAACCCAGGGCACCAGCGGCACCAAAAGGTCCGTCAGCATATTGTCCTCATGCCCCGCCACAACCTTCGCCGAGTGTCCGTTGGCCAGCAGCCACTGCGTAAACGTCCAGTTGGCCGAGGTCCCCCTGGGCAGCGTCGTGCGAAAGGCAAACGCCTCCGCCCCCTTCGTTCCCGCCTCCCCCGCCTTGACCTGCCCCCGCAACTCATCCTCGCCGATCGTCACCTGGGCGATGCGATCCTGCTGCAGCAAATCGGTGAACTGGCTCAGGGGAATGGTTCGAGTCTGCCCCTGGCCCGGACTGGGCTTGGAAAAGAGATAAAACAGCAGGATCGCCAGCAGAATGAACAGCACCCAACTGAACAACTGTTTCAGTGCTGTGCCGGAACTCCCCGCCGATGATGAAACATTCAAATCCATGAAATGACCTCCTCGAATGGTGCGATGGTCCCAGTCTAAAGCGCACCCCCGCTCTGGCAAAATCCAAAACAAATCCAAAATCCCCTGGCTGTGCCCATCTTTGCCCCATCTGTGGCAACCCTCCATGAATGCCCATGCCGCCGCCGCCCGGAACTGGTATACTCCATCTCCGGCAGCCCATGCGACTGATCGAATTTCTACTTCATCTGCCCGAGGGGTTCCTGAACCGATCGGTGCGCCTGCGCTTCGATCCCCACTGGCCCGCCCAGGAATGGATCGACCGCCTCATCGGGCAGGGGGGGTGGGGCGCTGCCCTCTGGAACGCCCTGCTGATCGCCGCCGCCCTGGCCCTGGTCCTCTGGATCTACCGCCGCGAGCAGGGGGGCCGGCGCTGGCGCATCGCCGGCGGCATCCTCCGCGCGGCCTTGCTGCTGCTGGTGATCGCCCTGCTCAACAACCCCCTCATCGAGCAGCCCCGCCAGCGCATCGAGCCCTCGGTCCTGGCGATCCTGGTGGACAAGAGCGTCAGCATGAGCGTCAAGGATGCCGGCACCCCCGAACACCCCCTCTCCCGCCTGGCCGCCGCCCAGGCCCTGCTCGACGCCCATGAGCCTCGCCTCCTGAATGAACTGTCCCAGCGCCACACCCTCCGCCTCTACGAATTCGACCAATCCGCCCACCCCCTGGACGCGCCCGACGCCCCGCCCCCCAAGACCCTCTCCGCCCTCCAGGCCCTTAAGCCCACCGGCCCCGCCACCCACCTGACCAGCGCCATCCGCTCCGTGCTGGAGGACCTGCAGGGCCAGCGCCTCGCCGGCATCGTCCTCCTGACCGACGGCCGACCCGTCCCCGCCCCTCCCGACGCCGCAGCCATCGAGGCGATCAAGGCCTATGGCGTCCGCCTCTACCCCATCCCCCTGGGAACCGCCCAGACCCCCCGCAACTTGGTGGTCGAATCCATGGAGGTGGAGGAGGCCGCCTTCGTCGGCGATCTGGTCAACGTCAAGGCGGTCCTCCGGGCCGACGGCTACCCCCAGGGTGTGGACGCTTCCCTCCATCTGATCAACGGCAAGACCGACCTGCCCCTGCTCGGGGCCGATGGAAAAGCGGCCCAGCAGACCCTCCATCTCCCGCCCGCCGGCTCGCGCACGGTGGAGCTGCAATTCAAACCGGACCAGGTCGGCCCCCTGGATGTGGAGATCAAGGCCCTGCCCCTTCCCGGCGAGCTGGATGACGCCGACAACACCCGCATTGCCCGCCTCCAGGTCCTGGCCGCCCGGATCAATGTCCTCTATGTCGATGGATATCCCCGCTGGGATTACCGCTATCTTAAGACGCAGCTGATCCGCGACCGCACGGTGAACATCTCCTGTCTGCTGCTCAGCGCCGATGCCGCCTTCGCCCAGGAAGGGGATCCGCCGACCGAGGACTTCCCCGGCCCGATCACCCGCTTTCCCGAGAGCGAGGAGGCCCTGCTCAAATACGATGTGGTGTTGATCGGCGATGTCGATCCCCGCCGATTCACCGATGCCCAGCTCCAGATGCTCAGCGACTTCGTCAGCCGCAAGGGGGGTGGGCTGGAGATGATCGCCGGCCCGCAGTTCTCCCCCCAGGCCTGGCGCGCCACTCCCTTGGCCGCGGTCCTGCCGGTGGCCATCTCCGCCCGCGATTCGGGCGCCCCCTTTCCCCCTGCCGCCGAGGCCAAATCCGAATCCCCAACCGCCGAACCCGGCTTCCGCCCCCTCCTCACCCCCCACGGCCGCGACTCGGGCATCTTCCGCTTCTTCGCCGATCCGCAGGTGAACCAGCGCTACATCGAGAAGACCCTCCCGCCCCTCTTCTGGTACAGCCGCGGCCTCAGCGTCAAGCCCGGCGTCGGGCAGGTCCTGGCCGAGCATCCCACCGACACCGGCCCCGACGGCAAAAAGGCGCCCCTGCTGGTGGAGGGACGATTCGGGGCGGGAACCACCCTCTTCCTGGCCGTCGACGGCTCCTGGCGCTGGCGCTTCTACACCGGCGAGTCCGTCTTCGACACCTTCTGGGTCCAGCAGATCCGCCACCTGGCCCGCGGCCGCAAGCTCGGCCAGCGCAAATTCATCTTCACCGCCGGCCATCAGGCCTACGAACTGGGCGAGCCCGTCCGCCTCAACCTCCGCATCCTCGATCCCGACCTGCTGCGCCAGGTGCCCCCGGAGACCCCCGTCCAGATTCTCGATGCCCAGGGGCAGCTTCTGGCCTCCCATCCCCTCCGCCGCCAAAGCGCTGATTCCGACCAGTACGCCGGCGCCTTCACCGCCGACCGCCCCGGCCCCCCCTCCCCCCGCCTGCAGCTCCCCCACGGCACGAGCAGAGGCCCGCCCCCCCCCCTCATCCCCCCGCGCCTGGGACTTTTGCAGCCGCAGGTGGACACCCCCTTGCTCGCCCGCCTGGCCGAGCAGACCGGCGGACAGGTGATCCCCCTGGACCAGGCCCCCCGACAACTCGCCGCCCTCCCCTCGGCCCGGAAAATCATCCCCCTGAGCCTGGCCCATCCCCTGTGGGATTCCCCCCTGGTCCTGATCCTCTTCACCACCCTCCTCACCGCCGAATGGATCACCCGCAAACTCGCCGGCATGGTGTAACGCCCTCGATGGGGGATTTTGGATTTCGGATATTGCCACAGATGGGGCACAGATCGACACGGATTTTATTTTGGCGGGCGCCGCGGATCAGCGTACTCGCTAACCCCTGCTCTCTCGCCAGTCCATCGCACAGGTCACGGGACAACATGGCCCGCGAGATTTCCGATTCCCCCCATATTACTTCCGACCCCAATTCCAAATCCTCCATCCGTATCCATCTGTGCCCCATCTGTGGCAATAATCCAACCGCATCCGCGCGCAAGAGGAGCAACGGTGAGTCTGGCCGGCACGGACCCCTGTTTTGTTGGCGCAAACGCGTGTTTTATCGGTGCAAACCCGGGTTTTAGCCCCTTCCTCACCCCCACCGCTTCAGCCGCCCCCCGATTCCGTCGCTGAATCAAATCGGCCCCGCTCCCCAGCGAGCAGTTGCCAGCGGGTGAACTAGCAACTAGCAACTGTCTCCCGTCCTCTCTCCCCGCTATAATCCCCCCTCTATGTCCATCCGTTCCGCCCCGCGCGACAGCCACCGCACGCTGGTGCTCTCCACAATCCTGCACGCCTTCACCCATGGCTACTCGGTCCTGCTGGTCCCCCTCTACCTCCTGATCCGCCAGGACCTCCGCCTCCCCGGCGTCAACGCCGCCGCCCTGATCGTCACCCTTTACCTTCTGGTCTACACCGCCTGCTCCTATCCCGCCGGCGTCCTGGCCGACCGCTTGGACCGCAAGTGGATGCTTGGCGTCGGCCTGATCGGCAACGCCCTCATGATTCTGCTCATGGGCCTCACCCACACCTACGCCCTGTTGTTGGTCCTGGGGGCGATGGCCGGCCTCTTCGGCACCCTCTTCCACCCCTCGGCCAACGCCTTGGTCCCCGAGCACTACCCCAAAGCCCCCGGTATGGCCATGGGCCTGCTGAGCATGGGCGCGGGCCTGGGCTTCTTCGTCGGCTCCCAGTATTCCGGCTGGCGCGCCCAGACCGCCACCTGGCAGCTTCCCGGCCTCCACATCGCTGACTGGCAGCACCCCTGTATCGAAATGGGCCTGTTCGGCATCGTCGTAGGGGCGCTGTTCCTCCTGATGGCCCGCGAAGCGCGGGGCGGCCATGCCCAGCCAACCGAACAGCCCGCCCCCCATCCCCCGCTGGGCCGGGAACTGCGCTGGAAGGTCATCGCCGTCGCCGCCGTCCTGGGCTGCCGCGACTTCGCCGGCGTCGGCCTCCTGACCCTCGGCAGCATCTACCTGCAAAAAGCCCACGACATGGATGCCGGGCAGGTCGGCTTCATCCTGGGCGCGATGATGCTCATCGGCGTCGTCGTCAACCCCATCGCCGTCTGGCTCAGCACCGGCCGCCGACGCCTCATCGCCCTGGCCGCCATCCTCATCGGCGGGGGGGTGATCCTGGCCACCGTCCCCCATTGGCCCATCCAGTGGGTCCTGCCGGTCCTCTGCGCCTTCGAGGCGATGCAACTGGGCAGCTACGCCGTCAACGACGCCGCCCTCTACGAGCGCATTCCCCCAATCCTTCGCGGCCGGGTCGCCGGCCTCTTTCTCACCATCGCCGGCACCTTCAGCGCCACCTCCCCCTGGATTCTGGGTGCCTGGACCGACCACCTGGGCTCCGCCGCCGGCCACGCCTCCGCCTACACCGCCCCCTTTGCCCTCCTGGGGGCGATGATGGCCTTTGCCGCTTTCGGCGCTCCCCTCATCGCCCGAATCGGCCCCCTCCTCGACGGCGCCGAACCCCTCCCCCTCCCC
>JBIQLO010000140.1:0-10549 GCA_044464175.1 Planctomycetaceae bacterium | reverse complement strand
TCGGCCATCTGGGCTTTCAAACGGGCGAGGATGGAGGAGTGCATCTGGGAGACGCGGGATTCGGACAGGTCCAGGGTGGCGCCGATCTCCTTCATGGTCATCTCCTCGAAGTAGTAGAGGATGATGATGAGGCGCTCAGCGCGGGAGAGGCCCTTGGTGAGCAGCTCCTTCATGTCCTTGCGCTGGATTTCGCGGACCGGGTCGGCGCCGCGCTTGTCCTCCAGGACGTCGATTTCGCGGACATCCTTGTTGGAGTCGGTTTCGTACCACTTGCGTGAGAGGGAGACCAGGCCGACGGCCTTGGCGTCCTTGGCGATTTTTTCGAACTCGGCCTTGGAGACTTTCATGCGCTTGGCCAGCTCATCGTCGGTGGGGGTTCGGCCCAGCTCGACCTCCAGCTGGCGGCCGACGCCATCCATTTTGTGGGCGCGGGAGCGGACCAGGCGCGGGACCCAGTCCATGGAGCGCAATTCGTCCAAGATCGCGCCGCGGATGCGCGGGGCGCAGTAGGTTTCAAACTTGACGCCGCGTTCCAGGTCGAAGGCGTTGATGGCATCCATAAGGCCGAAGATGCCGGAGGACATCAGGTCGTCCAGCTCCACCTCGTCCGGGAGCTTGATGTGGATGCGTTCGGCGTTGTAGCGCACGAGGTGGAGGTAATGCTCCATCAGTACGTTGCGGAGGGCTTCGGTCTTGTTCTTTTTATATTCGATCCAGACCTGTTTGATGTCCTGCTTCGGAGCCGCCTTGCTCATACAACCTCCCAGTCCGTGGGTTCAAGCCGAGCGCTCTATTTGGCCGATCCTTCGTGACATGCCCGACAAGAGGGCTCGGGCGATCGGCCGATATAAAACACGCCAGTTATTCTTTATCGGCCATCCGTGGCCGATTCCATCTGTCTATCTTTTACCCTATCTTCCCGCTGCCGCAAGTTTTCCTCGATCATTTTTTTGCCCATGGCTCCGATGACCAAGGCGACGGCGAAGGTGCCGGCCATGGCGGCCAAGGCGCGGATGACGGCGGTGTCGAAGGTGTTACCCGCCTCGAATGCGCCGATGAGGAGGCAGACGGCAAAGGCGATCAGGGCCATGATTCCGGCGAGTCGGGTGGGCATTGCGAACTCCGAAACAATTATGAATTATGAATTAAGAATTATGAATTAGGGACGTCGGGCCGGATCTTTCCTTCCGCATTCATCATTCTTAATTCATCATTTTAGTTTATTTTCTCAACCATCGGGCCATTCGGTTGAAGAAGCCGGCGCCCTGGGCGGCACCGACGCCGGACTGGAGTCGCATGGCCAGTTGGGCGACGCCCCGGCTGGCCGGGGACTTGGGGGAGGCCAGGGAAAAGGGGACGCGCCGGCGGACGGAGATGGGGACCTGTTCGTCGGCGGGGATGGCCCCGGCGTCCATTAGGACGGTTCCCAGAAACTGCTTGGCGACACGGGCGATTCGATCGTAGACGGCGCGGGCCTCGGCCGGGGAGCGGGCCTGGTTGACCAGAAGGCTGAGGCGGCGGTCGGGGTCCTCACGGCTGATGACCTTGACCACGGCGTAGGCGTCGGTGATAGCGGTGGGCTCGGGAGTGGTGACGACCAGCACATGGTCGGCGGCGCGGATGAAGGTGAGGACGTTGGGATTGATGCCCGCGCCGGTGTCGATCAGGATGATGTCGGCCTGGCGTTCCAGTTCGGCCAGGGCGTCGATGATGCGCCGGCGTTCGGCTTCGTCCAGGTCGGCCATGCGCGCCAATCCCGAGGCGCCGCCGATGAGATGGAACCCGCCGGGGGCGAGCACCTTCACATCGGGCAGGTTTTTCTTGCGGGAGATGACATGGGCGAGGTTGAAGGGCAGGTCGATGTTGCACAGGACGTCGGCGTTGGCCAGGCCCAGATCGGCGTCGAGCAGGACGGTGCGTTTGCCGGCGCGCGCGAACTGAATGGCGAGATTGACGGCGATGTTGCTCTTGCCCACGCCGCCCTTGCCGCTGGTGACGGCGATGACGGTGGCGGCACTGGTGCGCTGGCGCGCCAGGGAACGGAGGGAGGAGGCCTGGTCGATCGGATCAAGCGTGAGGGTCATGGGTTGCTCCCCAAAATGAGTTGTGCGAGCTTGTGCCGGGGGGCGACCTCGATGTCGTCGGGCACATCCTGTCCGGTGGTCACATAACTCAGGGCCTTGTTGACCTTGCGGGCGACGTTGAGGACGACGCCCACGTGGGCGGCCTCATCGAGCTTGGTGAAAAGGATTTTGTCCACGCGGACTTCGCTGAAACGTTCGATGGCCAGCTCAACGCACGGCTGGGAGGCGGTGGTGGAGAGGACCAGGTGGATTTCATCCGGTTCGACGGCCGCCAGGAAGTTGCGCAGTTCGTTGATCTTCAGCGTGTCGTTGGGGCTGCGGCCGGCGGTGTCGATGAGGATGAAGTCGCAGTCGTGCATGGCGGCCACGGCGTCGCGCAGGTCTTCGGGGGAGGTGACCACCTGCAGGGGCGAGCCGATGATGTCGGCGTATTTGCGGAGCTGATCGACGGCGGCGATGCGATAGGTGTCGAGCGTAATCAGGCCGACCCGGCGCTTCTCCCGGAGCTTGAGGTTGGCCGCTAGCTTGGCGACGGTGGTGGTCTTGCCGACGCCGGTGGGCCCGACCAGGGCGACGACATGAGGGCCGGCGGGCTTGGTGCGGACAATGGGACCGGCGGTGGGGAGGAGTTTTTCAAGCTGCTCGGCGAGTTTGCGGCGGACAAATTCGGGCTGGGCCAGATGCTCGGGGCGGAGCTCGACCTGAAGAGTCTGGATGATCTGGCCGGCCAGTTCCTCGGCGACCTGACTGGAGATGAGCTGGGTGTAATACTCAAAGAGGTTCTCGGGGATGTTGGGGACCTGCTTCTGGCGGGTCTGGATGACCAGGTCCTTGACCATGGAGCGGAGCTGGCTCATCTCCTCATTGAGACTGATCATCAGGGCATGGCCGGCGGCCGGGGTTTGCAGAAGCTGGCGGCCGGGGGCGGCGGGCTTGGGATCGGCGGGGAGGGACGCGGCGGCGCGGTAGGCGGCGGGGCCGGCGGGGGACGTGCGCGGGCGACGCGGGGCCGACCGCTCCCCCCTGCCGCCATGGCCGGCGGTGATTTCGACGACGGGCCGGCTGCGCAGGCCCATCCAGTAGCGCTGCTGGTAGGTGCGCGTGTGGAGGATGACCGCGTCGGACCCAATCGCGCGTTTGACCTGCGAGAGGGCCTCGGCCATCGTCGTCGCCTTGAAGGTTTGCAGGTTCATGAGTCGCTCTCTTGGGGGGCTAAAGCCCGCCCTACCCATTCATTCCTATCAGTCCCACCGCCTCCACGGCGATTTCGGGCACGATCTCGTTGAAGCCGAGCACGGCCACGTGGGGCAGGCTCGTTTCGATCATTCGGCGCAGGGGCGCGCGAATCTGGGGATTGCAGACGATGACGGCGGACCGGCCGGTCTGGGTCAGTTCCGCGGCCCGGGCGGCGGCCTGCTGGACAATCTGCTGGGCGGTGGCCGGCGGCATGGTGTTGTTGATACCGCGTTCCGAGCGCTCGATGTGGCCGTTGATCAGGTCCTCCAGGGCCGGATCGAGCGTGAGACACCAGAGTTTGTCGTTTTCGTCCACGTACTGCTTGCAGATGGCGCGGGCCAGAGCATGGCGGACGTATTCGCTGAGCACGTCCAGGTCCTTGGTGCGCGAGGCGTAGTCGCCGAGGGTTTCGAGGATGGTTTCCAGGTCGCGGATGGGGACGCGTTCGCGCAGAAGGTTCTGGCAGACGCGCTGAAGTTCGCCCGGCTTGATGAGGGTGGGGACGACTTCCTCGACCAGGGCGGCGGCGCGGGTTTTGAGATTTTCCAGCAGGTCCTTGATCTGCTGGCGCGTGAGCAATTCCTGGGCGTGGGACTTGATCAATTCGGTCAGATGGGTGGCCAGGACGCTGGTGGCCTCGACGACGGTGTAGTTGAGCAGCTCGGCCTGGGGGCGCTGGGGTTCGGTGATCCAGTAGGCGGGCAGTCCGAAGGCCGGCTCGACGGTCGCCTCGGCGTTTTCGATGGGGCCGGAGGTGGCGCCGTTGTCCATGGCCAGGAACTGCTCGGGATAGGCGACGCCGCGGCCGATGGGCTGGCCTTTGATCTTGACGATGTAGTCGTTGGCCGAGAGCTGCATGTTGTCGCGGATTCGGATGGGGGGGACGATGATGCCCAGCTCGATGGCGATCTGCCGGCGAATGAGGCTGATGCGGTCGAGCAGGTCGCCTCCCTTGGAGGCATCGACGAGCTTGACCAGCCCGTAGCCGACCTCCAGTTCCATGGTGTCCAGTTCCAGGAGCTTCTCGACCTTTTCGGGCTCCTTTTTGATGGCCTGCTCCTGCTGGCGGGTGACGGCGGCGCGGTCGGCTTTGGTCTGGTTGCGGGTGAGAACGAAGGCCAGCCCGCCGCAGCAGGTAGCCAGGACCAGCAGCGGGACGGTGGGCAGGCCGGTGAAGCTCATCATCGCCAGGAAGATGGCGGCGATGATGAGGGGTTTGGGCTTGGCGAGGATCTGGCTGATGATTTCATCGCCGAGGTTGGCCTTGGCGGCGGTGCGGGTGACGATCAGGCCCGCGCCCAGGGAAATGATGAAGGCGGGAATCTGGCTGACCAGGCCGTCGCCGATGGTGAGTTTGGTGTAGAGCTTGGCGCACTCCATGGCGGGCCAGCCGTGTTCGACCATGCCGACATAGAGGCCGCCGAGGATATTGACGAAGGTGATGACCAGTCCGGCGATGGCGTCTCCGCGGACGAATTTGCTGGCACCGTCCATAGCGCCGTAGAAGTCGGCCTCATGGGCGATTTCCTGCCGGCGCTCGCGGGCCTGGGCCTCGGTCAAGAGGCCGGCGTTGAGGTCGGCGTCGATGGCCATCTGCTTGCCGGGCATGGCGTCCAAGGTGAAGCGGGCGGCGACTTCGCCGATGCGCGTGGCGCCTTTGGTGATGACGACGAACTGGATGACGAAAATGATGATGAAGATGATGAGGCCGACGGCCAGCGAGCCGTGGGTGACGAAGTCGCTGAAGGTGCGGACGACTTCGCCGGCATCATGCATGGCGGAGTCAGGAGTGCCGCTGGCGGTGAGAATCAGCCGGGTGGTGGCGACGTTGAGCACCAGGCGGAACATGGTGACGGCCAGCAGAACCGAGGGGAAGACGGCGAATTCCAGAGGGCTCTGGACGTAGATCGTGGTCACCAGGATCAGGATGGAGATCGTGATGTTGAGGACCAGGAGGATGTCGAGGAAGAAGGTGGGCAGCGGCACCAGCAGCACCAGCAGGAGGCTGATGAATGCCATGGGGAAGATCATGCCGCGATTGGCATGGATCGTGCGCGCGATCGGATTGGCCGTGAGTGCCGGGGTCATCCTTGACCGTCGTTGGACTTGGGACCATCTCGGGACCATCCATGGTCCACCGGCCGGGAGTATATCACGGAGGCAATAAATTGCCAGAGGAAATTATCGGGCGTTGGGGGGTTGGAGGATTAGAAATTCCGGGTGTCGGCGGCCGGGTTGAGGCCGTGCGGGGTCGGCGACCCCGCCTACAGACAAACATGCTCAGGCCGAGAACGAGCAGAATTCGGCGGAGAGGGCCAGGCGGACGGCCTCGGCGCCGTCGCGGCCGGTGATCGGGGGTTGGGCGCCCTGACGGATGGCGGCGGCCCATTGGGTCATCTCGTCGGCCAGGGTTTCGACCAGGCTCCATTCCCATCCCTTGAGGCGTTCCATGATCTGGAACATGGGGAACCAGTAGCGTTTGGTTTTGAACTTGTCGGGGCCGACGCGCCAGCCGTGGACCAGCCACAGAGGCGGGTAGCCGAAGCGGATGAAGCCCGTGGAGCCGTAGATTTCCATGCGGTAGCCGTAGCCGCGCCACTCGGTCCAGGAGGATTGGAGGGAGGCGATGCGCCCCTCGGCGTTTTTCATCAGGAGGAAGCCGTTGTCCTCACAGCCGTTTTTCTGCCAGGTGTGGTTGGTGGCGAAGCCCATGCAGGCCTGGACATCGCCCAGGAAATAGCGTGTGAGGTCGATCACATGGATGCCATTGTCCATGAGGGAGCCGCCGCCGGTGACGTTCTTATCGACGATCCAGGCGGGGCCGAAATCCTTGCCCCCCTTGTGGCCGTGGAAGCCGCGAATGTGGTCGAGCTGCCCGATGCCGCCGGCGGCGATGATTTTTTTGGCCAGCTTGGTGGTGCGGGCGTAGCGGAGATTGAAGCCGGTGGCCAGGGTGACTCCGGCGGCGTCGGCGGCCTGGACCATTCGATCGCACGCCTCGGCGGTGACGGCCAGGGGTTTTTCCACCAGCACATGCTTGCCGGCGCTCAGGGCAGCGACGGCCAACTCCTCGTGCGAGACCGGGGGCGTGCTGATGACGACGGCGTCGAGGTCGGGATCGGCGGCAAGTTCCAGCCCCTCGGCGTAGACTTTGGCACTCGGGCCGGCCAGGTGCTTGGCGATTTCGGTTCGGGCGTCGGCGACGGCGGCCAGGGCCAGTCCGGGAACCTGGGCGATGGCGCGGGCGCGCATGTGGCCGATCATTCCAGCGCCGATCAATCCAACTCGAAGGGGTGCGTTATCGGGTTTCATAGTGCCTGTACATCTCCTGAGCGTGCAAGAGCGCCATCGACGGCGCCCCGGTTAAGACTGGGCGCCTGTTCCAGGTTTCCATGGAGTCCGACCTCCTCGGTTTCCGAGGCGCTGGAGGCGTTTGAAGCAAGCATGGGGCGAATGAGGCCCATGTAGCGCTCCAGGTGCATCTCCACGGACCAGCGGTCGCGGGCAATCTCCCGCCCGCGTTCACCGACGGCGGCGCGGTGGGCTGGGTCGGTGCGTAATTTTTCCATGGCCGCCAGACATTCGGCGTCGGTGCGGAAGGAATAGCCACCCCCCTGGGTCACGATCTCGCTCAAAGCGCCGATGCGCCGGACGATGGTGGGAGTTCCGTGCATCATGGCCTCGGCGGCGGTGAGGCCGAAGGTTTCGTAGCAGAGGGAGGGGACCAGCACGGCGATGGCCTGCTCGTACAATGCCGAGAGGCGGGAGGGGTGCATGCGTCCCATGAACTGGATGTGCTGCATGCCGGCGGCCCGCCAGCGCAGTTCGATACCATAGGTCCCTTCACCGACGATCAGGAGGTCGGCCTCTTTGTAATTTTCAAAAATCCGGATGAGCTCCTGCACGCCCTTGAGCTCCTCAAGGCGGCCGACGTAGAGGAAAAAGGGGCGCGGGCGGCGCGTCTCCACATCGGCCGGGGCCGGCGTGGGCACAAAATGGGGCAGGTGGAGCATGGGGCGGTCGATCCCCTCCTGCTGGTGGCGTTCCATGGCAAAGCGGGAGGGCATCAGCAGGCAGTCCACCTCCCTGAGCGAGCGTTTGAGCAGGCCGGTACTGCGCCACAACTGGGGGGGACGGCGGGCGTGGAGCGTGCAGCGAAGACATCGTTTTTCCTCGCACGCCCTGCCGTCGTAACGGAACAGCACGTGGGTGGGGCAGACCAGCCAATATTCGTGGCAGGTATAGAACTTGAGGGCCGATCCCCAGCGCATCACCGCCGGGCCACCCATCAGGGAAATGTTGTGATAGTGGATGACGTCATAGCGGCCGGCATCAAAAATCCGCTTGAGATGAGGGCCGTAGAGGGCCGGGGAGCCAAGTTGGTGGGTGGACAGGACCGAGAGGGCGGGATGGGGGGATTTCAGCGGATGGAGGGTGATGTTGGGATGATGCGTGAATCCCTCTGCCGGAACGGCATCCTTTTGCATGCGGAAGGCGTCAATGGAATGGACGACATCGACCTGATGCCCCGCTTCGGCCAGGGCTTCGCTCAGACGGTAGACGAACATTCCATCTCCGCCGAAGTGGTACGGCGGATAGAAACTGGTCACCATGCAGAACTTAAGCATGTCGACGTGATCCATGTCCCAGTTCTTCGAGCAAATGCACCGTTCGCCGGGCCGCTTCGCTCCAGGTGTAGGCCGTGGCACGGGCCAGTCCGGCGGCGCGCATCCGCCGCCGACGCGGCTCATCTCTCAACAACTCCAGCAGCACCGCCGCCATGGCGGTGGGTGAATGCGGATCGAAGAAGGCCCCGGCATCGGAGGCCACCTCCGGAAGCGATCCGGCACTGCTGGCGGCGACGGGGAGCCCGCACGCCATTGCTTCCACCACCGGCAGTCCGAATCCTTCACTGAACGACGGGAGCACCAGCATTGTGGCGGAATTATACAATGTTGCCAAGTCCTGGTTCGACACAAATCCGGTAAAAGTGACCTGCCCCTCCAGCCCCAACTCGGCCCGCAGGCGGAGCAGGTCCTGATAGCAGCCCAGGAAACTGTCCCCCTTGTAATCGCCCACCAGAGCCGCATGCCAGTGGGTATCGGGGGCTTGATCCCGCATCCGCGCCAGCGCCTGGAGCAGGCCCTGGAGGTTTTTATGGGGACTGATGCCGCCGACGTACAACAGCAGAGGCCGGTCTGAGGGCAGGTGGTGGATCCGGAGCGTTTCCTGGATCCGGGCCGAGTCCGGGCTGAGGGTGAATTCCTCGCCCGGCCCCTCGGGAATTACGCGGATGCGCGACTCGGGATAGCCGAAGGCCTGCATTATTTGCTGTTTGGCGGATTGGGAGACGGTCAGGATGCGGTCGGCCTGGCGACGGGCCAGCCAGGTCTTGGCGTTCCACATCCAGCGGGCCCGGCGGCCGGGGAAGATCAGGGAAGGGTGCTGCTCGGCGATGGCGTCGTGGAAGGTGACGACCGCCGGCACCGGCTGAAGCAGGGGATAAAAGGTGTAGACCGCCGGGAAAAAGAAGACGTCAAAATCGCACTGGGCGGTGGCGTGGGCCATGGCCCAGAGGTCAGCGGGGGAGCGTGACCCGTCGGCCGAGGCGGCGGCGGTCGGGGAGACGGAGGTCTTCACCGCCACATGCGACCAGTCGCGGGGGAAATCCTCCTGCTGCGCGGTGGCGGCATCGACCATGAGGGTGAAGTGGTGGCGGGGATGATCGATCACCATCCGGCGCACCAGCTCGCGCGTGAAGCGGCCAAAGCCACGGCGATTGGACCAGCAGCAGGCATCAATGCCGATGTTCATGCCGCCCTCCAATTGGCCAGGGAGGGGGCACAGATGAACACAGATGGATCATCAGCCGTCTGCTTCAATGGGTTCCTCCACGCATGGTGACAAAGGGTGCAAAGGAGAGGAGGCATAGCCCAGGGCTTCGCCGCAGCTCCAGGCCAGGATCAGGCACAGGATCATCGGCAGCCCCAGAAGGATCGTGCCCAGCCGTTGGGGCCGGCGCGACAACACCGCCCGCAGGATGCGCCATAAAAGCACGGCGGGCACGAGAATGACGGTGACCAGAAGCAGCCGTCGGCGCAGGCCGGTCTCCCATCCCTTGCGATATCGGCCATAATGGATTGCGCCGGTGTATAGATGCTCCATCCCTCCGCCCAGGGTCATTTTCAAATGGCTGCTGACGATGGCGCGGGGGAGGCGGTGGAGGCCGTATCCTTTGTCGCGCAGGGCATCGTGGACCTCGTTTTCATGAAACGCCTGACGCCAGACGTCGGGGCAGGCTTCCAGGACCTCGCGGCGATAGGCGACATTGACGCCGGAGAGGACGCCGGCGGGCGTCGCCCCCCCGCCGCCGGCTTCGGTCGGATCGGGCAGAAACGTGATGTATTCACAGGCGAACAGGGCCCAGTCCCAGATGCCGTCCAAGCCGTTTTCAATCGGCCCGCCGACGACGGGATATTCCTCAATTCCCTGCCGGATGGACGGGAGCCACTGGGGGGAGAAGGTCACATGATCCTCGGTCATGGCGATGACGCCCCCGGTGGCGGCACGCACGCCCACGGTTCGCAGGCGAAAGACCCCCGCGCCCGGCTCGGAGACGAACTGCACGGTCGGGTGGCGTTCGATCAGGGGGGTCAGTTGGTCGGCGGGCAGATTGGCCGCGACGATCACCTCCACATCCGCCTCGGGGCGCAGACTTCCCAGGCACTGTTCCAACGTGGGGACGCCGGAAAAGGAGGCGATGACGACCGAGATGGCGGGGGTTTCAGGCATAAGCTCTCCGGCACGCATCGTCGCGGCCTACTCGACTTTCTCCAGACTCCGGCCCGGTCCCAGCAGCGAGCCGATCACTTCCCCCCAGGCCCAGGGGACCAGGAAGGTGCCGATCACCGGCAGCGAGCGGACGAACTGCCCGCCCAGCCGCCCTTTGGCACGCACGGTCTTGACCATGCGCCACAGCAGCAGCGGCGGCAGCAGCACGCCACTGGCGCCGGCGACCACCAGGCGTTTCCAGATCGGCGCCCCGGCCATGCGCATGCCGGCAAAGGAGCGGGAATAGTGGTAGCGCTGGGACCAGAAATAGCCGTAGCCAAATTCCTTCTTGTGCGACACCACCAGTTCCGGGTCGCTGTAAAACGGGACACCCATCTCGCGCATCTTCTGATGAAGGAACGACTCCCAGACCTCCTCCTTCAATTCCGGACCGATCC
>JBIQLO010000139.1:0-10556 GCA_044464175.1 Planctomycetaceae bacterium | reverse complement strand
CGAGTTCACCATCGTCCGCTCGGTGACGGTGCTCGTCATCGCCTGTCCCCACGCCCTTGGGCTCGCGGTGCCGCTGGTGGTCGCCATCTCGACCACGCTCGGCGCCCAGGGTGGCCTGCTTGTCCGTGATCGCCGGGGACTCGAAGAAGCCCGCGAAGTCGATGTCGTGGTCTTCGACAAAACGGGCACGCTGACGCTGGGAGAGCATCGGGTCATTGAGACGGCGGCGGACCCGGCGGTGGAGGCCGGCGAGGCGCTGCGGCTGGCGGCGGCGGTGGAACGTGATTCGGAGCATCCCATCGCACAGGCACTGCTCCGGAGCGCCCAGGAGCGCGGGTTGGCGGTCCCTCAGGCGCAGGAGTTTCAAGCCATCCCCGGCCAAGGGGTCCAGGCGACGGTGGAGGGGCGGCAGCTGAGGGTCGGCGGGCCGGCGCTGCTCCAGAAGCTTGGAGTCGAGCCGGGCCCGGCGCAGCGCCAGGCCGCCGATCGTTTTGGTGAAAAGGGGCAGGCGGCCATTTATCTCGTCGAGGGCGAGCGCGTTTTGGCGGTCTTTTCCGTGGCCGACGCGATCCGCCCCGAGTCGCATGAGGCGGTGGCGCGGTTGCACGAGGCGGGCATCGAGGTGGCGATGCTCACCGGCGACTCGCAGGCGGTGGCGGAGGCGGTGGGCAGGGAACTGGGCATCGATACGGTTTTCGCTCAGGTGCTGCCCGAAGACAAGGCGAAGAAGATCGAGGCGCTGCAGGCGCAGGGCAAGCGCGTGGCGATGGTGGGCGACGGTGTGAACGATGCGCCGGCGCTGGTGACGGCGAACATCGGAATTGCCATCGGTGCGGGCACGGACGTGGCGGTGGAGGCGGGCGACGTGGTGCTGGTGCGCAGCGATCCACGGGACGTGGCGCGGATCGTGAGCCTCAGCCGGGCGAGCTACCGGAAGATGGTGCAGAATCTCTGGTGGGCAGCGGGGTACAACATCGTGGCGATTCCGCTGGCGGCCGGCGTGCTGGCCTGGGCGGGCATCCTCCTCGCCCCGGCGGTGGGGGCGATCCTGATGTCGGCCAGCACAGTGGTCGTGGCGATCAACGCTCAGTTGCTGCGCCGGGAGGCCTTATAGGAGGTGCTCTGCCTCCGCCGCCTCAGCGCGCTGTGGGGGAGGCGGGCGTTTCGATGGGCGGGGCTTCGGGGCCGCCGCGCTGGCGGGATAGTTCCAGCCAGGGGTCCTGGGTTCGGATGCGGAATTGGAGCACCTTGTCGCGCATGGCGGCGGCGATGGTTTTGTGGGCCGGGTCGTCGATCAGGTTGTGCGTCTCGGCCGGGTCTTTCTCCAGATCGTACAGGGCTTCGTGCGGCTGATGCAGGAAGTAGTCGCGCGGGCGCTGGCCGAGCATTTGGATGTCGCGCTTCAGGACGGCCTGCCACATGCCCGAGCGGAACAGGTCCGTTCCCAGCGGGTGTGGCAGTTCGTGGGCGAGGTTGAGCACGTATTTGTACCGCCGTCCGCGCAGCACGCGGTAGGGGTAGTAGTTGGTCACCTCATGGAAGTTGTGGGCGTAGAACGTTTCATCCCATCCCCGCTGGTCCGGATCGCTCAAGAGCGGCAGCATCGACCGGCCGGGCAGGTCGGCCGGTCCCTCCAGGCCGCACCACTCCAGAATGGTGGGCATGAAGCAGGTCCAGTTGACCAGCGCCCCGCAATGTCGCCCGGCGCGGATGTCGGCGGGGCCGAGGATCAGCAGGGGGCAGTGGTGGCCGCCTTCGAAGCTGCTGGCCTTGGCGCCGGGGAAGGGCATGCCGTGGTCGCTGGTGATGACGATCAGCGTCTCCCGGGCCCGGCCCGATTCCTCCAATGCCGCCAGCACCTGCCCGACGGTCTGGTCGAAGCGGGAGATCGCCTGGTAGTACTGCGCCAGTTCTTCGCGCACCTCCGGCACATCGGGCAGGAAGTCGGGGACGGTGACCTCCTCCGGGCGGTAGCGGACCGCGCCGGGCTGGGGCGGGTCGTTGGCGAATCTGGTTGAATCGCCGGCGCGGTGGGGGTCGGCGATGCCGACGTGGCAGTAAAAGGGCTGCTCGCCAATGCTTTCAAGAAATCGGCGGGTTTGCCCGCCGAAGTCGGCCGGGGAGCGGGGGACGTTCGGCAGGGCTTGAAAGTCAAACGGGTAGGTTTCGGGCGGAGCCACATGGGATTTGCCGATGCAGGCGGTGGCGTAGCCGGCCTGTTTGAGCAGGCCGGGCGTGGTGGCCATCCAGGGGTGCGTGCGAAAGCCGTGAATGCCGTGGCAGTGGCCGTACTGGCCGTGTGTGTGGGGGTAGTGCCCGGTCAGGATCGAGGCCCGGCTGACGGCGCAACTGGGGGAGACGCAAAACGCCTGGTCAAAGACGACGCCCCGCCCGGCGGCGGCATCGACGTTGGGGGTCTTAATGACGGCGTTGCCATAGCAGCCGGCAATGGGGCTCCAGTCGTCGGCGATGATGAACAGAACGCTTCGCCCGGTGGGGGTGGGGGTGCTCATAAGGGCTTATATATAGCGTGCTTTTCAGGCAATCACAGTCCTGCAGCCCGGCCGCCGCGGGGTTTACGGTTGCAGGTAGACCAGCGCGTAATTGACGATCGCCTCTTTGGGGATGCGAACCTGCCAGGCGCCGTCCGGGCGATGCTCAACGGACAGGGCAATTTTTCCCTCCTTCAGCGGAGCGACCAGAAACGCCTGCTGGATGGGGAAATCCGCGCGCACCTTCATCAGGATGTCCGATGGCAGCGGCGGCTGGGGGATGGGGGCCTGAAGCGCCACCGGCTGGCCGAGCTTCAGGTGAGGTTTGCCGCTGACATTCAGGAAATGCAGCGCGATGGCCGGGCCTTTGTCGTTGCGCTGCTCGAAGGCGGTATAGATCACGCCCGGGGGGATGGCCAGCGCTTCGGTTTGGAATTGTCCATTCCCGGCGGTGTGCAGCAGGTTGGCGACCATCCGGTCCAGGTCGGGATTATAGTCAGTCTTGTAGTCGGTCCCCCGGCTGGCGATGGAGACGCGCTGATTGATCGCCGTGGTCGCCATTCTCGGTTCGTAATTCTGACGAATCAGGTTCCCGGCGATGTAGATGAAACGCCCTTTTCCATGCGGGGTGGCGAGGATCGCCGGGGCGATGGCCTTCCCGTCGGCCATGATCCGAGCCCAGACCTGGGAGGCCGCCGGGCGGATCAGCGAATGGGCGAGCAGGGGGGCGGCGGTTTTCAACTCCGCATGCGCCATCCCCTCGGCCAGCGGCGCGGCAAAGCGGATGGTGCCGCCCTTGTCCAGAGTCGTTGCGGGCTTGAGGTTCATCGCCTCGGCCAGCACCGGCTGGCGGCGCGGAGCGCCGGTGGCGTCGAATTGGCCGGTCTGGTAGGAGGCGATCACCTGCCCCCCCTCGGCGGCAAATTGTTCGATGGCGCGCGCCGTGTCGTCGCTCATGGCGGCCGCGTTGGGCAGGACCAGCACCTTGTAATCCTTCAGGCGGCCCAGGTCGATGTCCCGGTCCAGAAGAACGTTGTACTGCACATTGTCCGCGGCCAGCGTCTGAAGCCAGCCGCCGTATTCCTCATGGAAGAAGCCGCGGTCATCACTGAGAAAGACACTGGGCCGCGACAGCAGGACGGCCACATCGGCGATGGGGCGGGCGTGGCGGTCGTCCATCTGCCATTTCCAGGTGTTGAGCGTGCGCGACAGCTCATCATCCACCGAGCGTCGCCAGAAATTGCCCCGGTTCATGCGGGTGAGGGCCCAGGCATAAAGATACTGGGACTTGTCCTTCGAAATCTTGGGCAGAATCCACGTGGGAAAGTTGCCATAGGAGGAGACCGCCCCCTGGCGGCTCTTGAAGCGGGCGAAGGCGGGACGCCAGTTGGTCAGGACATCGTTGGGATGGAATTCATCGCCCAGGTAGTCGCAGCCGTAGGGGAAGCCACCGGCCATGTCGATTTCCGTGGCCGAGGGATGACTCAGCGCCAGCGAGGTGTAGCGCGACCAGACGAGATTTGGATTGATCTGGCGCAGTTGGCTCAGCAGTTGCTCCACCACCGCGCGTTCCGCCCGCCCCTGCCACCGGAGATAAGCGCGCCAGGTGGCGTTGCTCCGGTCGTCGAACCAGTTGCCCTGGTTGCCCACGGGCATCGCCAGGTGCGTCTGCTGCTGGAACAGCGCCCGGCATCGGTCGCAGCCGTTGGTGGTGCTGCGATAGAAATTGAATTCATCCAACTGGTAGCCGTCCAGGCCCGTCTTGCGAATCTGATTGGAAAGATAGCCGGTCACCAGCTTCTGGAAAGCGGGGCTGTTGATGCACGGATTGGCCTGCACGATGAAGGGATCGACCATGCTGCGCGCCAGGACATCGGGGTCCTCATCGAGCAGCTTGAGCATCTGGGGAATGCCGGGGTAGAAAATCCAGGTCAGGTCGAGGTGGGACAGGACCTTGAGGCCGTGCCGGTGGGCGGTCTCCACCGCCAGGCGCGCGTTGCGCAGGGCGATGGCGTCGGCCTTGGAGCCGATGAAGCTGAAGCGGAAGTGCATGCCGTTGATGAAAAACGCCCCATAGCCGGCCTTCTGAATCTGGGCGATGCGCTCTTCCATCGCCTGGGGCGTCTCCAGGTCCGCCCGGCGGCTGCCGTTGATGGAGCCGGCCAACGACTCAATCGGCGTGTTCCACGCCCAGGCCATGCGCTGCTGGCGCGTGGTCGGCCCGGAGTCAAATGCCACATCCGCCAGCGGGGGCGTCGGCTCGACTTGGTCCTCCCACTGCTGGAATGACTTCGGATCGACCCACCAGGTCCGGCTGAAAAGGAAGTCCTGGCTCTTTTCCAGCAGCGGCGTCAGGCCCACGCCGTTAAGACGCCAGTTCCCCTCGAACGAGAGTTGAATCCGCCCGTCTTTGGCCCAGCCGTAGGTGGTTTTGGCGTGAAATTCACCCGGTTTGGAGGAGAGGTTCTTGAGTTTGAGTTCGCCGTTCACATAGACGTTGAACGGCCCCACCGATCTTTCCTGGCTGCCGAAGGCGATATGAATCAGGTCCAGTTCCCCATCCTCGGCCCGCAGGACAAAATCCCGCCTGGCCGGGTGGTCGGGGGCAATGGCGGAGGCCCAGAGCCCCGCGCCCTTGTCGCTCTGGAGCGCCAATCCCCGGTTGTCGCGCCAGCCGTAGGGGCGGCCGGGCTGCCACAGTTGCGTGCCCGCCGCCTCATAGCGCTTGTGGGGCGGGCGCGGCGCGAACGCCAGATCCAGCGCGGGCAGCAGCGTCACATTGGTCACATGCGCGCCGACACGGTCCCCGGATTCATCCCGCGGCCCCTCATGGATCACGATTTTGAATTCGCGCCGGTCGCCATACGTCGGGCGGGGAAATGAGGCCTTCAACTGGTAGTGGTCTCCCTGGCGACGGAGGGTCCAGCTGTTCTCCATCCGGAAATAGGGAATGGAGCTTTGCGGTCCGGCCGGATTCAGGTTGATCGTGAAGGTTTGGCCCTGGGCGGTGGTGAATGTGACGGCCTGGAATTTGGAGAGAATCGTCTTGTCGCCGCCGGCCCCAACGGCGCCGGAGCGGGTTTTCCAGGCGACGCCCAGCTTTCCATTCGTGGCCGCCACCCTGTAATTGGCCCCCTCCAGCCAGTGGGCGGGCAGGTCCACGCTGTATTCAAAGGCGTCGGGAAGCTGCTGATCGCGCAGCGCGCCATAATCGACCGAGGGATACTTGATGTACCACGTGATTTCCACCCGCCCCGGACGCAGCGCCGTCTCGCGGTAATAGCGCAGCGGCTCGGCCGGGCTGTTTTGCAAGCGGCCCACCTGCTCCCAACCCTTGGAGGCATCAAGCGACTGGAACTGCCCCTGTCCCGGATTCGCCAGCGTCAGATGCTCATTTTCCAGCAGCGGCTTGCCCAGGAAGGTGACCTCAAGGGCCTTGTCCGCCTTCAAACCAAGTGATGATTGGCCCATCGCCGTGGAGAGGCCCATTGTCAGGATGATGAGGGAGAGGATCGCCGCGGTTCGATGCATGGATGAATACTCCAGGTAGATGAATGCGGAGGCTCTGCCGAGAGTGCGCTGCTAATGCCTTCGTTTGCGCTGGCCCAGCAGCGCCAGCCCGCCCACCGCCGCCAGGGCCAGGGTGGACGGTTCGGGGATCGCGTTGTCAGTGATGCTCAGCCCGTCCAGCCGTCCGGTCGCTCCCATGGAGACGACCGCCCGGTCAAAGCCGGTGTAGGTTGTGTTTTGATAGGTGCCGACGGAGCTTCCGTTGAAGAACGCCTCCAGGTCGCCGGTGGTCCGGTCCCACTCAAACCGGAAATTCTGGTATTCATTCGACCCATCATAGGTGTCGTTGTAGAACAGATGCACGGAATCAAAATTGTCGCCGCGATCGGTCGTCGAAAAGAGCCGTAGCGTCACGGTGGGGTCGCGCTCGTCATTGTCCAGCCGCGACAGCAATGCCTGGAAGGCGTACCCGTCGCCGGTGGCATCGTCAATCAGGCTGACATAGACCGTCTTGCCGCCGCTGCTGCTACCCCCGGCGTTGCGGAAATCATAATCGACCGTCACCTGATCGCCGGGGACGCCGGCCAATTTGGCCACCATGCGCGAGCCGGCGGCGGCGGACAACTCCTCATTGTCCGTGCTCTGCGCCGCATTGCCGACCGTGAAGCTCCCGGCCTCCACCGTCCAGGCGGGGTCGCTGGTGATCTGCCCGTCGGCAAATTCCTCCGACAGCAGCACCGCCCCCCGGGCCGGCATCGTCCCGACCGCCAGCAGTGCCCCGGCCAGGACCCCCGCGCTCCAGCCTCTCCAGGGCATGGACATGTTTTCTCCTTTCTTCAAACGGTCACTTCGGGAGGGACCCACGCTCAATTTTCCAGCGGCCAGACCCGGTACCCGCCGCTCGTGCAATATTCCAGTTGCGTGACTTTCAAATCTTCGAAGTAGGACCGGGGCATTCCCGCCGCATGCCCATCCAGGAACCAGGCGTTGGCGAAATGATTGTGGCGCACATGAATGAAATGGTCGCTGGTCGTTGTCGGGCGGACCACGTAATCCTGCATCCCCGTCAGGTCGGAATAGCTGTCCACCAGCATGAAAAAGTCGCTGGGGTGGCGCACCAGCGACCGCTTCTTGTAGTTGGTCCGGGTATCGTTGTATGACTTGCCCGGCTCCCGCCATTCCCGCATCGCATACAGGCGGGCCGAGATGGTCTTGGCCCAGGTGAATCCCATCGCCTCGTATTCCTTCAGGTTGTACGGGGTCCAGGCGGGGCAGAAGAAGGCATCTTTGTTTTTGACGTACTGCTTTTCGATCCGGACGTTCCATCGGTCCATCCCGGCCGCATGGTCCGCCGTGCTGGCCGTGCCGTCGTACCAGGGGGGGAGATAGTCCCGGTTCTCGCTGGCGTACATCAGCAGCCCCATTCCCACCTGCCGCAGGTTGCTCAGGCAGGCGACCGACTTGGCCGCCTCCCGCGCCTTGTTTAACGCCGGCAGGAGCATTGCGATGAGGATGGAGATGATGCCGATGACGACCAGCAACTCCACGAGCGTGAACGCCCGGGCGGATCGATCCTCCCTCAAGCCCGACAGAGACGTGCGTTTCATGCGAACCTCCAGAACGGTGTTCTCGCATTGCCGATGTGCAATGTGATACTATCACAACCGGCCCTTTCCTTCTCCCCAGCCTAATCTTGTTCCTATTTCTGTCAATGAAAAAATATCGTGTTGCCTGAAAACGCCGCGTCTGATAGAATCACGGGCGTCGCGCCCCATCCATGAAATCCAAGCTGTTTTCCAATGTCGCAGTCCCTGCTTCCCCCGAGGAATCCCTGCGCCCGCAGCATCTGGCCGGGCAGATGCACCAGATGATTCGCCGGGGCCACTGGTCCCCCGGCTCGCGCCTGCCCACCACCCGCGAATTGGCCGGGCGGTTCGGCGTCAGCCTCAGCACCGTCCAGGGGGCGATGCGGGAGTTGGAGATTCAGGGATTGATCCACCGCCGCCCGCGCGTCGGGACGTTTGTCACCGCCGGCCGGGGAACGGGCCGGCGAAGCGGCCAGATCGTTCTGCTCCTGGCGCGGTCCGACGGCTCGGAGGCGGCCATCAAGGAAGGGACCTGGACCCAGCGCATTCAGCACGGAGCCCAGGAGGCGCTGGCCGATGCGGGACGGCAGCTGGTGCCGGTGATCGGCGCCATGGAGCGGATCGAACAGTGGGAGGCGGGGCTGGACGCCTCGGGCGAAGCGCCGGCGGGGGTCATCACCTTTCTGGAGATATCCATTCATTCCGTGCTGGAGCGATTGACGCGGCGGCGTCTGCCCTGGGTGACGATCAACCCTCTGCGGCGGGGGATGGTGCACAACTTCGTGGGGGCCGACAATTTCGGTGGCGGGCGGCTGGTGGGACGCTGTTTTGCCCGGCTGGGGTTGCACCGCTGCCTGCTCCTGAGCGACACAATCGCCCAGCCCCCCTCCGCGCCGCCGACCAAGGTCTCCACCCACGACAAGATTCATGGCTTCATTCAGGGGTGCCTGGATGAAGGGATGCCGCTGCGCGGCATCGAGTATGGCTGGAACGGGGAACTGGACAGCGAAACGGCGGCCTATCGCCATACCCTTCGCTACCTGGACCAATTCGGCCCGCCGCAGGGCATCTTTGCCGCCGGTGGCGATTTTGGAGCGCTGGGGGCGATCCGGGCGCTGCGCGAGCGAAAGGTGGACGTGCCGGGACAGACGGGCGTAGTGGGGGGCACGGGGCTGATGCTGGGGGAATACGCCCATCCGGCCCTGACGGCGCTGGGCCAGCCGATGGAGGAAATGGGCCGCTCCGCCGCCGACATGATCCTGAACATGATTGATGAAGGCGTCACGCAGGTGGTGGGGCGGTACATCCCCTGCCGGATGCTGGTGCGCCAGTCGCTGCGGCTCAACCAGGAAGTGCGCCAGTTGATCGCGGAGGACCATGGAGCACGAGCTTCCAACCCGTGACTGACAAATCGACCATTATCTCCTGGGCTAAAGGGAACAAGCATGGAACCATCTGACATCCGGGCCGGTTGGGCCAAACGGGAAATCACACCCTCCGAGCCGGTCTACATGGCCGGGTACGGATTCCGCACGCACCGCAGCACGGGCGTCTACATGCCCCTGCGCGTCGGGGCCGTCAGCTTGCGGTCGGAATCGGGGGAAATCTGTCTGGTGACGCTCGATCTGGCAAGCCTGCAGGCGGAGGATGCGGAGATCTTCCGCGCCCGCGCGGCTGCCGAGACGGGCATCGCGCCCGAGGCACTGGTGCTGCTGCCATCCCACACCCACAGCGGGCCGCTGCTGCATGAGAACTGGTCCACGTTCCAGGTCAGCCAGATCGGCCCGCCGGAACAGCGCCTGCGCGAGGAATTTGCCCACGCCATCGCCCAGTCTGTCGGTGAGGCGCGGCAAAGTGCTGCCCCGGCCAGGGTGGAACTGGCGCTGGGCGCCTCCGACATCGGCATCAATCGCCGCGGCCCCGAAGGGCGGCGGATGCCCAATCCCGACGGCGTCACCGACCCGACCCTCAGCGCCCTGATCCTCACCCAGGAGGGGCGGGAGGAAGCGCCCTGCGTGGTCTTCGCCTATGGTTGCCATCCCACCACGCGCGGGGGATATCTCCTGGGCCCGGACTTCCCGGGCCCGGCCCGGCTTTATCTGGAGGAGAAGCACCCGGGGCTGGTCAGCTTTTTCGTTCAGGGGTTTGAGGGGGACGTGCGTCCCGCCAGTTTTGATCAGAACAATCGCTGGCTGACGCATGAGAACTTCATCGACGCGGTCGCCCATTTCGGGCGGAAACTGGGGGAGGATGTGGATCGGATCATCCAGCAGGCTCCGCGAATCCAACTGACCGGGCCGGTCCGGGCGCGGCGGGCGGTGATGGAGCTGCCGATGGACCTGGAGCACATGGAAGCTCACCTGCTCAAGGCCGAAGCCAGCGACAAGCCGTTTCACCCGAAATGGGCCGCCCAGATCCGACAGGCGCTGAAATCCGGCCGTCCGCTCGACCGGGCCGTCCCCCTGCATCTGCATGCCTTCACGCTCGGCCAGACGTTTGGCTTCCTGGGCATCGGCGGCGAGGTCTGCTCGGGCTATGCCCATGGATTCCGGGACCGCCTCTCGGGAAAGCACCTGGTCTTCTCGGCCCTGGCCAACGAGAACACCGCCAGCTACATCCCCACTGAACAGATTCTGCGGGAGGGGGGATACGAGGCCGAAATCTTCATGGTGACCGGCCGTCCCGGCCCCTATCAACCAGGTCTGGAAGCGCGAATCTACGACACCGGCGCTCAACTACTGGGCGACCTGTGGCAGGCCTGACCGCGCGTTTGCCCTCGTAGGGGGCCGCCCCTACGGCAAACTTTGGACGCTCCTGCGTGGGTGCCACGACCTCAGCGTACTCGCTGACTCCTGCCCAAGGGGGCTGCCCAACCAAACTGTAGGCGGGGTCGCTGACCCCGCGCGCTGCGCATTTTGCGCCAAAACGCGCAGCGCAAAAACAGGCAAAAAACTTCGTGAAAAAAAGA
>JBIQLO010000138.1:0-10696 GCA_044464175.1 Planctomycetaceae bacterium | reverse complement strand
ACGGCGCAGGGCGCAGTTGCCTGGCGCGCGCTTCCCAGTTCTCTGACGGCGCGCCGATCTCGGAGCGTCCAGCTTTGGCACGGGCGGTCTGACTCTGTCTTGCTCGTCGCTTCGCGAACGTGCACGGCGTGAAGGTGCCTTGCTACGACGACGGCAGCCATGTATGGCGCTCGAATGCGCGGGGCTCGGCGAGCCGTCGATCTGCGTAGCGGAGGAGCGGCGGCTCAGCACATCGGGAGGAAGTAATGGCTCAAACTCAAGAGCTGAACGTCGTGGAGAAGGAGCGCGATCTGCTGATTAAGTGCGTCGCGGACGCGTACGAGGCGCTCCGGGTGCTGGGTGGGGTGGACGTGGCGTTCGGCGTGGGGCATGAGGCCCAGGATCAGGCCGGTGGGGTCGGTGATGCCGGCGATGTCGTCCACGGAGCCGTTGGGGTTGTCGGGGGTCTGGCCGTTGGCGGGTGAGCCATCCGCGCGAGCGTAGGTCAGGGCGACCTGGTCGTTATCCCATAACGCCTGGCGGACGGCAGGATCGGCGGGGATGAATTTGCCTTCGCCGTGGGCCATGGGGATGAACAGGGGGGATTCCAAGTCTTTGGTCCAGATGCACTTGCGGCTTTTAGAGGCCAGGTGGACCCAGCGGGCGATGAAGCGGTGGGCGTCGTTGTGGGCCAGGGTGGCGGACTGGCCGGTGCGTCCGGCGATGGGGCCGGGCAGGAGGTTGGTTTTGACCAGGACCTGGAAGCCGTTGCAGATGCCGATGATCGGCTTGCCGGCGTCGAGGAACTGGTGGAAGGCGTCGGCCAGGCGGAGATTGATCTGGGTGGCCAGGATTTTTCCGGCGGCGATGTCATCGCCGTAACTGAAGCCGCCGGGGAGGGCCAGAATCTGGTAGTCATCCATGATCCGGGGGTTCTCCAGGAGGCGGTTGAGGTGGACGGCGTGGGGCTGGGCGCCGGCCAGGGCGAAGGCATGGGCGGTCTCCACATCGCAGTTGGTGCCGGCGGTGCGGAGGATGAGGGTGCGGGGTGTCATGGGGCGTATGGTAAATCGGCGGGAGGGAAATTCAATTTTGGGGGCGGGGGGAATATTCCAAGCGTAAAGAACGCCGGTTTGGGGGGAATTGGACATGCGGGGAATATTCCTCCTAAACCGTCCATCTTTCCTATCCGACAATGATCGGGGGTATCTGATTTAGGAGAGGCTATGAACGCAAAGACATGGGCACCCTTGGCGGTGGCGGTTGGGCTGGGTCTGGCGGCGGCGCTGGCGGCCAAGAAGTTTATGGTCAAAGAGCATGCGCCCAAGGCGGTGACGCCGATGCGGCAAATTGTGGTGGCGTCGCATGATGTGGCGCCGGGGACGACATTGCGGGCCGACGATTTGCGGCTGCAGTCGATTCCGGCGGATGTGTCGGCGGCGGGGACGTTTGGGCAGCTATCGGACCTGGTGGGGCGGGTGACGGTGGCGGGGCTGGGGAAGGAGCAGGCGGTGGTGGGTTCGCTGCTGGCGCCGGCCGGGAGCGGTGGCGGGCTGCAATCGCTGATTCCTGAGGGGATGCGCGCGATCACGCTGGAAGTGAATGAATTCAGCGGGGTGGGGGGCTTGTTGATCCCGGGATGCCGGGTGGACGTTTTGGCGACGCTGCGCAAGGAGGGGGAGGATGAGACGACGACGCGGACGGTGGCGCAGAACCTGGAGGTGAAGGCGGTGGGGCAGAGCCTGCGGGTGCGGCCGGAGAACAAGGATAACAAGGATGGACGGAGCGAGCCGTCGCTGCCGCGGAGCGTGACGCTGCTGGCGACGCCGAAGGAGGCGGAGTTGATGCAACTGGCGTCGGAGAGCGGGCGGCCGTGGCTGGTGCTGCGGGGCGGCAAGGATGATGCGCCGGTGAAGACGCCTGGGGTGACGCTGGCGGAGTTGCGCGGCAAGTCGGCGCAGGACCGGAAGGAGAAGGGGGCGGCGGTGCCGGTGGTGCAAATCCAGATGCCGGCGACGCGTCCGGCGGCCGCGCAGACCGAGGCGGAGCCGAAGGTTCGGCGAACGGTGCAGCTGATCCGGGGCGCCAATGAGAGCACGGTGATTTTTGAGATGCCGGCGAAGATGGCGGTGTCGAGCGTGGCGGAATAGTTGACCCTTGGCAGAGGGCAAAGGGCAAAGGGCTGAGGGAAGGCAAAGGACAAAGCTATGAACCAGAAACAGATCATTCGACGGATGGCGCGGGCGTCGCGGCGGGGACGGATGGTGGCGGCGTGCGGGGTGGCGGTGGCCGGGGCGCTGATGCTCGGGGCACAGGCGAACGGACAGACGAGGCAGGCGGTGGTGAAGCAGGCGGCGGTGGAGTCGACGGGGTCCACGGCCCCGTCCACCGGTGACGCACGGCTGATCGTCAGCGGGCTGCAGGATGGAAAGATCGTGCTGACGGTGAACAAGAGCCAGGTGCTGCAGACCGATCGGGCGTACAAGCGGGTGAGCGTATCGCAGCCCGAGGTGGCGGATGTGAACCTGCTGGGGCCGCGGTCGTTCCTGCTGACGGCCAAGAAGGCGGGGGCGGCGCAGTTGATCGTGTGGGATGACCAGGACCGGACGCAGGTGGTGGATGTGACGGTGCAGGTGGACCTGGACGCGCTGCGGGAGCAGATCAAGGGGATGTTTCCCGGGTCGAAGATCGAGGTGTCGGCGGTGAATGGGTCGATCGCGCTGCGCGGGTCGGTGCCGTCGCTGGAGACGGCGGACCAGGCGGTGCAGGTGGCGACGCCGTACGGGAAGAAGGTGCTGAACTTCCTGCAGGTGGCGGGGGGGCAGCAGGTGATGCTGAAGGTGCGTTTCGCGGAGGTGTCGCGATCGGCCGAGTCGGCGCTGGGGATGAATTTCGGCATGAGCGATGGGACGTTCAGCTTCGGCAGCAACGTCGGGCAGATCGCGCCGCTGGGGCTGGCCGGAGGCGGGGGAGCCGCGCCGCCGCAGTTGCTCTCGCCGACGCCGCCGAGCACGGTGTCGGTGTTCGGGGCGGGAAGGATGGGAGGGACGGCGTTCTCGTACTACCTGTCGGCGCTGCGGAACAACGGGCTGATGCGCATCCTGGCGGAGCCGAACCTGATCGCGATCAGCGGGCAGGAGGCGAGCTTCCTGGCGGGGGGTGAGTTTCCGGTGCCGGTGCCGCAGCCGGGGAGCGGGGGAAACACGGTGACGATCGAATACCGGGAGTTCGGCGTGCGGCTGAACATGACGCCGGTGGTGCTGGGGGATGGGCTGATCCGGATGAAGGTTGCGCCGGAGGTGAGCCAGCTGGATTTCTCGACCGGGACGCAGGTGGGGGGCGTGACGGTGCCGGGGCTGACGACGCGGAAGGTGAACACGACGATCGAACTGGGCGAGGGGCAGACGTTCGCCATCGCCGGGTTGTTCCAGAACAACGTGACGGCCAATCGAAGCGTGACGCCGCTGCTGGGAGACATCCCGGTGCTGGGGGCGCTGTTCCGGTCGGTGCGGTATCAGAAGAAGCAGACGGAGCTGGTGGTGCTGGTGACGCCGTATCTGGTGAGCGGGATGAACCCGGACCAGGTGCCGACCCTGCCGGGCGAGCACTGGCGCGACCCGACCGAGGCGCAGTTGTTCACGGAGGGGGACCTGGGCGGGCCGACGACGCGGCCGGCGACGCCGCCGGCGCGGTATGTGGGTGAGCATGGGTTCACCGAGGCGAAGTAGCCGTCGGCGGCTGCCGCAGGTGAGTAGTCAGAGAGGCCAAAGGGCTGGTCCGCGGGGCGGACCCTACGGAGCGAAGCGATGTACGTGCAAATGAACTGTGTCATAGTGGATCCGGATGTGGCGAATCGGAGCGAGATGGCGGCGTTCCTGGCGCAGTATGGGGTGACGGTGGCGGGGCAGTTCGCCTCCGGGGAGCAGTTGGCCGCCTCGCTGGGACGGAACGATCCGCCGCAATTGGTGATCCTGAACCTGGACCCGAACCCGCAGGAGACGCTGAAGAAGATGGGGCATCTTCCGCGGCAGTATCCGCAGGTGAGTTTTTTCGCGATGTCGCAGGTGCTCGATGCGCAGCTGCTGATGGAGACGATGCACCTGGGGATCAAGGAGTTCATCCCGCTGCCGGTGCAGGAGGAGAAGTTCGCGGCGGCGATCGACCGGATGTCGCAGCAGTACGGCATGACCAAGCGGGCGAAGGTGATTCACGTGATTCCCAGCGTGGGGGGCAGCGGCTCGACGACGGTGGCGTGCAACGTGGCGGCGTCGCTGGCGCGGTCGGGGGATTCGGTGCGCACGGCGCTGCTGGACCTGGACCTGGTGCGCGGCGGCGTGGCGGGATATTTCGACCTGCGGCCCAAGTACACGATTGCGGACGTGATGGAATCGGCGGAGAAGGTGGACCGGCAGCTGATCGACAACGCGATGGCGGTGCACGCCAGCAGCCGTGTGGCGGTGCTGGGGCGGCCGGAATTGCCGGAGGAGACGCAGCGCGTGACGCCGGCGGGAATGCAGCGGCTGCTGGGGGTGCTGGGGCGGATGTTCGACTACATCGTGATCGACTCGGTGATGAGCGTCGATCCGCTGTACGCGGCGACGATCGCGGCGGCGGATGTGAACGTGATCGTGATGCAGTTGAACATTCCCAGCGCCAAGAACGCCGAGCGGTTTGTGGGGGCGCTGCGGCGTATGGGGGTGGAGTCGAGCAAGATTCGCGTGGTGGTGAACCGGTATGTGAAGAAGGGATGCGACATCGAGCCGGCGGAAGTGGAGCGGGCGCTGGGGCTGCGGATTTCGTGGATGGTGCCCAATGACTTCAAGAACGCGATCAGCGCGATCAATTTCGGGGAGCCGGTGGTGCTCCGCGCTCCGCGCAGTGAGATGAGCCGGAGTCTGGGCGGGCTGGCCGGCGAGTTATACAACAAGGCGGCGTGAGTGCCCGGGTCCGGGCGCCGGCGGCAAGGATGAATCATGGCGTTATTCGTCAGAAATAATGGGAACGGGACGGCGGTTCGGGAAGCGCCCATGGCGGCTGTGTCGGTCTCGCCGACGCCGGCGCTGAGCGAGCAGGAGGGGTATCTCCAGCAGTTGAAGGTGAGCATTCACCAGAAGCTGGTGGAGAAGCTGGACATGCAGAACCTCAAGGCGCTGCCGGCCGAGACGGTGCGCGGCGAGGTGCGGCAGCTGGTCAAGGAGTTGTGCCAGTCGGAGAAGGGGCTCTTGAGCGCGGCCGACCAGGAGCGGCTGATCGACGCGGTGCTGGACGAGACGTTCGGGCTGGGGCCGCTGGAGGCGCTGCTGAAGGACCCGACGATCACGGACATTCTGGTGAACCGGCACGACCGGGTGTACGTGGAGCGGCGCGGGCGTCTGGAACTGTCGGAGGTGCGGTTCCGGGACAACGCCCACCTGCGGCAGATCATTGACCGGATCGTGGCGTTGGTGGGGCGACGGGTGGATGAAATCAGCCCGATGGTGGACGCACGGCTGAGCGATGGTAGCCGCGTGAATGCGATCATTCCGCCGCTGGCGCTGGACGGGGCGGCGATGTCGATCCGGCGGTTCGGGGCCAGGCCGCTGCAACTGGAGGATTTGATCCGCCACGGCGCATTTCCGGCGGCGGTGATGGATTTTCTCTCGGCGGCGGTGCAGGCGCGGTGCAACGTGCTGATCAGCGGGGGAACGGGCTCGGGCAAGACGACGCTGCTGAACTGCCTCTCGCGGTATATCCCGGCCGACGAGCGGGTGATCACGATCGAGGATGCGGCGGAGCTGCAGCTTCAGCAGCCGCACGTGGTTCGGCTGGAGACGCGGCCGGCGAACATCGAAGGGCGGGGTGAGATCACGCAGCGGGACCTGGTGAAGAACTGTCTGCGCATGCGGCCGGACCGGATCATCATCGGCGAGGTGCGCGGCGGAGAGGCGCTGGACATGCTCCAGGCGATGAACACGGGGCATGACGGCTCGATGACGACGATCCACGCCAACTCGACGCGGGATGCGCTGGGGCGGCTGGAGGTGATGATCGCGATGGCGGGGTATGACATCCCGATGCGGGCGCTGCGGCAGCAGGTGGCCAGCGCGCTGCAGATTATCGTGCAGGCGCAGCGTCTGCCGGGGGGCAAGCGGCGGGTGGTGAAGGTGAGCGAGATCACGGGCATGGAGGGGGATCAGATTCAAATGCACGATCTGTTCGCCTTTGAGCAGCAGGGCGTGGACGCCGACGGCAACGCGCAGGGGCAGTTCCTGGCCACGGGCATCCGGCCGCGGTGCATGGAGCGGATTGAAAGCCGGGGACGGAACCTGCCGGAGAACCTGTTTGAGCGCAGAGTGATCGAGTCGTAGGGAACATGGCTGCCAGCGACCTGTTGCTTTCTTAGAGGGATCAGGAACAGGGAGCGATGAGCGGCAACGAGCAGCGAAAGGCCGGAGAAACACCATGAACAGCATGTTAATTCCAATCATAATCGCACTGGCAGTGATGCTGCTGGGGTGGGGGCTGGTGCGGGTGGTGTTGGTGGTGGCCAACGCCGATGGGCGGCGGATCAAGCAGCGGCTGAGTCAGGAGAACCGCGTCGGGGCCGAACTGGAAGCGCAGGGGCTGATCATGCGCGAGGAGCGCGGATTCTCCGGCTGGCTGGCTCGGCAGCGGCTGCTTTCGGGATTGAACCGCAAACTGGCGCAGGCGTATCCGCGGCTGCCGCTGGCGAAGTTCCTGGGGATTTGCCTCGGTTGCGGCTTCGGGGCGTTTCTGGTGGTGGCGCTGGTGGCGCCGCTGGGGCTGGCGGTGGCGGGCATCTTCATCGGGGCGTATGCGCCGGTGATCGTGGTGAACATGCGGCGCAACTCCCGCCAGCGGGCGATGACGCTGCAACTGCCCGAGGCGCTGGACTTTCTGTGCCGGGTGCTGCGGGCCGGGCACAGCTTCAGCACGGGGCTGCAGATGATGGGCGAGGAGCTGCCCGATCCGCTGGGGGCGGAGTTTCAGCGCTGCCATAGCCAGCACAGCCTGGGCCAGCCGCTGGAGGCGGCGCTGAAGGAGATGACGGGGCGGATCGAGTCGAGCGACTTCGCGTTCTTCGTGACGGCGGTGCTGATTCAGCGGCAGACGGGCGGCGATTTGACGGTGCTGCTGAACAACATCAGCGCGACGGTGCGGCAGCGCATCCGGCTGCAGCAGCAGGTGAAGGCCAAGACGGCCGAGGGGCGGTTCAGCGGGTATATCCTGGTGGCCTTTCCGGCGGTGATCTTCGCGCTGATGTACACCATGAGCCCGGGATATGTGGGGGTCATGCTGCATGACTCCACCGGCGTCATGATGCTGGTCGCGGCGGTCGCGCTGCAGTTGATGGGATTGTGGTGCATTCGCCGCATCACGACCGTGAAGGTGTAGCACTCGTTGGCCGTCGTCCGTTGTCCGTGGTCCGAAGAATGTCGGGACGGACGGCGGGCAACGGACCACGGATAACGGACAGGGAATTATGGACCAGACATTTTTTATTCCGTGCGTGGCGGTGGCGGCGGCATTGGGCGGGTTTGTCCTGATGCGTCTGATGGCGCGGCAGGATGAGTCGAAGATTCGGGACCGCCTGGGCAAGTCGGACGCCAAAGCGCCGTCGCAAAAGGAGGAGAAGGGAGAGCGGGCGCAGCTCAAGCGGATGGCGGAGCGGGTGGGGCAGGCGGCGGCCAAGCCGTTCATGCCCAGCCAGCGGCAGCGGCAGTCCGCATTGCGGCGCGACCTGGGATATGCGGGCATTTACTCTCCCAACGCCATGCGGGCGGTGGTGGGGTTCAAGGTGATTTTTCTGGCGGTGGGGTTGTTGGGCGGGTATGTCCTGGGGAGGGCGATCGGATCGGTGATGATGGGGATTTCGATGGGGGGGCTGGCCGGGTATCTGGCGCCGACGCTGTGGCTGAAGCGGCGGATTGCGGTCCATCGCTCCGCGCTGAAGCTGGGGCTTCCCGATGCGCTGGACCTGATGGTGGTCTGCGTGGAGGCGGGGTTGACGGTGGATGCGGCGATGCAGCGGATGGGGCAGGAGCTGTCGCTGGCGCATCCCCGTCTGGGGCGGGAGTTCGGGATTGCGCACATGGAGACGCGGGTGGGGCTGTCGCGGGCCGATGCGCTGCGCAACCTGGGAACGCGCACGGGTGAGTCGGAGGTGCAGTCGCTCTCGGCGATGCTGATCCAGGCGGACCGTTTCGGGACGAGCATCGCCTCGGCGCTGCGCATTCACGCCGAGAGCCTGCGCTCCAAGCGGCAGTTTCTGGCGGAGGAACAGGCGGCCAAGGCGTCGGTGAAGATGAGCTTTCCGCTGGTGCTGTTCATCTTCCCGGCGACGTTCCTGGTGATGATGGGGCCGACGATCCTGGGGCTGATGCGCAGCGCGCTGTTCAAGTAGGCCCGGGCGGCCCGGCATCGGGCAAAGATGAAAAAAACCGGCACGGCGGAAAGTAACGGAACAAAAAAGACGAAAGTATTAACGGAGAGCACCTATGAAACGAGTCCGATCCATGATCTGTCTGAGCGGCGGCCTGATGCTGGCGATGATCGGCGGCTGCGCCGCCCAGGAGCGGCAGCAGGCGGAATTTTTTGCCCCCCAGGGGCGGCAGGCGGTTGAGTCGGCGGCGGCCATGCAGGCGGCCGGCGGCGCGCGGGAGGACGGCATGCTGCGGGCGATCCACTTCGACGGCGATGCACTGAATTCGCTGGGGCGGTGGAAGCTGGATCAGATGGCCGAGGGGATCGGACAGGGACAGTTGAAGGTCTATCTCGATGTGCCCGAGACGGGGACGGCCGACGAGGGCCACCGGCAGGTCGTTCTCGCCTACCTGCATGAGAAAGGGCTGCGGGATGAGCAGATTCAGGTGAAGCAGGGTGTAAATCCGGAGGCGTTTTCCTCGACCTCGGCCGGGCTGAGCCGGTTGAGCAAGACGGAGAATCCCGGGCCCAATGACAATCAGGAGAAGTCGGGGCAGTCCGCCACACTGATGCAGGCGGGCATTATGACGACGAGTCCGTAGCGTTGTCTTCCGGAGAGGAGATGCAGCGGCCGCTGGAAACGGCCGCAACCGACGCCGAGATGGGTGCCCCGCAAGCGGGGCACCCATCGGTGTTTATGAACGTAGACACGCCACAGGGCACCCGCAGGATCGTTGGCGGGGGGCGGCTTGATATGCGGAATTTCGAAAAAAAAGCAAAAAAACTTGAATAATCCTCAATCTTGCCCTTGTGGGCGCCGATGTAATGAAGTATCCAGAGGGGCTTTTGTTCTGTCGCACAGCGCGAGCCTTGATCAGGAATCATCTCCGGCCTGCGGCCATGCGATGCAGCGTGTTGAATATTAGAGGATATTTCCATGAAGGCCGCGATTGATCATTCATTGTGCGATCCGGGACTGAGCGAGCAGACGGCTTCGTTTTTCAGTTCATTTGCGGAGAAATATCATTCCAGCTACCGGGGGTCCACGCCTGGGGGATATGCACTGCGCATTCGGCATCAGCGCGTTGTGGGAATGGTAGACGCGGAGCCCTGCAGCGTACTGGATGTGGGGTGCGGTCCCGGTGTGCTGGTCCGGGCCCTGGCGGACCAGGGGCATTTGGTGCACGGGATGGACGCGGCGGAGGGGATGATCGAGCAGGCAAGGGACCTGACCGCGGGGGTGGACAATGTGACCCTGAGTGTGGGGGATGCGACGGGGCTGGATTATCCCGACTCGTTCTTTGACACCGTCACCTGCATCGGGGTCATCGAGCGCATCAGCCCGAATTCGGCCGCATTCGGCGAGATGGCGCGCGTGGCGAAGGCGGGCGGCACGGTGGTTATTTCCTTTCCCAATTCGCTCAGTCCCTATGTCACCTGGAAGAAACTGGTGTTCTATCCAGCTGTTGCTTTCGTGAAAGGTCTGCTGGCCAAGATGGGCGTGGGGCATTTTCGGCCGCTGGTTCTGGCTCCCCTTAGGAACCTCTACACGTTGCGTGGCGTCAGGCGCGAGCTTGCAAAGCAGGGGCTGAAGGTGGTTGAGGTGGAATATTGCAATTTTAATGTGTGCCTCTCCCCCCTGGATGAATGGTTTCCGGCGCTGGCAGTTCGGCTGGCGCGATGGCTCGAGCGGCTGCACGCGGGGAAATTCCGCTGGCTGGGCTGCGTCATGGTCGTCAAAGCGATAAAAACCGCCTAGACCGGGCCGGCCGCCGCGATTTTGCGTTTTCGAGACCGCCCTCTTACACTTTACCGTTTTCGGACGGAAGTATGGCGGATCGAAGCATTGGCATTGCGATGTTGGGCTGCGGCGTTGTGGGCCGGGGCGTGCTTGAGATCCTGCTGCGCCAGGGGGAGGCGCTGCGGCGGCGGACGGGGCTGGCGTTTGACCTGCGTCACGTGGTGGTGCGGGACCCGGCCAAGTATGCCGCGCGGGCGGAGTTGCGCGGATTGCCGCTGAGCAGCGATGCCCGGGGGGCCATTGCCGATCCGGCGGTGGAGATTGTGGTCGAGCTGATCGGGGGGACGGAGGCGGCGGGGGAATACATCCGCCTGGCGCTGGAGCGGGGCAAGCGCGTGGTGACGGCCAACAAGGCCCTGCTGGCACAAAGCGGGAGCGAGTTGTTCGCCCTGGCGCGGCGGCGGGGCGTTTCCATCGGATTTGAGGCATCGTGCGGCGGGGGGGTGCCGATCATTGACGCGCTGCAGCATGGCCTGGTGGCCAACCGGATTC
>JBIQLO010000137.1:0-10710 GCA_044464175.1 Planctomycetaceae bacterium | reverse complement strand
TGCATAATCGCCAGCGACCGCTCAATCGCCCCCCAGTCCAGCTTCACGCCCGCCCGCCGCGCCGCCACCGCCGGGGCCAGCGGCTCCACGAACCGCTGCGGGCAGACAATGTCCAGCGGAAACGGCGCATCAGCGCAGTGCGCCAAAAACTCCGCATCCCCGCTCACCAGCCCCTCCCGCCGCCGCACGCACCCCGTCGCCGCCGGCTTGCACACCCCCACGCGCTTCCCCCCCCGCCGGAACCAGTCGGCAATCGCCCCGGCCACCATCGTCTTGCCCACCTCCGTGTCCGTCCCCGTCACCAGCAACCCCGGCCTCGAAATCTCGCTCAACATCCCCCCACTCTACCACGAACCACCCACCCCCCATACTTCCTCCCCCGCCAACGTGCGGCAGCGGCCCGAGGAGGTTTTCCGCAGGCTGTTTCGAATTAGGATTTTTTTTGAACTTTTGTCACCCTTCAGTCCCGCCAGGGGGGCATTAGCGGTACAGCTCGGGCCTGAATCGCCACGAACTCTTTTAAATTTCCCCGCCATTTTTCGGATTTTTCGATAGACCTTCCCTCCCGCCTCGACTATAATACACTCGGTTGTTCAACCAACAATCAGAAGCTTGGGGGTGTTTTCAGGTCGCGGCCATCTCAACGGTCGCCTGAAAGGAGCATTGTGATGGAGCGAATCCGTATCGTTCGCCCGGCCCACCCGGAATTTCCAAGCCACGAGATGCCCCGCCGCGCCTTCACTCTTGTCGAGCTGCTGGTCGTCATCGGCATCATCAGCATCCTCATCGCAATGCTCCTCCCCGCTCTTAACAAGGCGCGTGAATCCGCCAAAACCGTCTCCTGCCTCTCCAACCTGCGCCAGGTGATGCAAGGATTGACGATGTACGCGCAGATCAACAAAGGCAGGCTGCCGCCTCAATATCATGATAGTCCCTACACCATCTGGGCCGGCGCGATCGGCGGCGGGCCGGGTCGGATCGTGAAGGATCCCCGGGTCTTCATGTGCCCGGATCGGCTGCCGATGGCCAATGATCCGCATGAATTGGATGTTCTTAAGTATCTGGCGAACAACCCGGACGGCGCCCACAGCAGTGGATGGGCTTATATGTCCTACTCCGCCAACTGGTACGGCGCCATGCCCTCCGGAAGCAGTTATCATCCCATCAAATTGGGCCAGCCCGGGGTGGATGCCTCCAGCCTGCTGGTTCTCACTGAAGGGTACAACCTTAAGTACATCAATGACGGCTCCCATAACTATTACGGATGGTACACAACCTCCGTGGGCTCCGCTGGTTATCAATTGTGGACCCATGGCGGCGGCGTCGTGAATTGTGCGTTTCTGGATGGGCACTGCGCCAGCGTCCAGGCCGGTGAATTGGGGTGGGACCTCCGGGCCAATACGTGGCTGCCCAAAGCCTCCACGTCGACGTGGAATCACGGGGCTCCCTGGTATTCACATGTGTTTATTCAGTAGCCCGGTGGAAAACGCTCTGGCCTGCCTCGGAGGACACAGGCCGTAGGGTGAATCTTGCCCGCCTCTGGCCGCCTCCTTTTTTTCATGGACCCCCACCCTGTTCCCTTGGTACAATACGCCCGCTTGTCTGGCCGGCCTCGCCTCAAGTGCTCCGGCCATCCGGTCCCAAGGTCTGGGGATGTATTCAGTTCGCGGCCACTTCAACAGCCGCACGAAAGGAGAGTTGTATGACAGGTCCCACTCTTCGTCGCCCCCTCCGTCCGGAACCCGCCGGACGGGGTGCCCGTCCTGGCGCCTTCACCCTTGTCGAGCTGCTCGTCGTCATTGGCATCATCAGCATCCTCATCGCAATGCTTCTCCCCGCGCTCAACAAAGCCCGCGAAGCCGCCAAAACCGTCTCCTGCCTCTCCAACATGCGCCAGATCATGCAGGGCCTGACCATGTACGCGCAGGACAATCAAGGTTATATCCCCTGGTGCTATTACGATGGCATCTACACCATCTGGTCCGGTCGCGTCGGCGGCGGGGAAGGACGCTACGTCAAGGACGCCCGCGTCTTCATGTGTCCGGATCGAGTGGACATGGGCCGCAACTCCTCCTTGGTCAAAAGCCTTCAATATCTGGAAACCTACCCAAATGGCGAGCATAGCAGCACTTGGGCCTACATGTCCTACGCCGCCAACCGCGGCGGGGCCATGCCCGCATCCACCGATAAAGGTTATCACCGCATCAAGCTTGGCCAACCGGGTGTCCCTGCTTCCGAACTGATGGTCTTCACCGAGGGTTATAGTACCTCTTACATTGCGGATGGCACCCATGATTACTGGGGTTGGTATTGGATCAATCCCGGTTCATTCGTACTCTGGACTCATGGCAATGTCGCAAATTGTGCCTTTCTGGATGGGCATTGCGCCAGCCTCCAGGCGGATGTATTGGGTTGGGATGTGAAAAAGAAGGCATGGGATACCACCAAGACCGGAAACGTTACTTGGAAAGCAGGCCCGCCGTGGTATTACGCCACCTATACCAAGAACTAAGGACAACACGGCGTGCCTCGGAGGGCACGGCGTAGATGCAACCCGCCCTGCGCGCGTCTGGACCAAAACGCCACGAAAAAATGTCTTGACAAAATCCTAACACACGCTATACTACGCGCCGATTCTTAAATTTCGGCTCGATGCGCTTAACACAGGAAGGAAGACGCACCCCATGAAGCCTCTCGATTCATCGCCCAGCCCCAACCCCCTGCCCGCCGGGCCGCTCCGCGATAAACGAACCCAATCGAACCCATTCCAAGCCTTGCCAACCCAGTCAAAAACCCGCTTGGCGCTCCAGAATCCGCGATTCACCCCTGTCTAACCCATTCCGCGCCATTGCCGAACGAACCCATTGGACCTGATTTTCAAAATGCACTAGTTGGACAATTCACCAATGAAAAAGACGCTGATTTCCGCCGCCGTACTTTCCTTCGCCGCCACCCCCCTCCTGGCCGCCCCCAGGGACTACCAGCACGCCCCCGGCCCCTCGGCCACCGAAAGCCGCCAGGCCTGGGCCAACGCCACAAAAGGCGACAATCTCGCCTTGGGCAAAAAAGTCACCTTCTCCCAGAAACCCGACTATCGCCTCACCGTCGATGACAACGACACCACCGACCTCACCGACGGCAAGCTCTCCCTCCGAAACGATGACCGCATCTGGTTCAACCGCGACGCCGTCGGCTGGACCCAGGGCGACCGGGGCGTCAATCTCCTGATCGACCTGGGCGCTCCCCAGCCCGTCGGCACCGTCGCCGCCCGCTTCCTCGGCGGCGCTGAACAGGGCTCCCTCCTCTTCCCCGCCCAAATCGCCGTCGTCGGCTCCGATGATGGCAAAACCTTCTACGAACTGGCCTCCCTCCAGAAGGTCAACGCCGGCGAAAAGGAACTGGCCGAGCAAAACCCTGAAAAATACTTCTACATCCCCGAAACCGGCGCCGCCCAGACCCACACCTTCGTCCTCCCCATCCACCGCACCGCCCGCTACATCGGCATGCACCTCAAGGGCTCCAGCGGCTATATCTTCTCCGACCAGATCGCCGTTATGAAGGACACCGCCCAGGCCGCCCCCCTCACCGGCCTGGAACCCACGCAGTTCATCATCCACGGCCTGGCCATCCGCCCCCGCCAGAAAAACGTCGTCATCACGACCAACTTCGCCACCCCCAACTACTTCCTCATCACCGACACCCGCGACACCGCCGATCAGAAAAAGCCCATCCGCTTCATCTTCGACCTCCCCCAGGGCGTCTCCATCCTCAAAGTCGCCGAGAAAGCCAAGGCCACCCGTGACACCGCCGACTCCGGCAAAAACCGCTGGATTCTGGAAAACGTCTATGACGCCAAACGCGGCCAAACCTCCGGCATCTACCTCGTCCTGGACAAGGGCGCTTCCCTCCCCGACAACGCCACCGCCACCTTCCGCGTCGATGATCCCAACTCACAGAACAATGCCATCACCGCCCCCGTCAAGACCGTGGAAATCCCCGCCGTCGGCGATGATTCCAAGCTCGACGTGAGTCTGGCATGGATGAGTCAGGACGCCGGCCTCCCCGACTACTTCAATGCCTTCCGCCACATGGGCTTCAACATGGTCTCCACCTTCCCCCGCTGGGCGACCACCGCCGAGAGGAAAAAGGAACTGACCGACTTCGTCGCTGAAGCCCGCAAACAGGGCTTCCGCGTCCTCTACAACGAATCCGCCTTCCATGTCATGTACAACCGCCACAAGAAGGAGGCGGAGATGTACAACCAGATCAACGGCCAGCAGGGCAAATACCTCTGCCCCTGTTACACCGGCCAGTATTACCAGGAGGAGATTCAGCGCATCGGCGATCTGGCCAAACTCGTCCACCCCGATGAAATTTACTACGACATCGAGCTCTGGTATAATCCCGTGAAGGAAGCCAAAAAGTGCGACCGCTGCCAGGCCGAATTCAAAAAGAGCGGCATGAGCGACTGGGACAAGTTCATGTACGCCCAGGGCACTCGCCAGCTTCGTGATCTCTTCAACGCCACCAAGGGGACCGCCCCCGATGGAAAGGACCCCATCTCCGGCCTCTACAACGTCCATGCCGACCGCCCCCTCTACGAGCTGATCGACGACTTCAACGAGCTCTATCCCAAGTACATCCAGCAGGCCATGCCCTCCCTCTATGTCCAGGGCAACGTCCAGCGCGTCCATGACACCATCCGCGGCAACTACGACAAGATCCACTCCCGCAACATCATCCCCTGGCTCTCCGGCGGCACCTATGGCGAATTCGAGCCATACAAGACCGAGCAGATGATCCTCGAGTCCTTCCTCAACGGCTCCAAGGGGATCACTTACTACTGGTTCGGCGACATGGACCCGATGGACTGGTATTACCACGCCGCCGCCCTCAAGCTCCTGGCTCCCTACCAGGACCTGCTCAATGCCGGTAAGCAGGTGGACCTCAAGGGGAGCAACGCCCAGATGACCTATTCGGCCTTCGGCACCGATACCGAGGCGCTGGTCCTGGTGGGCAACTACGCCCGCGCCACCCAGGACAAGACCGCCCTCACCCTCACCGGCAAGACCGTGGCCGCCGTCCGTGATGTGCAAAGCGGAAAGGAATTGCGGCCGGACGACCTCCAGACCCTGCAGGTCCCCCCCGACCAGCAGCGCCTCCTGCATGTGACATTCAAGTAGATCTTCCCGAGCCGCGAGCGTGAGCGAGCGGAATGGAACAGGGTCCAGGGATCAGGGTTCAGGGTTTCTCCTCCCCAATCCCTGGACCCTAACCCCTTCCCCCTACTTCACCTCAATCCGCGGATCGACCAGGGCATATCCCAGGTCCACCAGCAGGTTGAACGTGAGCAGCATCGCGCTGTAGACCAGCACCGTCCCCAGGATCAGCGTCTGGTCCCGGTTGCGGACCGAATTGACAAAGTGCTGCCCCAGCCCCGGCAGGTTAAAGACCTGCTCCACCACGAAGGAGCCGGTCAGCGTTGCCGCCGCCGCCGGGCCCAGATAGCTCAGCACCGGCAAAAAGGCATTGCGCAGGCAATGCCGCCAGACCACAGCCCCCTTCCCAAGCCCCTTGGCCCGCGCCGTGCGGATGTAGTCGCTCCCCAGCACATCCAGCATCGAAACCCGCGTCAGCCGCACGATGTACGCCATCGGCGCCAGCGACAGCGCCACCCCCGGCAGCACCAGCTCCCGCACCCCGCCCCACCCGCCGATGGGAAACCAGTGCACGTTCACCGCCAGCGCCATCAACAGCACCGAGGCGATGACGAACGTCGGCAGGCTGATTCCCACCAGCGCGATGCTCAGGCTCAGCCAGTCAAATACCCCCCCCCGCCCCACCGCCGCCATCGTCCCGATCGCCGTCCCCGCCAGCACCGCCACGATCAGCGCAAAGAGCCCCAGCGTCACCGACACCGGCAGCGCGCTGGCCAGGATGTCGTTCACCGACCACTCCTCATAGGTCATGCTCGGCCCCAGGTCCCCATGGAGAATGAAGTTGCGCGGGTAATACGCCAGGAACGTGTACCAGTGGTCCGCGTGCATGCTCTGGCGCATGTGCGCCAGCGCCTGCGGCGAGAGGTTCCGCTCCGTCTGCTGGAACGGGTCCCCCGGCACCACCCACACCAGGCAGAAGGTCAGCAGGTAGATCACCGCCAGGATCAGCGGAAACTGCGCCAGGCGAATGGCAATGAACCGTATCACATCCGACAAGGTAAAAAATCGCAGGCGAAAGTAAAACCGCCGCCCCTTCCCTTTTCCATTTTCCATTTTCCATTTACCCTGAAAGCATGTCCACCCGTTTGATCGAACTGGTTGAGCGCCTTCCGCGGAGCACGATCGTCCTGCTGGGGGACCTGATGATCGACCGCTACGTCTACGGCAATGCCGAGCGTCTCAGCCCCGATGCCCCCGTCCCCGTCCTTCACCATCAGAAGGAGGAGATGCGGCTGGGCGGCGCCGGGCGCGTCGCCGCCGACCTGGCGACCCTGGGCGCGCGCGTCCGCATGGTCGGGCTCGTCGGTGAGGATGAGACCGGCCGCCTCATCCGCCGGCAACTGGACGAGCTGCAATGCGATACCGGCGGACTGATCCCCACCCCCCAGCGCTGCTCCACCTGCAAGGTGCGCTTCGTGGGGCTGGCCCAGCACCGCCATCCCCAGCACCTGATGCGGCTGGACTTCGAGGATGCCTCCCCCATCGAAGCGGAGTTGGTCGAGCAGGTCCTCCAGCGTCTGGAGCAAGCTTTGGACGGGGCCGAGGCCCTCTGCCTGGAGGACTACAACAAGGGGCTGCTGACCGAAGAGGTCTGCCGCCGCGCCATCGCCGCCGCCCGCCGACGCGGCCTCCCCGTCTTCGTCGATCCCTACGCCCGAGAGGATTATGCCCGCTACGCCGGCGCCACCAGCATCACCCCCAACCGGCACGAGACGATGATGGCCACCGGCATCAACTGCCGCACGGAGGAAGACCATCGCCAGGCGGCCGAGACGCTGCTGGAGAAGCTGGAGTTGGAGGCGGTGATTCTGACCCTGGACAAGGATGGAGCTTATCTGGCCACCCGCGACGGCGAGCGCCGCTGGGTGCGCACCCGCCCCCGCAACGTCTACGATGTGGCCGGCGCCGGCGACATGCTGCTGGCCATGCTGGCCACAGCGCGCCTGGGCGGCGCCGGCTGGGCACAGGCGACGGCCCTGTGCAACGTGGCCTCAGGGCTGGAGATCGAGAAATACGGCTCCGTGCCAATCACACGCCAGGAGATCGTTCAGGAACTGCTGGTCGAAGCCGGGCAGCGGCAGGGCAAGCAGCGCTCCCTGGACCGGCTGATGGGGGAGCTCTCCCGGCATCGGGCGGCCGGCAAGCGCATCGTCTTCACCAACGGCTGTTTCGACCTCATTCACCTGGGGCACATCAAGTACTTCCAGTTCGCCAAGGCACAGGGGGATTTGCTGGTGGTGGGCGTGAACACCGACCGAAGCATCCGGCGACTCAAGGGACCCAAACGCCCCATCATCAACGAGACCGACCGCCTCAGCGTGCTGGAGGAGCTGGAGAGCATCGATTACCTGATCCTCTTCGATGAGCCGACCCCGCTGGACCTGATCGAGCGCATCAGCCCCGAAGTCCTGGTGAAGGGGGCGGATTACACCAAGGAGCAGGTGGTGGGATGGGAGTGGGTCGAGCAACATGGGGGGAGGGTGGCGCTGGCGCCGCTGGTGGACGGGCGCAGCACCTCGGCCGTCATTCAGCGGATTCTCGAAGCCTATGGCGGAGCCTCAGTGGACAAAAGCAACGAAGGGTAGCCAAGCTGTGCACCAGCTCAACTTCCCTTCGTCGCTTCGCCGCTCAAAATCTTCCGTCGTCCGGCATCAGTCGGGCATGACCGGCTCAAGGTTGTCGGTCTTACCATCAGGGCACTTGACCTGCATGATGTCCTGCGAGTGCTGGAAGTCCGACTGAACCACCCAGCGGCCCTGGCCGGGCTTTTTCACCTGGATGCCGGACTCCATCAGGTCGGGCATCATCATGTCCGGCGGAGCGGCATCGGGGTTCTTGGCGGCCTCCTCGCGGGCCTTCTCCAGCCGGGCCTTGGCCTGGGGGGTGTAGCGCTCGAGATAGGCGACGAACTCCTTGCCGCCGCACTTGAAGACATAGGCGCGAACGGCCTGCTTGCCTTCATGATCGAACGGGGGGATCTTCTTGATGTCGTCAGCGAAGTAGGTCGCTCCGTCATCAACGGTGTAGAACGCCTTGGTCGGAATCTTCGGCCCGCGATTGGGCAACAGTTGCCAGATGATGAACGCCAGCGCGATGACAATCACGCCGATGGTCACGCCCGTGGTCACACCGGGATTCTGATTCATCTTTTCGCGAATTCCCATAAAGGGCTCCTCTCACGCCTGTAGCGGCGATAAAATAGAAATAAGACCCAAATCACATCCGTGATATGAACACTCTACTGTCCAGTTTGATTATACCCGCAACGGCGGACCGGATACAACTGGGCGCGGATTCGTGAACAGCTCATTCACCGGCGCCCACATCGGATTGTTAAGATTCCCGGATTTTTCTGCGCTGCATTGATTCGCGAGCCGTTCTATAGTTGCGGGAGCGATACAGCAGTTTTGTTCATTCAAAGGAGTTTGTTATGTCTCAGTCGAGTAATCCCGGACAGGGAACGAGCACGGAACAGGTCCGTCAGGGCGCTTCACAGATGGGTGAAGGGCTGCGGAACATGGGGGAAAAGGTCAAGGAAACGGCTCAGCAGAAATACGAGGAGTTGCGGGACCAGGCTTCCGAGTACTATGAGAGCGGGCGGGAGCGCGCCAAGGAACTGGAGCAGACCTTGGAGGATTACGTCCAGAATCAGCCCGTGAAGTCGTTGCTGATCGCTGCGGGTATTGGATTCCTGCTGGGCGCGATCTGGAAACGCAGCTAACCCAAACCGAGCTGGATCATGGCCCGTGTATCAGATGTATCAGAGCAAAGCCCTCCCTCCCCCGCCGAGGGGGAGGACTCCCCGTCCGATGCCTTTCACGAGGCGGCGGCTCACCTGCGGGAGATAAAGGCCTATGCTTTGTATTACATATCCACGAAGCTGGACGCCGTGCGCGTCAGCGTGCGCCGGGCGGTGGTCTATGCGATCGTCGGCGCCATCGCCGGGGTGGCGGGGATTACCCTCATCGTCATGGCGGTGGTGCTGGCGATGCAGGGCTTGGCAGAACTGATTAACTGGGCCCTGCATTTTGCCTATGCCGGACTTTCCCCTTGGATCGGTCCGCTGATTGTGGGTCTGGGGCTGCTTGCGGCCCTGGGGATCGGCCTGAGGGTCCTGGTGCCGCGGCAGTTCAAGGCCTGGCATCGCCAATTGGTAAGGAAATATGAACACAAACGCCGACAACAGCGCGTCAACGTCGGATGCGACGTCCACCAGCGGGCCGCAGGGCGATGATGGGAATTTCCTGGAAAAGGAAGCGGCCGAGGCTCAGGCGGCCTTCAAACGGGCCTTGGAGGACCTTAAAGCCAGCTTGGCCAAGGGCGTGGATGTGCGTCTCTGGGCCAAGGAGCATCCGCTGATGATGGCGGCCCTGGCCGCGGCCGCCGGATTCGCCGCGGCCGAGGTGGCGGTTCCCTCCAAGCGACAGCAGGAGTTAAAGCGCTGGATCGCCATCGAGCGGGCGGCGGCGGCGGTCGATGGCAATGGCAACGGCCATAAGCCCCAGCCCCCCCGACCCCCCGAACCGAGCTTTCTGGCCACCTTGGGCAAGGAAGCGCTCTCGGCGGTTCGTCCCCTGCTCGTGGGCCTGGTGACTTCGGCCGTGGCGGCCAACCAGGCCAAGGACGAATCGGACGACCGTTATCCTCCACCCGCGGACATGCCCGACAACCCCTATACCGCCTGAACCTGAACCGCCGCTTTTTTGGGCAATTCTTCAAGTTCCCTGATTCGCCGTTCCTCCCCTACCATCGGAGGCCGGCATTCCCTATAATTGGCGCCTCACCCCATGTGCCCATGGGGATTTTGGTGTAACGGATCAGAGACTATGGGAAAGCCGACAGGATTTAAGGAATATCCGCGTGAGATGCCGGCCCGGCGGCCGGTTCCCTTGCGCATTCTCGACTGGAATGAGGTCTACACCGATTTTCCGGAAGACAAATTGCGCACGCAGGCGGCCCGCTGCATGGATTGCGGCATCCCCTTCTGCCACAACGGCTGCCCTGTCGGTAACATCATTCCCGACTGGAACGACCTGGTCTATCGCAATCGCTGGCGCGACGCGATGGAGATGCTGCTCAAGACCAACAACTTTCCCGAATTCACGGGACGGGTCTGCCCCGCCCCCTGCGAGGAGGCGTGCGTCCTTGGGATCAATGAGAAGCCGGTCACGATCAAGCTGATCGAGCAGAACATCATTGAACACGCGTTTGAACAAGGCTGGATGAAGCCCCAGCCCCCCGAAACCCGTACTGGCAAGAAGGTGGCGGTGGTCGGCTCGGGGCCGGCCGGCCTGGCGTGCGCCGCCCAGCTTAATAAGGCCGGGCACCTGGTGACCGTTTTCGAGCGGGCCGACCGCAAGCTGTATGCCTCCAAGACGGCGGGGCGCAATCGCATCACGGGCCCAGGGCAGGAGGCGGAACGCCAGTCGCTGCCCGAGGCCGCCTGAATCAGTCGTCCTTGCCGCGGCGCGGGGCGCGGGTGTCGTGCTTC
>JBIQLO010000136.1:0-10725 GCA_044464175.1 Planctomycetaceae bacterium | reverse complement strand
CCTCCCCGGCCAAAGCCGCCCTGGAGACCATGGCCCGGTTCGTCATCGATCGGCCAATGTGATGTGCCGGTGCTGCACAGCTATTTTCCTTGCCTATGAAGATTCCCGGCCATGACTCGTTCTCCAGACATTGCTGACCCTGCCCTGCCCAATATCTGGGGGCCGGGTCAGCTTCTGGGCTTCTCCGGCCTGGATGGTCCGGTGGAGTGGTTTTCGCAGCTGGTTCTCCACACCGCCGCCCAGTCGGGCGACTTTCTCGTGCGCCTGCCATTCGGCGCCTCGATCAATCACCACCTTCCATCCGATACCCGGGTTGATCTGGTTCTCTCCGACGCCCTGACCGCCACCACTCCCGCCGGACGATTCGCCGCCACCTTCGCCGATAGCACCACGCTCATTGGCCTTCGACCTGACGCGGCCGGAATGGAGGTGGACCACCAGCCCATTCATCGTCCGATCCAATCCATCCGCACCGAGAACAACATCACCCTTTTCGCCGGCGTCCGCGATCGGCAATGGATTCTCTTTACTCTTTCGGCCGATGCAGCCGATCAGGCCGAGCAAGCCGCACAGCAGGCCTATGCCCGCGACATCGATCAGATACTCGCCCAGCGCAGCGCCTTTGTCCGCGGCTTCACCCCGCCAGCCGACCTGTCAATCTCCGACCGGCAATTGCTTGGAAAAGCCCTGTCGGTCATGAAGGTCAACACACTTTCTCCCTGCGGCTCGATCCCGCATCTCTGGTCCACGCCGGACCGCTGGCCCCACCGCTTCATGTGGCTTTGGGACACCGCCTTTCACGCGGTGGCGATGGCCCGCGTTGATCCGCAGGCCGCCGCACAGGTGCTGCTGGCCATGCTGGAGCGCACCGGCCCCGAGGGTTTTCTCCAACTGACCATCTCTCCCGACGACCGACCCCAGACCCAAGTGACCCAGCCTCCGATCCTCGCCTGGGCCGCCGCCAAAGTGCTGCAGGCCGGCGCGGGTCTGGATTTCGCCCGCACGGCCGAACCGCTTTTGCAGCGCTACCTCGATTGGGACCGCCTCAACCGCGATCGCAACGGCAACGACCTGTACGAATGGTTCACCCATGACAATCCCCTTTGTCGCTCCGGCGAATCGGGCATGGACAATTCCCCCCGCTTTGACGCGCCCGAGCCCTTGGATGCGGTCGATTTCAGCAGCTTTCTGGCCAATGACTACGCCGCCCTGGCGCAAATCGCCCAAGCCACCGGCAATACCGCCCTGCAAGAAACGGCGCAGGCGCACGCCCGCAGAATCAGTCAGGCCGTGAATCTCCATCTGTGGGATGCCGATCGCCGGTTCTACTTCGACCGCACGCTCGAGGGTCGCCTCATCCCCATCAAAGCCTCCTCCGGCTTCCTGCCCCTGTTTGCCGGCATTCCCACCCCCGACCATGCCCGTCAATTGGCCGCCCATCTGTCCAATCCCGCCACGTTCGGTGCTCCCCTGCCGGTCCCCTCCGTCTCGCTGGATGAGGGAACCTTTTGCAAGGATATGTGGCGCGGACCGACCTGGCTCAACACCAATTACCTCATTTATGAGGGTTTACTCAAATATAACTTCCACGCGGAAGCCGCCGCGCTTCGCTCCAAAACGCTCAGCAGCGTCACCCGCTGGTATCGTGCTTCCGGATGCTTGTTTGAGTTCTACGATGCACTGGACCTGACCCCCCCGCCGCTTCTGGACCGCAAACAGCGCCTGGCCTCCGGAAAAGGGATTGCCCCCATCAGCGACTACCACTGGACCGCCGCCGTCATCGCCCTGATGCTGCTGGAATGACGAATTTGGCCCCGTTTTTCTGCAAATCTGCTATTGTCCCATTCCCCAGTCCAGCTAACGTGGTCACTAAACGCCCCGCCGGCCAGGGATTCTCACGCTTGTAATCGGCCTGGTCCCGCGGTGGCAATGGAGTCAAGTTTCCATGAGCAAAACTGCAACGTCTGATTCCGCCTCCCCGCTCTTTCCCCAGTGGCCCCTCTCCCAGCCGCCGGGCCCGCCGCCGCCGCGGACGGGCTGGGTGAGCCAATCGCCCCTCTGTTTCGTCGGAGGGTGGGAGCCGCTCTCATTCCGGAAACGCGCCGGTTACGCCTGGACCGACGAGGATGCGGCTTACGCCCGGGAATTCTCCGACGAAGCGCTCGACCAGTACCGAGAACTGGGGGCGACCAGCATCGTCATTCCCTACGCCAAGGGCTTTGGACGCCGCGCCACCCAGCACGAACTCGATCAGGAGCGCGATCTCACGGCCCGCGCCCACGCCAAAGGCCTGCGCGTCGGCGCCTACGTGCGTGTGGATGCCCTGGTGCCCGAAACCACCCGAGCCGACTATCCCGATGTGGATCAGTGGCTCATGCGCGGCATGGACGGACGCCCCAGCGTATATCATTACCAGCAGTCATGGCGGCGGCGGGTGTGCTATACCGATCCGCGAGCCATGCGGCGATTGGAGGAGGTCTTTCGATACGCCATCGAAACTCTGAAAATCGACCTGCTCCACCTGGACGGCTACCACGTCGCCTCCGAACTGGCCGGCGCCTGCCGCTGTGAGCAATGCCGGGCCCAGTATCGCCGGTGGTTGCGTCAGCATTACCCAACCCCCGAAGCTCTGGAGACCACCTTTGGCATACTCGATCCCGAGGAAGCCGAGATCCCCCTCTTTAACCCCAGTGCCCCCCCGCCTTCGTCGGTCAATTCCCCTGACATCCGCGCCTGGGCGCGATTCCAATGGGACCGGCATCTGGCCTTCACGCGCCATCTGCGCCGATTTGTCCGCGATCTCAATCCCGAGGTCGCCATCAGCGTCAATGCCGCACTGGGCGTCTACAACAACGCCTCGCTCATTGTCCTGGAGAATGCCCAGGCGATTCTCCCGTGGGTCGATCTGGTCTGGAGCGAAGATCAGTTCCACCTGCGATTTACCGAGAATCGGGTCATTTCCCGCGCCGCCACGTTCAAGCTGACGCGCGAAGCCGGCCTGCCTCTGTGCACCTACCACTGGATGAAGCAGCCCCAGCGCATCGAGGCGAGCCTGGCGCTGGTCACCGCCGCCAACGGCGGCCACACCTCCTGCCTCGGCTTCACCTTCCGCTACCTGCCCCATGCGTTCCTCGGGCGCCAGGCCAAGGCCCGCTACGCCCACTGGGCCCGCCGCCACTGGGACCTTTTGGGCAACGCCCGCCCGTTGGGGGAAATTGCGCTGGTGCGCCATCAGCCCAGCATGGCCTGGAACGGCCGGCAGCCCTGGCAGGCCGCCCTCGCCTTCGAGGCCCTGCTGAATCAGCAGCTGCGCGTGCCTTGGCGGCTGTTCAACGCCATCGACCATCCGGGGCTCAAGGAGGTCCGCACGCTGCTGCTGCCCGATGCCGAATGTCTCTCTACGGCCGAGCTGGACCTTCTGCGCAATTGGGTGGAGGCTGGCGGGCGGTTGCTTTTCACCACGCGGACCGCGCGATATGACGAGGAACGCCGCCGCCGACCGCGGCATCCCCTGCTCGACTGGACGGAGGAGTGGGGCTCCATCAACGACGCCAATGGTCCGGAGACCTGGTTCACCTGGCTGTATGACGATGTCGCCGAACTGCAGCACCTGGATTCCCATGCCACCAGCGACTGGCCTGAGACGCCGGCCCTGGCGCAACTGGGCGCGGGGCGGCTGGGTTGGTGGCCCACGCTCCGCTACGACGCCACCATTCAGCCCCACCACTTTCGCCCGCAGGACCTCAAACCTCCGTCGGAGGCCCAAGCCCTCCAGCAGTTCATCGGAGACTTGCACGGTCCCTTTGGTCTCCGCGTCGAGGGTCCGCCCCAGCTTCTGGTCGAAGCCGGCCGACCGGCGGAGCAGGCCGGCCGCCTGATCCACCTGATCCGCACGGATGAGGGCGAGGAGCCGATCCCGGCGACGATCCACCTGGATCGCCCGCTGACGGCCGATCAGGTGACTTGCCTCAGCCCCGATGAGCATCCGCCGCACCTGGACATCGACGCCAAGACGATCCAAGTCAGGGGGCTGGAGCGCTACGCCGTGCTCCATCTGCCGGAATGAAGGAAGAATTCTCCGAAAGGAAAAAACCCATGGAAACCCTCACGAAACCCACCCTCCAGGCCTTTAAACTTCGCGACGTGCGCCTCGAAGGATGGCGCGACCGAATCGCGGGGAAATGGCATTACCGCGATCTGGCCGCCGATCCCGACTGGTTCCATGGCTGGATCAGCTTCGACGCCCTCTGCTGGGATGAACAGCGCAATACCCTCTTTTGCGGCCTTAACAGCCTTGACGGTGATCTGCTCTACCGGTTCGATCCCGAGAGCGAGCAATTCACCAGTTGCCACACCCAGCGCTGGGCCGACAAGTTCGACAGCAAGATCCACCGCACCCTGCTCAAGAATCCTCTGGATGGCTGCCTCTACTTCGGCACCAGCCTGCTGCACGATGCCGACCAGCAGCATGAGGCTCCCGGCGGCAAGCTGGTGCGCTATGATCCCGATGCCGATAAGTTTGAGATTCTGGGCATCCCCGAACCGCATTTGTATCTTCAGTCCATCGCCGCCGACTGGCAGCGCGGCATCCTTTATGCCTTCACCTACCCGGCCGAATTTCTGATCCGTTTTGATCTGGCCACGCGTCAAGCCCGCCGGCTCGCCTACGTCGGCAATGCCATCAACTTCGCTCAACCGCATAATGCCGTTGTTGACGCCCAGGGAGCGCTCTGGGGCACGTATGCCGAAACCCGCGCCTGGGATGAGATGCCCGGCCGCCAGCCGATCCGACTGTTCCGCTATGAGCCGGATGCCGATCGGTTCACCTGGTTCGACCGGGGCCTCAGCCGCCGCGACGACCCCCGCCAGCTCCTGCCCGATCCGCCCCAGCGCTACGCCACCCCGGCCGAGCTGACCGAAACCCGCCATAAGCAGGATTACGGCTTCTGTGATGCCATGGCCTATGACGGGCAGCGGTATATCTATGCCGGCACCGTCGCCGGGGTCCTGTGCCGTATCGATACAAAGACGGCGCAGGTGGAGAAGATCGCCCATATCATGCCGGCCGGGCGGCTTCCGGCCATGGCGATCCGGGATGGCGTTCTTTACGCCGCCGGCGGGATGAAGGGGCAGACGCAACTGGTGCGCTGGAGGATTGGGGCAGATCGGACTGAAGAAATGGGTGAGCTGTTGGACCCGCAAACCGGCGACCGTCCCGCGCGTATTCACGAGCTGGCCGTCACCCCCGGAGGCGCGGTCTATCTGGCGGAAAATGACAACCACACCCGCTCCAGCTATCTCTGGAGGGTGCAGTTGCCGCCGATGCCCTGAAGCCGGTTTAGGACAGAACCATGGGAACCTGGGCAGTGTACTCTGAAAAAATCCCCAGTTCCGTGTGCCGGCGGACGTCGGTGAACCCGGCCGCCGTGAGGGCTTCCATCACCTGCTCCGGTGCGATGCAGGCCTCGATCGTGTCCCAGTAGTACTGCCACAGCAGCTGCGAGGGGGCGTGTCGCGTCATGACGCGCCCCAGGAGCGGGATCACGCCGCGCATATACCACCGAAGCAGGGCCATCCGGCATCGTCCCGCGGGGCGGGTCAGCTCCAGAATGCAGACCCGTCCGCCGGGGCGCAGCACCCGGAAGAATTCCGCGAAGGCCATATGAAGGTCCCCCAGGTGGCGCAGGGCATACCCCATGCTCACGAAGTCGAAAGACCCATCCATGACCGGCAGTTGCTCCGCCACCCCCATAACCGTCTCGAGCGACAAGGACTTGCGGGCTTCGCGCAGCATCCCTGCGCTGGGGTCCACACCTACCACCCGCCCCGCCGCTCCAACGATTTTCACCTCTTCCCGCGCGACCAGCCCGGTTCCCATCGCCACATCGAGCACGCGCTGGCCCGCCTCCAGCCCGGCCCGCAACAGGGCTTGCCGGCGGTACCAGGATCCCGAGCCCAGCGCCATCAGCCGCTCGATCCGGTCGTAGTCGGGCGCTCCCTGGTCGAAAATGCGTCGAATAAAGGGGCGTTTGGCCCCGTGGTAGTAGGCCGAAAGGGAGGGATGCGGCTCCAGCGCTTTGACAGCGGCCGGCGAGTCTGAGTTCATGCCCCTCATCATAACGCCTCCGGCCCCGCCATACGACAGAGCGGATTCAACAAAATCCCTGCCCCGCCCTCCCTTCCATCCGGGCGGCTCACCGCTAGAATGCCCAGCCATGTCCACCACCCCCACCGATGATCGGATTGTCGAAGATGGCATCACCCTCCGCCGCCGCGCCAGCGTCTATCTGGTCGGGCGCCCCACCACGGACGATGCCGAAATCGCCCGCTTCCTGCAAGACCATGACGTGGAGCACTGGACGACGGATGCCGATGAGGCGGGGCAGAAGCTGACGGAGATCGCCGGGCGCATCTGCTACATGAGCTTTGCCCGCCCGCGTCCCGGCGGAAATTCAACGTATCTCAAAAACATCATCGACACCGGCCACGGCTCGGTGTTGGAACACGCCACCTACAACTTCATCATCACGGGGGTGTCGCGCTCGTTCACCCATGAGCTGATCCGCCACCGGGCGGGATTTGGATATTCCCAGCTCTCGCAGCGGTACGTGGATGAGTCCCAGGCGGAGTTTGTCGAGCCGGCTTCGATTGCCGAGGACCCTGAGCTTCATGCCCTGTTCGTCCAGACCGTCGCCCAATGCCAAAAGGCGTATGTCGAGCTGACCAGCCGGCTGGCCGAGCGGATCGAGCGGGACTCGCCGGAGCTGTCCAAGACCGATCGGCGCAAGATGGCGCGGCAGGCGGCCCGCTCGGTGCTGCCCAACGCGACGGAGACAAAGATTTTCGTCACCGCCAACGCCCGGGCGCTGCGGCACTTTTTCTTCCTGCGGGGCAATTTCCACGCGGAGGATGAAATCCGCAACGTGGCGATTCAGATGTGGGAGATCGTCCGGAAGGAATCGCCCAACTTCTTCGCCGATTTCGAGTTGCGGCAGGAGAACGGCAAGGCGGTGCTCTTCACGCCGAATCCGAAGGTGTAATTCGGAGGGAAGTTGAGGCGGTTGGAGATTTGGCCGGCTGGAAGCCGCTCCCACTAAAATCCCGGGGGCGGCGGGCGATGGCCCGGGTTTGGTCCGCGGCCTCTTTCAGGGCCGCCACCGGATCGTCCGCCCGGACCCATGCCTTGCCCTCTGCCGCCGGGACCGCGTCCCTGCCCCATGCCGGCGCGTCCGCCGGGCGGGCCCTGGCCCTGCATGTCGCGCGGGTCCTTCGTGCCCCAGTAGCCGCCGATCAAGTAGGGGAATTGGCCCGGCGTGACGTGGTAGTGCCAGCCGCGGTCCTTATCGTAGTGCATGTTGAAGCCGTTGAGGGCATGCTCCCCTTTCACATCCTTGGCCATCACGCCGGCGCTTTCATAGGGGCCGTAGATCGGGTAACCGTCAAACATCCAGCCCAGCAGGGGTGAGTGTTCCTTTCCCTCATCGGCCCAGGGGGTGTTGATGCAGATCGGATATTTGTGGTAGTGGTACTGCCCATCGGGGGCGGTGTGCCCGCAGCATTTGTCCATGATGTTGCTGGCATCCTGCATGTTGGCGTCAAATGGATTGAAAAAGACCACGCCGTTGTATGCGACGCCGATGGGCCCCATATTCAGGGCGCGATTGGAGTTGTTGTGGGTCACCACGATGTGGGCGGGATTTTCCTTCGGGTTGAGCGGGATGTAATAGGTGTGCGTCCGCTCGCGGATGGGTGAGGGATCGAAGTCATCATCCTGGTAGTTGGTGTTGGGGAACTTCGTGGTCGGGTGGTTGGGCAGCCCCCGCGTGCGGATGATCAGGTCGGTGGAATCAAAGGTGACGACGACGTTGTCCTTGACCGGGCGATCGGACTGGACGGTGTTCCCGTTTTCATCCACGTTTCCCGGGTGCAGCCAGGAGGACATGTTCCCGGCGAAGGGGGTGGAGTACTGGCCGTCGTAATAGTAAAGCCGGTCGGCGTTGTCGGCGTCGAACCGGGCCGGGGCCTTGGTTTCGCCGGGCCTGGGCAGGTAGAACCACCGCCCTCCCAGAGGCAGAAGTTTTTCCTTCGGGTCGATCGCCACCGGCTGGGCGACGGTCGATTTAGGGTCGGGCGCAAGGGCGGCCAGGCGCACGAGCTTGAAATCGGTGAGGTAAAAATCGGCTGACTGGCGTCCGGTGGCCGCGCCATCGCCGAACCCCACGGTAAGGCGCAGGGCGTTGATCTGCGGGAAGGGAAGCCAGAAGGCGACCTCGTAGGTCTGCCACACCTCGGCGCCGTGGCGGTGATGGTTGCCGTTGGGGGTCAGATCCCGCCGGGCCTGTTCCACCACCGAATACATCTTGTATTCCTTGGCGCCGTAGGCGGTCTGATTGGCTCCGAGGAAATCCACCCTGATGTAGAGATTGTTGTTGTGGACGGCGAAATGCTCCTGCGGCAGGCCGCGGAAGCTGAAGCGGTACCACCGTCCGGCCGCCGGGTCGATGCCGCCGACCGTCTGGCTGACCGAGCCGGCGCTGCCGGGGCGCTTCGCCGACTGCAAGGCGATGCCCCAGCCGGCAACCTCCTTTTTCGGATTGCCCAGGTACTGGTAAGCGACATCCCCGCTTAACTGGTAATCGGCCGGGCCGTTAGCGGCGCGGGTCTTGAAATCGCTGTTGCGGACGAGGTTGGGGGCATCGGGTGCGGTCGGGACGGCGGCCATGCACAGGAACCCTAATACCGCGCCCGCCGCGCCCAGGGCGGCCCGTTTGAAGAAAAGTCCGGCCATGCCATCCTCTCCCGCAGCCCGAGGCCGCAGATAGCGACTGATATAAAAATCCGATCACAGAAAGGCATAAAATAGCACCCGGGATAAGCGGGGAGCAAGATTTTGTGTCGCCCCGATCAAGGGGAAATGGGTTCGTTGGGAAATAGCGGGTGTTGGGTTCGGGGGGGAAATCGTGGATTTTGGAGCGCCAGAGGGGATTTGGGTTTGGTTCGTTTGGGTTCGTTGGTTGGGGAGGAGGCAGAAACATGAACACAGAAGGCGGAGGGGTGGATTGTTTGGGGCTGGAGTTTGGGCGCAGGGGTGGCCATGACATGGGCGAGCAGGATCAGGAACATCAGAAGGCAGAACCGGGTCATTGTTTTTAGCTCCTCTACCTTTACGGGGGGCGCTGCGCGGTTTGGCGACGAAAGGCGCAGCGCTATTTTTCAAATCGCGGTTTTTAGAGCGCCAGGGGCGATAATTCTTTTTTTCACGAAGTTTTTTGCGTGATTTTGCGCTGCGCTTTTTGTCGCCAAAGGGCGCAGTGCGCGGGGTCAACGAAGAGCGCCTACAGGTCAGTCAGCGGGTACGCTGTCATCGAAGCACCCCCTTGGGGGATAAGCCGGCATCGGGCGGGGATGAGAGGCTGGAAGAATGTCCCACGGGAAAGCCGTTGGGGAAATGAGCGGCGTCATTAGTGCGCGGGTTTCCTGAGGATGGGTAGACGGCAAGCCGAGGGGCACGTAGCGCTAGCCGGTTTGGCGGATGATGAGGCGGGGGGCCAGGGGGATGATGGGATCGACTTTTTGGCCCTTGAGCAGCCGCTCCAGGGTCTGGACGGCCAGAGCGCCGCAGGCTTCGATCCGGGTGTCCACCGTGGTCAGGCCGCAGTGGGAGTGTTCCCCGAGCATGTTTCCCTGGCCGAGGATGGCCAGATCATCGGGGACTTTTCGGCCGGCCGCCTGGGCGGCCAGAAGCGCTCCCAGCGCCTGCAGGTCATCGCTGGCGACCAGGACATCCAGATCGGGGCAGCGTTCCAGCAGCCGTCCGGCCGCCTCACGCCCGCCATTGACGCCCCATCGCCCCGGTTCAATCGTCTGTTCCTCCAGGGTTAAGCCGACTTCCTGGAGGGCGGTCTGAAATTCGTGCGTGCGGAACTGAGCGCGCTCCAAGTCGGGCTGGGCGATGAAGCCAATGCGGCGGCGGCCGGTGGATTGAAGATGCCTAGCCTTGAGGCGGCAGGCCTCGGCGGTGCAGAAGTCAATCGCCACCACGCCGGGTGGGGGCGGTTCGATCAAACCGATCTGCACGATGAACAGATGCTGGGCCATCAGGCGTTGCATCGTCTCGGGGCGCAGGCGCGGCAGGGCAATGATGCCGTGAATGCGGGTATGGGAGAGCAGATCATCCACGCGCCGATCCTCATTGGCCTCCTGGAGAGTTCGGGGCGGGAGGGTGAGCATCTCCAGGCGGAAATGGACGCGTTCGCTGTTCTGGCGGCAGATGCCGTTGAGCAGGCGGCTGGTGAAGGGATAGGCCAGTCCGTCCAACTCGAACCCGTGGATAAACAGATAATTGTAGACGCCGGTGAAGACGGAGGGATTGACAAAGGTTCCCTTGCCGCGCGTGCGCACCAGCAGCCCCTCGTTGGACAGTTCCTGCATGGCGCGGCGGACGGTGATATGGCTGACGCCGTAGCGGGCGATCAGTTCGGCCTCGGTGGGAATCTGCTGCCCGGCCTCCACCTCTCCCGTGTAAATCTGGCGGCGAATCCGCTCGGCCAGTTGCTGGTAGAGGGGGGTGACCGCCTCCAGCGTCTCAAGCGGGTCGGCCTGAGGGTCTGCTAAAGATGGAAGGGCAGAATTTGACATAATGTATTTATTATGCTAAATAGCCGCTCCAGTCAAACGGCTCTTCATTATGCGCTCCGAGTCGCACTCCATTCATCCCGTCCAAGA
>JBIQLO010000135.1:0-10830 GCA_044464175.1 Planctomycetaceae bacterium | reverse complement strand
GCCCCACGCTGTAGATAACCCGCCCCTCCCCCTTCACCGCTACTTTCAGCGGCTTGCCGTTAAACGGGTCGGCCGGAATGGCATCGAGGTATTGCGGAACCAGGTCCTCCAGCCGCTTGGGCAGCGCGCCATGTTCCAGCCGAAACCGCGTCATGGCCACGGCGATGCGGGCGCATTGGTCGCCCGCCTCACTCCGGGCCAGTACCTTCATCGTTTGAGGAAGGGAGGGACTGAGGATGGAGAGGAATAAATCTTTGGTGCGCCATTGATCGGCACTGGGCAATTGGTCGCGGATTTGGTGATAAGGCTCAACCGCCCAATCCTGCATCTGCTTCATCATTCCCGCGTAGGCATTCACATTCAGATAAAACACGCGAAACCAGGCGGCTCCGAGATTAGTCCCGGAGCCCATCAGCGGCATGTTGGCGATGGTGACCGCCCCATCGGGATGGTGCCTCAGCCCCTCCGGCATCCCGCGATACATCATAAGCCCCATCCGCTCTTCCCCCCGGAGCGACTGCTGAAATGCCCAATTCAGGGAGGTGAGCTTGTCCAGCCGAAGTCCCGCCAGTTCCTCCGGCCGCTTCACCCTCGGCAACACCGTCTCCAGCGTCTCCACGCCCAGCGCATCCACACGCAGGCCGACCAAGCCCGCAACCAACGTGGGCCGCCGGGCAAAATGGCGGCTCATCCGCAAAATCGCGGCCGCGTCGGCTATCGCCTCGGCGACCTCTCCCTCGGCGACCATCTGCCGGGCATGGAGGCCAAGAAGACTGGCCGCGTTCCACTCCTGCCCCAGCCCGGCCAACGGCTGGTCATACTCCGGATCGGCCAAATCGGCGTCAAAGCGGCAGGCCGGCTTGGCCGTCGCCTGGCGCAATAGCCCAATGGTCGGTTCCTGCCGCTTCAGGAAGGCCAGTGTCGCTGGCTCCTTCGGGTCAAAGGTCTTATTGCAGCCGAAGGGGGGGTTGGAGATGTCCTCCGGCACGCCATCCTTCAGCTTGGCAAATGCCTGTTCATAAATCAGCGCGGCATTCTGGTCTTCCGACACGATGGCCGGCATCGACGCCAGATAAAGCGCATCGACCTTCACGCTCAGCAGCGCGTATCGCGCCCGGGCGGCCAGATCCATGTTCTCCAGCGTGATCCCTCCCATCACCACCGCGAGCACCCACGCGAGGGTCAGCCCGCCGGCGCGCCAGGAAGCGGCCGCGGGACGCCCCTCCGCCTGCTTGCGCCCACCCCGGATCAGAATCACCACCGCCCCCAGCAAGTACGCTGCCAGCAGCGAAACGAAGTAGTAAAACCAGTTCCGCTCCAGGCCCAACCCGAACTTCACGAGCGAGGCCACCGCCATGATGGAAACCGAGGCCAGAAGCGGAACCAACCCCACGATCCCCCAGAGCCATCCCCGCACCCATCCCGCCCGCACCCGTCCGATCCACGCCCCCCACGCCGCCACCCAGAGCAACACAATCAGGAGCAGTTCCACCCAGAGCAGTGCGAAATTCATCCAGACGCCTTTCCTCGAAATGCAACCGGCCTCGTATCCCCCGCACTATCCCCAATCATACCCCCCTCCCCGCGCGGCCACGATAGAATAGCCTTTGATTTTTGTAACCCCTACCCCACCAGCCCTCCACAGGCCACAGGATCTAGGACAGGCTTCCCGCCTGTCTCGCCTGACCAATGCCCCCTTTTATCGCGTCATGCCCTGAGCCTTTCCCCCTGACTCTCCTATCGATGATAGCGACCCCGGTGGCACGACTCACCAAACAAAATCCAAAAATATGTCTTGACAAATACCAAACACATGCTATACTCCCCCACTATGAGCCTCCGATCCAACACCACCTTCTCCTCAACCTGCCAATCACCCACCCCCCATTCTCAACCACGACAAAATGTCATCCAAACCCAAACGAACCAAACCCAATACCCCTCTGGCGCTATCAAAAACGCGGTTTTTCACCCCGTCGCCACTACGACAAATTACGAAACGAACCAAACCCAATTTCATAAAACACCCCCGCCCCTCTCCTGCGCCACCGCTCAATTGAACCGGTCCGGATCAAACGGCTTGGGATCGACCAATGGGCTGCTGTCATTCAGCAGGTCGCTCACCAGCCGCCCCGTCGCCGCCCCCAGGGTGAAGCCGAGCATGGCATGCCCGGCCGCCAGCGTGAGATTGTCCCAGTTGCGAAGCCGCCCGATGATCGGCAGCCCATCCGGCGTGCAGGGGCGCAAGCCCCGCCAGATCTCCGTCACGCGCGGCTCCTGGGGCACGTTCAAATACCGCCGTGCCCCGGCCAAAATCGCCCGCACCCGCCGCGGGGTGATCGACTCATTCAACCCCGCCAGTTCCATCGTGCCGGCCAGGCGGAGCGACCCATCCCGGGGCGTCACCGCCACCTTCGTCTCCACCAGCGACATGGGCACGTGCGGCGCCGGGTCGATCGGGTCCACGATCAGCGCATACCCCTTGCCCGCCTGGATGGGGATGTTCACCCCCAACGTCGGGCCCCACTGCGGCGACCAGGAGCCGGTCGCCAGGACATACTCATCGGCCGACAGCGGGCCCGCCGTCGTGCGCAGACGCGCCACCCCCCTGCCGCTTCGCTCGATCTCATACACTTCCGTGTTGGGCAGAAAGACCGCCCCATGCCCCTTGGCCGCCTCCGCCATCGCCAACACCGTCGCCAGCGGCTCGGCGTCCGCCTCATCGGGCAGGTACACCCCCCCGACGATGTCCCCCGTGACCGCCGGCTCAAACTGGCGCAGCTCCTCGCCCGTCATCACCCGATGCCCCATCCCCAGCCGCCCCGCCAGTTCCGCCTCGCGCTGGGCGTGATGCAACCCCGCTTCGCTCTGGCACACCGCCAACAGGCCGCGCTGGTGAAAACCGATCTTTGCCTCGGGATGATCGGCCACGAACTGCTGGTAAAGCTCCAGGCTGTGACGCCCAAAGGGCATGAGGATGTTGGCGCCATATTCCAGGTGCCGAAGATTGGCCGAGCGGGCGAAGCGCCACAGCCAGCGGACGAGCGCGGCGTTGGCCCGCGGCTTGATGTACAGCGGGCTGTCCGGGTTGAGCATCCACTTAAGCCCCTGGCGCACCGCCCCCGGCGACGGCAGCGGCACGGCATGCGCCGGCACCAGCCACCCGGCATTGCCGTAGGAGCAGGCGTGGCCGATCTTCCCCTTGTCAATGACCGTGACGGAACGCCCGCTTTTGGCCAGGTAATAAGCGCTGGCGACGCCAATAATGCCGCCGCCAATGATCAGAATACTGGGTTGAACCATGGTGCGGCTATTTCACCGAGGCGGGAGGTGGAATACAAGATGCCGTGGCGGCTAACCCCCGAGGGTTAACCCCGGAGGGACGGCTTCCACCGCCGCCTTGCCCCAACCGCCGGCAAAAGCCGCCTTTCGGAACTGCCCAATCTGTGGGGCAAAATGAGTTGATCGCCTGAAGGCGTTTGATCAGAATGAGACGAGATGGAATCTCAGGGCCTCCCAACTTCTGAAAACCGCCCGCTATCGCACGATGAATATCAACTGGCCCTCTGGATGCTGCAACACGGCGAGCCGGAGGCGATGCCATTCATCGATCAACTTGAACGCGCAAGCGTGACGCCATGGCGCTGCCCATGTGGCTGCGCAAGCATTAACTTCGCGATAGACGGGCATCCAATCCCTCATGGGGGTGTTCATCCTTTGGGGGACTATGTTTTCGATGATGGAGGAAAAGTGAGCGGCGCCTTCATTTTCGAATCGTCGGGGCTCTTGGCCGGAATTGAGGTCTATGCCCTGGAAGGCGACGCCCCCCGACGGTTGCCGCTGCCCTCTGAACTTCGTCCCTTCGGACCGGCGGTGAAATGAGTCCCTCCTTTTTTATCGTGCAAAATCGTAGCGGCGGCTTCAGCTGCCGCGTGGGGCTATGAATCCCCCTCCCCTTGCCGCCCGCGCCTCGGTATAGTAATCCACCTGACAAAATCCCTGGGGCTGATTGAAAAGCAATCGCCTCGCAACCCTTACAGGAGGATCGCATGGCTCGCCCCGTTACCCTGTTCACCGGCCAATGGGCCGATCTGCCGCTGGAGACGCTCTGCAAGAAGGCCGCCGAGTTTGAGTACGACGGTTTGGAACTGGCCTGCTGGGGAGATCATTTCGAGGTGGACAAGGCGCTGGCGGATAAAAAATACGTCAAAACCCGCTGGGAGATGCTGGCCGATCATGGGCTGAACTGCTTCGCCATCTCCGCCCATCTGGTGGGGCAGGCGGTGTGCGATTTGATTGATGAGCGGCACAAGGCGATCCTCCCGCCGGAAATCTGGGGCAACGGCGATCCCGAAGGCGTGCGCAAGCGGGCCGCCAAACGCATCAGCGACACCGGCAAAGCCTGCCGCAGATTCATGGACGCCCGACCGGCCGACAAATGCCCGCCCATCAAGGGCTTCGGCGCGGTCGTCAACGGCTTCACCGGCTCCTCCGTCTGGCACGCCATCTATGCCTTCCCCCCGACCGATCAGGCCTACTGGCAAAAGGGCTTCGACGATTTCGCCAAACGCTTCGGGCCGATCCTCGACACCTTCGACAAGGTGAACGTCAACTTCGCCCTGGAGGTGCACCCCACCGAAATCGCCTTCGACATCGCCTCGGCCCAGCGGGCGCTGGCGGCCGTCAAAAAGCACAAACGCTTCGGCTTCAACTACGACCCGAGCCACTTCGGCTACCAGGGCGTCGATTATGTGAAATTCATCCGTACCTTCCCCGACCGCATCTACCACGCCCACATGAAGGATGCCTGGTGGGGCCACGGCGACGGCACCGTCGGCGTCTTCGGCGGCCACACCGACTTCGCCGACCCGCGCCGCTACTGGGACTTCCGCTCCCTGGGCCACGGCGACATCGTCTTTGAAGACATCATCGTCGCCCTCAACGACATCGGCTACCGCGGCCCCCTGAGCGTCGAATGGGAAGACAGCCGCATGGACCGCGAGCACGGCGCCGCCGAAGCCGCCGCCTTCCTGCGCGACATCGACTTCAAGCCGTCCAACCTGGCCTTCGACGCGCAGTTTGACCGGTAGGGTGACGCAATTGCCCGTCTTGAGTAGACCGTCATTTCACTTGGAATTAGACCCTCTTGTTCCCTCCCCCGGTAATCCGGGGGAGGGTTAGGGTGGGGGGCTTTCGCAGACACCATGTACAGGGTGTAGGGCGAGCCAAGATTACCCCTACGCCCTCAAGTCGCACGACAAGATTTACGCATTGGTGAAAGCGACATAAACTGTTTCCGCCGATCAAGGCCCTTTTCATGACCCGTTACCGTCGTCTATTTTGGACCCTTGCCGTACTCTGCTTCCTCATTCTGTCACCACTCTTTGGAACTCTCGGTTTCCTCATCGGGTTTAGCGTGGGGATGGCCTCCTTCGGACCGCCACAGCATCCATCGGGATGGAGCTTTGAACGTCTCTTAAACGATGGCCTGATCTACCTCAGCAACGTCCCTGTCCCGGTCGATTGGCTGTTAGACATGAAATGGTTGACAGGTGGGCCGTGGCTCTATCTGCGCATTGCAAACATGGTGATTTGCGCGGGCCTGCTGTCATGGCTGATCGCCTACCTCACTGCCCGCCGGTTTCACCCTCGCCCGATGACCGGGCAAGGATTCCCGTTAAACCTGCCGGGAACGTCTCCCGATCCCTCGGCGCCTCTCCCCCTAGACTATGCCTCGATCCCGCGAGCACCTGTGCGCCGCCCTTGGCTCGGAGCCGTCGCCGCGGCCATATCGCTCCTCTCGGCCGGCGGCATCGTTTCCTATGTGATCCGATTGTCGCTCTCCTCCGTCGCGGCCCGCAACAGCTATTGCGGTACGGGACAACTCACCGCAAGTACAACTCAATTATTCGAGGTTCCGTTCCTCCTGCTGATCCCCCTGGCGGCCTGGGTGCTGTCCCGTCACGCCCGGTCCGCCCAGCCATGGGCGCGATGCGGCCTGTGGGCCTCACTCATTGGATGGGTGGCCTGCGCGAGGTTTGTTTTGTCGTACTAATCGCAGGTAGATGGGCCGGTGCATGCCCCGTCTGCCATCGCAGGATTTCTAGAATTACCCGCCACAAAGCATTTCTGGTACAACGTAATCCCATGATCGACCCCCGCATCCAAAAACTCGCCGACCTGCTGATCAACTATTCCTGCGCCCTGAAGAAGGATGAAAACATCCTCATCGAGGCCATCGACGTGCCGCACGAGTTCACCATCGCCCTGGCCCGCTCCGCCGACGCCGCCGGGGGACGCGCGCAGGTGCTGCTCAAGAGCAACCGCGTCAACCGCGCCCTGATGCGCATGGGAACTCAGGCCCAGTGGGATTTGATCGCGGATGTGGAGAAGCACCAGATGGAGAAGATGCAGTGCTACATCGGCGCGCGCGGCAGCTTCAACGTCTCGGAAAACAGCGACATCCCGGCCGACAAACAGCGCCTCTACGAGCAGACCGTCTGGCAGAAGGTCCACCACGACATCCGCGTGAAAAAGACCCGCTGGGTGGTGCTGCGCTGGCCCACGCCCTCGATGGCGCAGATGGCCGAGATGAGCACCGAGGCGTTTGAGGATTTTTACTTCAACGTCTGCACCCTCGACTACGCCAAAATGAGCCGGGCGATGACGCCGCTGAAGGCGCTGATGGAAAAGACCGACCGCGTGCGCCTCAAAGGCCCCGGCGCCACGGACCTCTCCTTCAGCATCAAGGACATCCCGGCCATCAAATGCGATGGGCACCGCAACATCCCCGACGGCGAGGTCTTCACCGCCCCCGTGCGCACCAGCGTCAACGGCATCATCCAGTTCAACTGCCCCACCATCTACCGGGGCGTGACCCACACGGATGTGCGGCTGACGTTCAAGGATGGAAAGATCGTCGACGCGGCCAGCAGCGATTCGGCCGCCCTCAACGACGTGCTCAACGCCGACGAGGGGGCCCGCTATGTCGGCGAGTTCGCCATCGGCCTCAATCCCCACTGCACGCGACCGATGAAGGACATCCTGTTCGATGAAAAGATCGCCGGCTCCATCCACTTCACGCCCGGCGCATGCTACGACGAGGCGAGCAACGGAAATAAATCCCAGATTCACTGGGACCTGGTGATGCGCCAGGACCCCCAGGCCGGCGGCGGGGAAATCTATTTCGACGACAAGCTGATCCGCCAAGACGGCCGGTTCGTCCTCGAGGAATTGAAGGGGCTCAATCCGGAAAACCTGACGTAAGGCCGCTCTCTATGGCGTAACGGCCACGGGGAGATTCAGATTTTCCGTCATTCCGCGCCTTGCGGCTTATCGCCCCATCCGCTTTTCCAGCTTTCGGGCATGCTCGATCGAGTAGCGCGCCCACGGCTGGGCCTCCAGGCGCGGCTTGCCGATCGGCTTGCCGGTGCCCTCGCAGATGCCGTAGGTGCCGTTCTGGATTTTACCCAGGGCGATGTTGATCTCGCGCAGGAGCTGGCGGTCTTTTTCCATCAGCCCCAGCGTGAATTCCTGCTCGTAATTGTCCGTCCCCATGTCGGCCATGTGGATGGGCATGTTGGAGAGATTGCTTCCCCCCGCGCTGCGAAGCGCTTCGCGCTCCATCGAGCTCATGTCCCCCACCAACTCCCGGCGCTTGGCCAGCAACAGTTCGGCATAGTGCTGAAGGTCGCGCTGCCCCAGGCCCGCCTGGTTCTTCGGCGCCGCCGAGGTGGTGGTCGCCCGTTTGCGCGGGGTCCGCGAGGCGGCGGGCCGGCTGCTCTTGCGCGCTGGCGCCTTGGACTTGCCACCCCCGCTCCGCGCGGCGGCGGGTGTGCGCTTCACGCTCTTTTTAACGGTGGTCCGGGCTTTGGCAGGCTTGGCCGCCGCGGAACGGGCCGGCCGCTTGGTCTTCTTGCTGGTTTTGGCCACGGTGAAAGGGCTCCCTGTCTTAAAATTGCACCCCCAGGATCCACTCAACCGAAAAGACAGGCCAGTATAATATGCAACCTCGCCCACGTCAAGAAACGACACCTGCATTTAAGTGACGAATTGACAACTACGCAGGAGCGCCTCACCCCTGCTTCAGAAAGTTCGCCAGCAGCCGCTCCCCATGCTCGGTCAGGAAGCTCTCCGGGTGAAACTGCACCCCCTCCAGCGGCCAGGTCTTGTGCCGGATGCCCATGATCTCCTTCTGGTCGGTCCACGACACCACATCAAATTCCGCCGGCAGCGTACCGGGGCGGATGATCAGGCTGTGGTAGCGCGTGGCCGTGAAAGGGTTGGGCATGCCCGCATAAATCCCCCGTTCATCGTGATAAATCCGGTCGGTTTTGCCGTGCATCAGCCGCTGGGCCCGTTCCACGACGGCCCCGAACGTAAAGCCGATGCACTGGTGCCCCAGGCAGACCCCCAGCAGCGGCGTGGTGGGGGCAAACTGGCGGATCACGTCATTGGAGACGCCCCCTTCCCGCGGCGTGCAGGGGCCGGGGGAGATGACGATATGGCTCGGCTTCAGTTCGTCGATCTGATCGAGCGTCACCTTGTCGTTGCGAAAGACGCGCAGCTCCTGCCGCGGCGCCACCTCGCCGATCTTCTGGACCAGGTTGTAGGTGAACGAATCGTAATTGTCGATCAGGACGATCATGATAATGGAAAATGTAAGACGGAAGTGCCAAAATGGGAAGCGTGGGCAATAAATCGCCCGGCCCGGCGTTTAGGCCCATAGACACATGATTTGACGGGAAGGACCAAATGCGCAGGGCAGTCGTTCGTCCCCCACAACGTGGGTTTTCACTGGTGGAGCTGCTGGTCGTCATCGGCCTGATCGGAGTCCTCATCGCCATCCTTATGCCCGCCCTCCACCGTGCTCGAGAGCAGGCAAAGATGGTCCAGTGCGCCTCCAACATGCGCCAGATCGGCATGGCCATGCTCGCCTATTCCAACAGCAACAACGGCTGGCTCTTCCCCTCGGGCCTGCCCGAATACGGGGCGACCGCCCCCTTCACCGACGACCGCCGCAAACTACGCTGGCCCACCCATGTCCTCACTCCCCCCACCTGGAACAACCCGATCCTGCTCTGCCCGGCCGATTTCGAGCCGGATGAGCAACACTCCTACATCCTCAACCAGCACCTGTCGCAATACCACATCCGCTACTCCGGCGGTGACCTGGGCGGCCATACGCCCGACACGGTGATCGTCATGGGCGAGAAAAAATCGACTGTCGCCGACTACTTCATGGACATCGGCGACTTTGACCGCTGCGTGGAGAAATACCGCCACGGCATCAAGCTCGGGTCCAACTATCTTTTTCTGGACATGCATGTGGGAATTTCCCCGCCGGACAAGGCGATCGGCGCGATTGATCCCTGGGACCCGGCTCCCGACACCAACAATCCCACCCCGGAGGGTTGAACAGGTCCTGTCATGAATCACCCAACGCCGCAAACAATCCGAGCCTTGCATCTGCCCTCCCGTCGCGATGGATTTTCCCTGGTGGAGTTGCTGGTCGTCATCGGCCTGATCGGGGTCCTGATCGCCATCCTCATGCCCGCCCTCCATCGCGCCCGAGAGCAGGCGAAGATGGTCCAGTGCGCCTCCAACATGCGCCAGATCGGACTTGCGATGCTCGCCTACGCCAACAGCAACAACGGCTGGCTCTTCCCCTCGGGCCTGGGCATCTACGGCTACACCAGCCCGCTGACCGAAGACCGCATCAAGCAACGCTGGCCGGCCCATGTCCTTACGCCCCCCGTCTGGAACAATCCCATTCTGCTCTGCCCGGCCGATTTCGAACCGGCGGCCGAGCATTCCTACATCCTCAACGAGCACCTGGGGCAGCGCCACATCCGCTATTCCGGCGGCGATCTGGGAGGCAACTCCCCCGACACGGTGGTGGTCATGGGCGAAAAGAAATCCGACCGCCCGGACTATTACATGGACATCGGCGACTTCGACACCCGGGTGGAAAAATACCGCCATGGTGTGAAGCTCGGTTCCAACTACCTCTTCCTCGACATGCACGTGGGCATTACTCCGCCCGACAGAGCGATCGGCGCCATCGACCCCTGGGATCCGGCCCCCAACACCAACAACCCCTCGGCCGAGAATTGAACAGCCCCGTCATGACCCACCCAATGCTACAGAGGACCCGCCAGATGCGCTCAAACCCCTTCCCATCCCGGCAAACTGGATTTTCCCTGGTAGAGCTGCTGGTCGTCATCGGCCTGATCGGGGTCCTCATCGCGATCCTCATGCCCGCCCTGCATCGCGCCCGAGAGCAGGCCAAAATGGTTCAATGCGCCTCCAACATGCGCCAGATCGGGCTGGCCATGCTCGCCTATTCCAACAGCAACAACGGCTGGCTCTTCCCCTCCGGCCCGGGCATGGGCGTGGATGGCCCGCCCCCCTACGCCGAGGAGGTGCGCCAAGCCCGCTGGCCCAGCCACGTGCTCACGCCCGCCACCTGGAACAACCCGATCCTGCTCTGCCCGGCCGATGTTGAACCGGCCGAGGCACATTCCTACATCCTCAACCAGCATCTGGGCCAGCGCAACATCCGCTACTCCGGCGGCAACCTTGGCGGGAAATCTCCCGACATGGTCGTGGTCATGGGCGAGAAAAAATCCGACCGCCTCGACTACTACATGGACATCGGCGACTTCGACACCCGCGTGGAAAAATACCGCCACGGCGTAAAACTCGGCTCCAACTATCTCTTTCTGGACATGCACGTTGGCATCACTCCGCCAAATGAAGCCATCGGCGCGATCGATCCCTGGGACCCCGCCCCCAACACCAACAATCCCTCCGGCGGGGGATGAGTCG